>JAFGJB010000230.1 GCA_016929295.1 Candidatus Zhuqueibacterota bacterium | reverse complement strand
GAAAAAACGTACGGCGATTTCATCCTCGAGTTCGAAGTGAAATGTGATCCCCGACTCAATTCCGGCGTCCAGTTCCGCAGCATCATCGCACAAGACGACATCGAATTCATCTTCCAGGATCGCGAGGGTGCGCCGATCGCGCACAGGCACCCCAAAGATCGCGTCTACGGCTATCAGGTCGAGATTGCGACGGCGGAGAACGGCGCCTCTGGCGGCGTCTATGACGAGGCGCGACGAGCTTATTTTTTGCAGGACATCCGCGGACAAGCCGACGCGAGCCGCGCATTTATAGATGGAGAATGGAATAGATATCGCATTCGATGCCAGGGAAATCACATTCAAACCTGGGTGAACGACGTCCCCTGCTCGGACTTTAAAGATGACATGACCCACGAGGGCGTCATCGGCTTGCAGGTGCACAGCATCGGCGATCGTCCGGATGTCTACCAGGTGATGTGGCGCAACATTCGGATACAAGAGATGGATTGAATCAATGCATATTTTCACTCTAAAAATGAACCCTGCAATTCACTTGGCGCGGCCTTCGGCCGCAACCCAAAAGGAAACACGAATTTTCACGAATGATACACAAATGGCCACGAATGAGAAAATCAATCATTTTGAATTCGTGAAAATTCGAAAATCTGTGGAAATCCGTGTTTAGTTTTCTTTTTGTTTGACTCAAAACTTTGCTAAAAAAACACAATGTTGTCGCCTTGTAATAGGGAGAATTCCATGCGAAATTATCTTATCCATTCGATCCTCTTTCTTTGTTTTGCGATTGCCGCGCCACTCATGGCCGGAGATATCATCGCGCCGGGCGCTAAACTGCTCAAGATCGCGACCGGCTTTGCCTTCACCGAAGGCCCGGCGGCCAATTCGAAAGGGGATGTCTATTTCACTGATCAGCCGAACGACCGGATCCTCATCTGGACGACGCAGAATGAGCTCAAGACCTTCATGATGCCGTGCGGCAGGGCCAATGGCCTGTGCTTTGATCAAAAAGACAACCTGTGGGCGTGCGCGGACGAACAGAATCAATTGTGGATCATTGATCCTGATAAAAACGTCCAGGTGATCATCAAGGATCTCCAGGGCAAACTGCTCAATGGTCCCAATGATCTCTGGATCACCCCGCGCGGCGGCGTCTATTTTTCCGATCCCTATTACAAACGATCGTATTGGCGCCGCGACCAGGAAAAGCTGGAGGTGCAGGGAGTCTATTACCTCACGCCACATCAGAAAAAAGTCGCTCTCGTCATCGATGACCTCGTCCAGCCCAATGGCCTCATCGGCACGCCGGATGGCAAAAAGCTCTACGTGACCGACATTGGCGACAGCAAAACCTACTCCTATTCCATAGGAAAGAACGGACAGCTGAAAGACAAAAAGCTGTTCTGCACTATGGGCTCGGACGGCCTGACGCTGGACGAACTGGGGAATGTCTATCTGACCAACCGGCAAGGCGTCACCGTCTTCAACGCGGACGGCGAGCAGATAGAACAGATCGCTACCGGCGCGGGCTGGACGGCCAATGTCTGCTTTGGCGGCAAAGATGGGCGCACCCTTTTCGTCACCGCAATGGATGGCCTCTATGCGATGCGGATGAATGTCAAGGGCGCGGGCAGCCAGTGAGATGACTATGAACGACAAAAATCAGCTCCTAAAAAAACGCCTGGCTTCGGTCGACGCCCTGCGCGGATTTGACATGTTCTGGATCATCGGCGGCGACAGCATCTTTGCGGCACTTTTCACGTTAATCGGCACGCCGTTTTTTCTGTCACTCGGCCGGCAGTTGCAGCACACAGAGTGGAACGGCTTTACCTTTTATGACCTCATCTTTCCCCTTTTTCTCTTCCTCATGGGCACATCAATGGCCTTGTCGTTGATCAGCAAGCTCGAAAGCGGCGTCGCGAAAAACAGATTGTATGGCAAGGTCGTGAAAAGAAGCTTGTCACTCTTGCTGCTCGGCTTGATCTTCAATGGCCTGTTAGATTTTGATTTCAGCTCCTTTCGCTATGCCGGCGTGCTGCAGCGTTTTGCCATTTGCTATTTTTTCGCCGCCCTGATTGTGCTGCATGCGCGCCGGCCGCGAACGCAGGCGCTATGGGCCATCGGCATCCTGCTGTTCTACTGGGCGCTCATGGCGCTGGCGCCGGTGCCCGGATACGGCAGGGGCGTCCTGACTCCGGAAGGAAATCTCGCTTCATACATAGATCGTCTGCTCTTGCCGGGACGATTCTGCTGCTTTGAATTCGGCGACAATGAAGGCTTGCTGAGTACGCTGCCGGCCATCTCGACGGCGCTCCTGGGCGTATTAGCCGGCCATGTATTGCGCACGACGTGGGCGCCGCGGAAAAAAGTGATCTATCTGGCGGCCGGCGGTGCGGCATGCCTCTGTGCCGGTCTGTTATGGCATATTGCTTTTCCGATCAACAAGCTGCTCTGGTCAAGCTCGTATGTGCTGTACGCCGGCGGCTGGAGTCTGTTGCTGCTGGCGCTGTTCTTCTGGCTGATCGATATCCGTGGCTGGCAGAAATGGGCGTTCCCCTTCATCGTCATTGGCATGAATCCGATCACCATCTATGTCGCCCAGAGACTGTTTGATTTTGGCAGCATCGTCGATATTTTTGTCCACGGCTTTATTGATTATTTGGGCGCTGTCAAGCCGCTCTTTTGGGCGCTGTGCGTCTTGATCGTGAAATGGCTGTTGTTGCTGTTTTTATTCAAAAAGAAAATCTTTTTAAAGGTGTGATGCAATGCGCGCACTATTGATCATCTTGATCACTCTTTCGGCTGGTATGGCAACAACTTTTTACGTTGATCCCGTCGCTGGCAACATCAACAATGCTGGCGACCTTCATCATCCCTGGGACACGCTCGAAGAGGTGTTTCGACAGCGCAAGGCCTTGTCGGGCGGAGACTCCCTGCTCCTGCTCAACGGCCACCATGGAGCACCTGTCATCAGGGGTAACAATTCGCTGTTCATCACCATATCGGCCTACAAAGATCATCGACCCTCCTGCCGTAGTGTCACATTTGATGCTGCCACGAAATGGAAACTTGCAGAGGTGATCATCAGTCCGGAGGCCGCCCCAGAGTATGCAAAAACGACATTGGTGAAGATCAACCGCAACGCCGCTGAAATAATCGTTGAAAACTGTATAGCCTATTCGGTGCTCGATAGCTCCCCATGGACGCAAAAAGATTGGGTCGACAAATCATGTTCAGGTGCGTCGATCGAGGGCAGCAACAATACCATTCGTCACTGTCATTTCCTCAATGTCAAACATGGCATCCTGGTCGAATCG
>JAFGJB010000229.1 GCA_016929295.1 Candidatus Zhuqueibacterota bacterium | reverse complement strand
GTCAAATTGAAAGAGCTCATTCCGCGCCAGATGTTCCAGATCGCCATCCAGGCCTCCATCGGCAGCCGTGTCATCGCGCGCGAGACCGTGAGCGCACTGCGCAAAAACGTCACGGCCAAGTGCTATGGCGGCGACATCACCCGCAAACGCAAGCTGCTCGAAAAACAAAAAGAGGGCAAAAAACGCATGAAGCAGCTCGGCAAAGTGGATATTCCTCAGGAAGCGTTTTTGGCGATTCTCAAAGTGGATTAGGCGTCAGGCGATGATCAAAATATCCGGTTTGACAAAATCCTTTGACAATGTGGTGGCGGTCGATCACCTCGACCTCGAGGTGGGCGACGAACTGTTCATCTTCCTGGGACCGAATGGGGCCGGCAAGACGACCACCCTCAAGATGATGACCGGCCTGCTGACGCCGGATGAGGGAACTGTGCAGCTGAACGGCATCTCGATGCGGGACGAGCCTCTGGCAGCCAAGCGGCAATTTGGCTATGCGCCGGAGCAACCCAACCTCTACGAAAAGCTGACGCCAAACGAGTTCATCCAGTTCATCCTTGATATTTATGGTGCACCCGATCAGGGCAAGGCGCGCGCCCGGCAGCTGTTCGACATATTCGAGTTGAGCGAACGGCAGCACGATTTGATCGAAGATTTGTCCGGCGGCATGAAGAAAAAAGTGTCGCTGATCGCAGCGCTCGTCCATCAACCGAAAATCTTATTCCTCGACGAACCCACGGCCGCACTCGATCCCAAGGCGGCGCGACATCTCAAGGACATCCTCCGCGGCCTCGTCAGGAAAGGTGTGACCGTCTTCATGACGACGCACATACTGGAAGTCGCTGAGACGATGTGCGATCGCATCGCTATCATCAACAAGGGGAAACTGTGCGCCATCGGCGCCCTGGACAGGCTGCGCGTACAATATGGCAGCGGGCTGTCGTTGGAAGATCTGTTTCTCAAATTGACCGGCGAAATCTATTCCTCCAAGATCGATGAATTTTTGCAGGATGCCTGATGCTGCCGCTGCTGCTGAAAAATGTGTTTCGAACGCTCTTTGCCAACTTTCGCGGCAAACTCGTCAAAAAGAAAAGAGCACTCCTGACTCTTCTGGGACTCGCGTTTTTTCCTTTTCTCATCATGTCACAAACGGTCGATCTGTTTTCAGTTTGGATGCACATCCCGACCATGGGGGCCACTTTTGTGGTCCGTTTTGTCGCCACCTCTTTTTTCGCCGTCCTGGTGCTCCTCTGCTTGACCAGCCTGCCGAGCGTCATGCATCACTTTTTCCTCGCGCCGGATCTGTCGCTGCTCAGGGCGCTGCCGATAAATAAGCGGACGATATTTTTGGCCAAGTTCGTCCAGGTGACGCTCGGCACTGTGGGCATGTATGTGGCCGTTGGTCTGCCGCTGCTCGTCTCCATGTGCCTGGCGCTGGGCGCCGCACCGTCGATTTTCGCCATCATGCTGATCGCGTCGCTGCTGTTCATCTTTATTCCGACGGGACTTAGCGCCATTGTCGCCTTTGCCCTGGCTCGTCTGTTCTCCGTCGTCAAAATGCGCCGTCTGGCGACGCTGATTCTGGGACTATTCATCGTCGTCACCTGGGCGGGATTGCAGCTCGTGCGCCTCTCCCGTCTCAATCCTGCATCGCCCGACTTTCAGCCACAAGCTGTGCGCGATTTTGCCGCCTGGTCTGCGCCCGGGCCGCTGCCGTCGGATTGGCTTGTCAACAGCCTGTATGCGGCAACTCTCGCTCAATGGCAAACGGTGGGATTGAATCTGGCGGCGCTTCTCCTTTCTGCCGCAGCGCTCGCCTGCCTTGCGATCGTCTGGCGAGTGAGACTGGATCACAAAGATATTCGTATGGATGCCGGCCGAATCTCCAAGACCGCGCGAGATATCGGCACCCGGTCGTTTCTCCGGCCGGCATTGGCCATGCTGCGCAAGGATATGCAAGTGACCAGGCGAGATAGCAGACTGCTGCACAGCAGCCTTCTGCTCGGCGCCATGCTCCTGGTATCGCCATTTGTGACGAGCGCCGACGTCGGAAATCCAGGAACAGTTGGCCTGTTCATGTCGTATATGCCTCTGACCATTCTGACATTGATCGCCTCGTCGACGCTGGCGCGCCAAGGTCTGCCGCTCGAACGCTTGTCGCTGCAGTATGTGTTGCAGGCGCCCGTCTCTCTGACGTCGGTGCTGATGACCAAGATCGTCAGAGCGCTGTTGCTCATCGCGCCGTTCACCATCGTCGCCTGCCTGATAACAGCATACAAAACCGGGACAGCGGTGCCCGGCGCCGCTCTGGCGATCGCAGAGCATCTCTCTTTCGTGTTGTGCGGCGCAGTGACCGGCAGCGTGGTCGCTGTTTTCACGACCAATTATGCCTGGAGCGATCCGCGCTATATGACGAATGCGCTGGGCGCCTATTCATCGACTTTTATTGTCCTGGCCGTCGGCGCCATTGGCATGAGCATCATCATGGCCGGAGAACTGCTTGGTCAGCAAATGGTTGCTTTTCTGCTATTTTTTATCTATGTTTTCCTCGTTTTTTGGATCGGTCTGCGAGTGTCCCTCGCGCGCTTTAGAAAACTGCAATGGACTTAACAAATAAGACAGGACTCGGAGTGAAAAAAAACAAGACACGCGAATTTTTTGAATCCATCGGCGTGGCTCTCATCGCCGCGCTGATCATACGGGCGCTCGTCATCCAATCCTATCGCATCCCCACCGGCTCTATGAAGGATACGCTGCTGATTGGTGACTTTTTATTGGTGAATAAATTCATCTACGGCATCAATACGCCCACCAAGCTGTTCGTCAAAAGCCTGCCCATACCATCGAAGCGACTTCCCGGCTTCAAGGAGCCCAGGCGCGGTGACATCGTTGTCTTTCGTTTTCCGAACGATATCACGGTCGACTATATCAAACGCTGCGTCGCTCTGGCCGGCGATACCCTGGAGCTGCGCGATGCGAGGCTCTATATCAACGGGGCGGCCGAGGGGACAGAAGAATTTCTGGAGACAAAATGGGATCGGGAAGAAAGTCGCAATATCTCCTATTTTCGCATCACCAAAGAGGATGGCCAGCAATACATCATACGCAGAGCCGCTGAACCGCGATACCAGATGCGCAGCTGGGGGCCGTATGTCGTGCCGCCGGATCACATTTTCATGATGGGCGACAATCGCGACAACAGCTATGACAGCCGGATGTGGAAAGCATTGCCCGATGAATATATCGTCGGCCAGGCGCTCGTCATCTTTTTTTCGTGGGACAAAATGGAGAGTATTTTCAATATACATCGCAAGATTCGTTGGGGACGAATCTTTAGTGTCATCCGTTGAGCAAAATATGTAAGATTCGTGATAAACTTTTTTTGAACCGCCGAGGTCGTGGCGCGGCCTTTGGCCGCAACCCAAAAAAGAAAACACGAATTCTCACGAATGATACACGAATGACCACGAATTAAAAAATTAATCACTTTTGAATTCGTGAAAATTCGTGCAAAATTTGTGGAAATTCGTGTTTAGTTTTTTTATGTTTGACTCTAAACTTTGCTAAAAAAAACACAATGTTGCAGATTTGCAATGCAGAGAGCCCGCCGAGTCGATCGTGCCATATCTTTTCATTCTCGGCGTTTCTCGGCGATCTCGGCGGTTCATATTTTATTAAAACGGCCACATTTCGATTTATATCAATCTCGATAAGAGGTGGCTGGGATAACATTGACCAAAATAAACACAACTACAGGATTGCATTATAGAGCCTCCACAACCTAAAGGCAAAAGCGCACTGACCGAATACCTGCAGGCGCTGGCGATTGCCCTCATCGTCGCCTTGATTTTACGCCTCTTTGTCGTGCAAGCGTTTCGCATCCCGACGGGCTCCATGAAAGACACCCTGCTGGTGGGCGACTTTTTGCTGGTGAACAAGTTCATTTACGGCGCTCGCACGCCGGAGGGAATCGCCGGCACATCGCTGAAATTACCGTCCCTCCGTTTGCCCGCTGTGCGCCAGCCGCAGCGGGGAGATATCGTCATCTTTAAATTCCCGAACGATACTTCGATAGACTATATCAAACGCTGCGTCGGCTTGCCGGGAGACACGATCCAAGTGCGCACAAATACGGTTTACATAAACGGCAAGCCGGAGGGTGAAGAGCATTTCCTGCAGGAAAAATTCGATCCCGAAGAGCAGGCCACTTTTCGCTACTACCGCGTACACGCGCCGGATCTGCAGTACACGATTCGCAAGCGGCTCAAAAAGCCGGCGGCGCAGAATTATGGTCCGGTCGTCGTGCCGCCGGACCATCTCTTCATGATGGGCGACAATCGCGACAACAGCTCGGACAGCCGCTTTTGGGGATTTGTGCCCATGGAGTATGTCGGCGGCCGCGCCATGTTCATTTATTTCTCATTCGATACAGTTAAATGGCGGCTGCGTCATATTCCGCAAGCTGTCCGCTGGCATCGCCTCTTTCATGTCATTCGCTGATGGCCGCGCTCTACATTCATATCCCCTTTTGTCGCTCGAAATGCCGCTATTGCGATTTTTACTCCGAGACCAAGCTGCAGCTGCTGGAGCCATTTCTGCAGGCGCTGAGGCGCGAGATCGAACTGAGCGGTCCTGACTGGGACCACACTTTTTCAACGATCTATTTTGGCGGTGGCACGCCATCGCTGCTCCCGGCGAGGCAAATCGCCGCGATCCTCGAGCAGCTCGAGCGCGCCTTTAGCTTTGCCCCGGAGTGCGAGATTTCGCTGGAGGCAAATCCGGGGAGCACTGTCCGTCATCTGGCCGGATGGAGAGCGGCGGGCATCCATCGGTTGACCATCGGCGCCCAGTCCTTTGACGATGCGGACCTGCAATTTCTCGGTCGCCGCCACACCGCCGCAGAAGCATTGGATGCGATGCGGGCAGCGAGAGCGGCGGGATTTGCCAACCTCGGCATCGATCTGATCTATGGCCTGCCCGGACAATTCGAGCGCTGGACGAGCACGCTGCGCACAGCCACATTGCTGCAACCCGAGCATATCTCCGCGTACGGACTCACCTGGGAGCACAATACGCCGCTCTGGCGCATGCTGCAGCGAGGCGAGGTGCAAAAATGCGCGGAGGATGAAGAGCGCGACATGTTTCTCATCGCCATGCGTATGCTGGCAGAAGCGGGATATGAACAGTATGAAATTTCCAATTTCTGCCGTCCCGGTTTTCGCTCGAGGCACAACAGCGCCTACTGGGATTTGACTCCCTTTCTC
>JAFGJB010000016.1 GCA_016929295.1 Candidatus Zhuqueibacterota bacterium | reverse complement strand
GTCTCGGTGAAACTCTGCAGCAGACTCACCGCGGCAAAGCTGGAACACACCGGCACCGCGACGAAAGCGAGCAGCATGCACAATATTGTATTCTTCTTTTTCACGACTTTACCTCCTGTTTGATTTATTGATGTCGTTCAATTAACGTCCTGTTGATTGAATTGATGTACTGTTATTTGAATAAAGTTGTCTGACGGATAGACGGGTAAGCCATTTTTCGGCTGATCGGTGGTCTGCGACCGAATGCCCCATTCGAGAATCGGCCCTCGATCCTGGACCAGGAGAACATCACTTTCCATCGTCATGGCATCGGTCAAGCGAAGATCTGTGCCGCCGTAGGAGATGACAGCGTCCTGTGACAGGCGCATCTTCACCCATGCAGCGGGCAGCTTTATATTTTCAAAGCGCACCCATCCGCGCGCTTTCAAGGTCAAGCTGATGCGCATTTTTTGTTGCGTTTGAAATGAATCGGCTGCCGCATCATAAAGGGTGACTGTCGTTTCATGAATCACTGTAGAATCGACATTTTCCAGCTTGTTTGGCAGGATCAGTAGCGGCGGGTCGTACAATGTATGCAGGCTGGTGGAATCTCTTCCCGAGTATCCCAGAGCATAGACGCCGTCCTGACGAAAACAATAGTACTCGGTCATGGTGCTGCCACGATCATGCCGCACAACCTGATCGGCGCCTCTGAATAGATCAGGACGGAGCACATCTTTGGCCGAAATATGCCGCGTCCGCGTCGTCTCCACTGCTGTATCCGGCGGAATCGGCAATAGCCACACTTCGTTGTCTTTTTGCAGGACCGAGCTGCTGTCTGACAGCGGGATATTCCAGCTCAAGTTTTCGATGGTGGTCCCATCCGCTGGCCAATACAGAGGCGACCTGATACCGCAGACAATATGAGTCAAAGAGACAGTGAGAACAGCGATGATGAACGTCCTAACTGGTCGTTTCGATTTAAAATAAAATTTCATGTTGCTCCACGTCATAATTGCAGTGCATTTCAAGCTGCTGAATGTTTGATGAGGCTAGTCCATCTGAATGCCGAGCGATCGCCAGGATCATTCGCGAATGACTTGCTTATCTTCGACATTCAACGTCTGCTATTGTCAAATTTCAAATCGTTGCTGATCTCTTGGGTGCACAGGCATGATATTATATTATAGAGCAAAAAGCATAAAATGGGAAATTAATTTTAAAATATTTATATAATTATGGGTGCAGACTGCACTGCGGCATATCACGCGGACAGGCAGAAAATATGATGACTAGAGGGGAGTGAAGAGGATGGGGCAACTCTTACTGAAAAGGCTCATACATCGGCACTTCAATTTGACTTGTCGTTTTACTCACCCCGGGATCGAGTTTCGCCGGGATTTTCGAGCTCCAGGCAGCCCTTATCAATCTCTGTGGCCGTACTTTGACCAGACCATTGACGAACTCGGGAATATTGTAGACTCGGAAAAGTTTTCTGTGCCGCTCGGGATCTCTTTGCGGCAGAATAAATGGTTTGCCGAAATGGCCCTCCCCATCAAAGTAGCTGAAATAAAGGTCCGTGCAGAGTCCATCCCGCCTTTTGCTGCTAAAGACAATCCAGCGACCATCCTCGGACCAGGCGTGATAGCTCTCCGCCGCGCTGCTGTTGAGCGGATCTGCCTTTCTGAGGCTGTTGCGGCGCGTATCCAGCAGATACAGATCCGACTCTGGCCTGTAAAGCGGGAAATAGCTATACTCCGACAGGCAGAGCAGGATATAGTTGCCGTCGGGCGAGAACCTGGCGTGGGCGACGCTCAAGTCCAGGTCGCTTGCTTGCAGCACCGGTTCGATGTCGCCCCATGAGTCGTTGTCAAGGTCGTAGGCGATGCGCATCAAGTCGTATTTCATTTGTTTATAAGGATGTTGGGTCTTGTCATAAGAGTCCATCCCGGGAGCACTGCAGAAATAGAGGTATTGGCCATCCGGAGACCATTCCGGATAGGTCTCCATGCGTTCATCGGTCGATATTTTGGGCGAGGTTGATATGGTATTGGTCGCGACGTTATAGACGAGAAGGTCAGAGACGATATCAAAGACATCGCGGTTTTCACCCAGGGCGTGAAAAAGCTGTTTCACGTCATTGAAGGCGAAAGCGACGACATCGCCACGCGGATGCCATGATCGATAAGAGGTCGCGCGATTGAAGGATGTTTTGGTGTCAATCTTGAACACATCACCATCATAGAGGAGAATCATCGACGTACCAACGGCGCCGGCGCGCATGTGAAACAGCATGCGATCGGGATTATAGTCGTGGAAAGAATGGCAGTTGATACAGTTGTATCCCATGGATTTATTGAAGGCGATGGTGCGCTCCGCAAAAGTGCGCAGATCACGCTGGTAGAGGTGCATTTTATCAAAGTACTGATAGAGCGGCGGTATGATGCGGTAGACCAGGTGAGAGGTGATCTCCTCTTTGGCAATGCGATTTTCGATTAAAGTGAAACGGCGCCATTTGTCCTGGTCATCCTGGACAAAAATAGCGATCTGCAGCGATGTGCCCCGATTCATGTTCAGCAGATTTTTCCATGCTTTCATCGGGATCTTGATGACCGGCGAGCGGCTGTAAATGCGGATATCCTGGCCTCGTTCAGCTGAAATGCACACGTAATAGGCGCGCCCATCTTCCCGGATGATAAAATTCATCGGCGCGATATTCGGAGGTAGAATGATCCCCGCATAGTCCGGCTCGATGATCGCGTGTCGGTTGACGGCGTCGCATTCTTGCGGATCGGGCATTTTGGGGGTACATTCTATGCCCATTGTCAACAGCGCAGCAAAGCCCAGCACCAGCAGAATGCCTTTTTTACACCAAAGCATATTATTGTTCTTTGTAATAGTACAGCGCGTAAAACCAGTAGGTGTCACCATACTTTTCTCTGAGCTCATTGTATGCTCTTTTTTTGTTCTTGTCATATTTTTCGAGAATCTGATTGAAATCGGCAAACTTGCGAGTTGTCTCGGTTGATACCTTTACTTTCGGCAACGAACTGCTATCGCCGCCGGTCATCTGCAGGTAAATGAGCAGAGCTTCTTCGAAATGATGCGGCATCTCTGTATAGCCAAAACTATTCAACAGGTAGAGATGTTTCATGAATGGACTGATTTTTCCGTCAAGAAGACAGTAGGACATAAAATATTCGTATGCCATCTTATTCCGGCTCGTTTTCAGCAACTCCTCCAGGCATCGTTCCGGCTCGATCGGCGAGACAAGGAAATCAGCTGCCGGCACCGCGCTTTGCAGATAATGATAGTGGGGAGAAGATAATAGATCACCACTATCAAGCAGATATTGGCGATGATCCGTCGCCCAGGCTCGGTGCCACATTGTTTTCTGCAGCATATCCAGATATCTCTCCGCGACGCCCGAATTATTCTCCAGAATATTCACCAGCGCCAGCCGCTGCAGATTCCAGGGTGTATCCCCCTTCACGACCAGGGCCTCGTAAGCCCAATGTTCCGATTCGTTCAACAGGCCAAGGTCAAAAAACAGATCGCTGTGTTGCAGTGGGAAATGATAGTGCAGCTTGCCATGCAGAAAAAGACCCTTGCCGCCAAGGTATTGTGGCAGGGAGAACAGATCATCACACAAACGTCCACAATGGTATAATGCCCGGTCCGCCTGATAGAGAGTGTAATCCGTACTCAACGGATTTTTTTTGACCATTTCAATCACGCTCTCCCATTCACCACGTCGGGCATAGTAATCGACGAGAAGAAGTGCTTTTATATTCTCATTCTTTTTATATGCGTATAGTGAGACGTAAAGCATGCAAAAGAAAAGAATGACACCGTGCATCCAGCGCATCCGATCGGAACGGAGGTGACAGAGTTTGCGTGCAAGTCCGCTATTTTTCTCTTCAGCGATGGTAGTGCAGCGCGCTGCGAGCGTCGTCAGCAGCAGAGCAAGTGGGAAAAAGGCGGCGAGCGCCCATGACAGCCAGGTCACTTTATAGGTCGCGAAGGAAGCAAGTTGTGACGCATAAGCATCCTGCAGGGACATGATGAAAACAGCAGACGCGCCGATAAAAGGCAGCAGCGCCGCGCAGATGATGTAAAGAGAGGGCAACAGTATGCGGCGATGGTGCAGAGTCTCATAGAGTGCAATGGTGAGCGCAAAAACAAAGGCCTGCGCGGCAATAATGTAATACAAGAGGGAGAAAAGTGCGAGATAGAAAAGAAATCGTCGCCAACTCTTTGCCGGGGCACTGCAGACATAGAGATTGATACCGAGCAGAATCCAGCCTGTCGCTAGCGTGAAGACGAGCGGAAATCGGTAGTCGCTGTGCAAGGCCAGGAGAAGAATTGCCGGCAGCCAGTGAAGGTAGAAAATCGGCCGATGGCCGACGCTCTCAACGAAACGCCGGGTCGCGTGGACGATGAGAGCAAATATAGCGACGAGCAGCAGCGCACCCGTCCAGCTATAATAGAAGAATTGCGATAAAAATCGCGACATGAGCTCGTTGCATCCGCCTGGATAAAGAAAAAAGTCGGTGACAAAGTGGCGATCAAAGAAAAAGACGGGTTCCTGAGATTGATAAAAAAGTTTTGGTTCAATTCTCAGCAATATGAACAGAAAACAAAAGGACAGCAGAAGAAGCGAAAAGTGCCGAGACCATGGCGTGTTTTTGCTTTGCAAAAGTCTTTTCATCCCAACCATCTTTTCTCCACAAAGAATTGCGTTTAAATATAAAATCTTTTCGCTTGAATCAAACAGATATTATTGCAGACCGATACTCTTTGCCGATGCATGCAGTCAGCGACGCTGCGATCGCTGGCGCACTGGGCAAATAGCGATTGAGAGAATGGGCTAAAGGTCATTTCCCCGATTTTGGTAAATAGAGATGCCAAGAATCCTCTTCAATTTGCTAATTTTTACTGGCATACTAATTGTAGGAAGGCGAGTTTGATGAAAATTATTTCACAGGTGGGAATGATTGCACCTATAATGATGTTGAATTACATAAACTAATATATTATAGTGAATTATCAATTCGTAGAAAACCAGCAAAAGGAGAATGAAACCATGGCGAATTACAAGATCAGCGACATTGAAGGAATCGGCACTGTATATGCGGCAAAATTAAAAAAAGTGGGCGTAAAAAGCACCAATGTGATGCTCAAAATCGGGGGTACAAAAAAGGGTCGCAAAGAGTTAGCGGAAAAATCAGGAGTTGATGAAACCCTCATTCTGAAATGGGTCAATCGGGCTGATCTGCTCAGAATTAAAGGGGTTGGAAGCGAGTATTCTGATCTGCTGGAAAGCGCCGGCGTCGATACGGTGAAAGAACTGAAGACGCGCAAAGCTGAAAACTTGCATGCCAAAATGGTGGAAGTCAATGCGAAGAAAAAACTGGTTCGGCTCATGCCCAGCCTCAAATCCGTCAAAAAATGGATTGAACAAGCGGCGAAACTTGATGCCAGAGTCACATATTAATTATAAAGGGACTGTATTATTTGTAACGGCAAAGGACGCAAAGTTGACGCAAAGCACACAAAGGATAACATAATAAATATTTGGACTTTGCGACCTCTGTGTGTTCTTTGCGATCTTGGCGGTTAACTGATTTTTTATGACTTTTGATACAGTCCCTCTTTCCGCATTCAATGCCGATGAAACGGTATAAGGAAAAATTCACCGCAGCAAAATCTTCTCAATGCAAACTGTCCAACATGCGGATTCGTCATGCAGAATAACGTAAAGACATTTTTGTTAATGGCCGGACTGACAGCGCTCTTTGTCTGGATCGGCGGTGAGATCGGCGGTCAGCAGGGTGCAATCATCGCCTTTATTCTCGCGGCCGCGATGAATTTTTATTCCTATTGGTTTAGTGACAAACTGGTGCTGCATCGCTATAAAGCCAGTGAAGTGGGACCGCAGGATAATGCCAGACTGTACAGGATTGTGCAGGATCTGACCAGGAGAGCCAATCTGCCCATGCCCCGCGTCTTCCTCATCCCCGATCGCACACCGAACGCTTTTGCCACTGGTCGCAATCCAAAGCATGCTGCTGTCGCAGCGACTGAGGGCATCCTGCAGCTGTTGAATGATGATGAACTGCAGGGCGTCATGGCACATGAGCTGGCGCATGTGAAGCATCGTGATATTCTGACGGGCACCATCGTCGCTACCCTTGCCGGCGCCATCGCTATGTTGGGACAAATCACCCGCTATTCATCAGCACTGTCGCAACAGAAGCGACAGAATCCGATCACACTGATCATCATTCTGGTCGGAGCGCCGTTGGCCGCCATGCTGATTCGCATGATGATCTCTCGCGTGCGGGAGTATTCCGCGGATGCCGGCGGTGCGGAGATTTCCGGCAAGCCGTTGGGATTGGCGAATGCCCTGCGCAAGTTGCAACAGGGCGTGGCAAAATACCCCATGACAAATGGCAATCCGGCGCATTCGCACATGTTCATCGTCAATCCATTTTTCGGCGGTCTGCAAAAGCTTTTTTCAACGCATCCACCTATTGAGGAACGTATCAAACGACTCGAACAGATGTCAAAAACAATGGCATATCTTGCGACGAGTTGAGCAGGCACGTGCCTAAGACACCAGCGCGTCAACGCCATTCGATTATGCAAAACGTAAACCCATTAACCCATTGACTATGAATGGAACATAGTCCCCAGTTTTTTTAATCAAGTATGTGGAGGATAGCAGCATGGCAGAACTCATCATTCAATTGCTCAGCGGCGCCGTGGGTGGCAATATCGCCGGCGGTCTGCTGAAAAAACTGAGTCTCGGCACACTCTGGAACAGCATCGTCGGTATTCTGGGAGGCGGTTTGGGAGGTGTATTGCTCAATTCGATCGGTCTGCAAGGCCAGAGCGCTGGTCTGGATATCGGCGCAATCATCGGCAATATCGCGTCGTCGGGTGTCGGCGGCGGCATACTGATGATTATCGTGGGTCTCATAAAGAATGCCATGAAGAAAAAGTGATCTGCCCTTCACCGGAGCAAGCGTTCTTGAAGGACACATTGATCGCGTTCTTCAACGAGACAATGTGTCCGTTTCACCCACAGAAACTGGAAAAAAGACTGTGACAGTCAAATTTGGAGGATTCATGAAAAAGTATGCATTTATTTTTTTGATTCTGGTTGCTTTTTTAGCCGACATGGGCTTGTCAGCCACCTGGGACAATGCCAAAGGCATCGGCGTATCATTCAGCGGCATCAGAGCCAAGGGTGGTGACGTTGATGACGGGGCTATCGGAATGATGTTCGGCGGCAATTTAAAGTACGCGCCGACGCCTTATACGATGTTCTCTCTGGATGCGAGTTACGGCGGTTTCAAACCTCACCTGGCCGATTCGGACTATGAGCCCGACGAAAATTCACCGTTTGAAACGACCGTGATCCCGGTGCAATTGTCACTGCGGGTCACGCCCTTCGCCGAAGCGGCTCTGAAACCCTATTTTCTCCTCGGTCTCGGTGTGCTCTCCTGGGACCTGTTGAACAACGATGTCTCGGTGCACGACCGCCAGATGGAATTTAATATGGCGGCAGGTCTGGGTCTCGAGTGGTTCATCGCACAGTCCGTCGGTCTTGATTTCCTGCTGAGGAATTCAACTTATCCGGGGCTCGATCTGGACAACGTCGGCACGGGTGATGACGATAACAGGCAACTCCTCGAAGGACGCATTTCGCTCAACTATTACTGGGGCCAGAACAGAGATCGTGACAAAGACGGCATCCTGGATAAATTTGATGCCGCCCCGCTGGAAGCGGAAGATGTCGATGGCTTCCAGGACAGCGATGGCGCCCCGGACCCGGACAATGACAATGATGGCATCCTGGATGCCGATGATGGCGCACCGAACGAGCCGGAAGATAAAGACGGCTTTCAGGATGAAGACGGCGTACCCGACCTTGATAACGACAACGACGGCATACTCGATGTCAATGACAAGGCGCCGAATGCTGCCGAGGACAAAGACGGATTCCAGGATGACGATGGCGCTCCTGATCCTGATAACGACAAAGATGGCATACCCGATGCCACGGACAAGTGCCCGAATGAAGCTGAAAATATCAACGGCTATGAGGACGATGATGGCTGCCCGGACGTGAAGCCCATGCCGAAACTGGAAAAAGCCGGCGCCGCGTTGATTCTCAAAGGCGTCAATTTCAAGACCGGCAGCGCAGATCTGACTCCCGAATCACTCGCCATTCTGGATGAAGTGATCGCCGGCCTGAAAGATGCTCCGGAAGTAGAAATTGAAATTCGCGGCTACACCGATGATGTCGGCAGAGCTGCAGCCAATCAGAAACTGTCCGAACGTCGCGCCCAGTCGGTGCAGAAATACCTGATCGACAGTGGCATCACCGCCGGTCGTCTGAAGGCTGTCGGCTTGGGCGAAGAGAATCCGGTCGCTTCGAACGCAACACCCGAAGGTCGGGCCGAGAATCGAAGAATCGAGTTCTATCGCACCAAATAAATCGAATAAAAAAGACGCCTCTTCAGAGGCGCCTTTTTTTTCAGGCTGTCTGCCATTGGCTGTGCAGTTTCCAGCAGGGTTCCCAGACAAAGCAGAGCAGTTGAACATCGATGCCGCTCTTGCTCGGGCGGATGAGAATTGTCTCCAACTCTTCAGCGAGCGCATCAAACCTGGCTCCGCCGGCATCCAAATCCTCTTGAAAACGCTCCTGTAATTCCTGCAACTCTGCCTGCAATGCCTGCAGATTATCTTCAGCGCGCGCGACGTCGCCGGCTTCCTTTTTCGCGCGTCCGGCGCTGCGCATGGCGCTGCCCGCCCGTCCCACTGTGGAGCGGCTGATCGCTTTGCGCCCGAAAAATGCACCCAAGACCGTTGAGCCAACGTTGAGCGCGGTCTGCAATTTTTGCTGTTTCGCCTGTTCTTGCTCGCGATAGAGTCTGTCATCAGCCGTGCGGATTCTTCTTTCGAGCGCCGCCATCCTGGCAGCATACTTTTCGCGCAACTTTTCTGCCCACTCATCGCGCTGTTCGCGCCCCTGTTGTGTCAGTCGCACGCGAAAATCCCGTTCGCTTTCTCCCGGATTTGATGTCATTTTGAGACTGGCACTTTTTAAAATCGTCATCTTTTCTGAGCGATAGAGGAACTCTTTCAGATCGGCTTCCCAGCTCTTGTAGCTTTTCGCATCTCCGGCCATAGCAGGCAGAGACTCAAAATTCGCCCCCTCTTCAGGCTGGTCGCGCAATTCGACCTCGTTGATCTCCGTCCTTTGCCCGTTCTCCCACTGCACTGCCATCGGGCCATCCTCGATATCTGTCATCAGTCGAATCTCTTCCTGACTGTCAATGCCGCGGCGGCCGTCAAAATAATGCACCAAAGCTTTGGCGTAAAGCCGGGGCCGATAGACCAGAGAGCTGTCCGGCGGTTTGGGGCTGCGCATGGGTATGAAAAACGTCTTTATATCGCCGGAGATCATCGGCCGGCTGCCGGCCTGCGCTCTCGTCATTGGCGCCGTGATTTCTGCAGGTGAGTGCGCCGCCCCCTCCTGCCTCATCTCCCTGATTTGCTGCCTTGTAAGTGGCCCACTGAGATAGGACATGGCCCAGCGCGAATGAAAAACAACCGGACTGTCTTCATGCACGTTGTACAATAGAAATACGCGCTTGCCGAGAGCGGCGATCAGATCATCCATGCGCTTGACATTGATTGCACCGGCGCCGGAACTCAATCCATTCAGAACGCGCGCGCGGTCCTGAGCGGTCTGCAGCCTGCCGATGAACCAGGTGCCGATGTTGGACAATGCTTTGTAATCCAGATCCACCGGATTCTGCGTCGCCAGCACCACACCGAGCCCAAATGCCCTCGCCTGCTTCAACAACGTCAAGATCGGCTTTTTCGATGGCGGATTGCTCGTCGGCGGCAAATAGCCGAAAATCTCGTCAAAGTAGAGAATCGCCCGCAAGCTGTTGGTTCCGGACTGCCGACGCACCCATGCCAACACCTGATTCAGCAACAGCGACAGGAAGAACATCCTCTCCGCATCGGACAGATGGGCGATGTACATGATCGCCAGACGCGGTTTGCCCTCCGCCGTGTACAATAACTGGTCGACATCAAGCGGCTCACCTTGCAGCCAGGCCTGAAAAACCGGCGCGGCCATGAGACTGTTCAATGCGGCAGCCAACTGGAATCGTTCTTTGCCCGGATAAAATGCTTCGAGGTCAAAAAAGCCAATCTTGTTCACCGGCGGCGACTGCACCGCCTGAATGAGCATGCCGAGATCAATATCTTTTGCCGCTTCCCAATAGTGATTCAGGATCGTCGACAGCAGTATATGCTCCCGGCTTTGCAGTGGATCGGCATCGATGCCCATCAGTCCCAACAGACTCGTGACCGTGGAGGCAATTCGCTCATTATAGCTGTCCTTGTCTTCAACAACTTGTGCGGGGGGTGCGGCGAAAGATTTGAGAATAGAAACCGGCACGCCCGAGGTGCTGCCCGGCGTAAAGATCGTCACTTCAGCCGCATCCTGCAGGCGACGAATGCGCTCGCCGGATTGATCCCAATCAGCCAGCCCCTTGGCCCACAAGTCAGCCTGTTCTCGCGCAAAAGCCTCTTCCGACATTCCCTTTTTGGACGCTTCATCGACATTGATCCAGGGCAGGAATTCCTCTGCTGTCAGCGAGGGGAATTGCAGCGCCAGGTTGGTCATATCACCTTTCGGATCGATGATGAGCGCTGGAATATTGTCAATCGCCGCCTCTTCGAGCAATGAGATGCAAAGGCCCGTCTTGCCGCTGCCGGTCATGCCGAGGCAGACCGCATGCGTCGTCAAGTCCTTGCTCTCATACAGGAGCAGATTATTCGTCAATTCATTATTTTTGCCCTGCACCTCTTTGCCAAGATAAAAGACGCCCAGCTTTTCAAAGTCCTGCATATTCTGCCCTTTCAAATTCTCAGCTTTTTCGCTTGCACCTTGTATAAAATTGCTTATATTTAACTTTTCATGGATCGTCATGAATAATGTATGCAATTAGAGTGTAAAAATCACGTATGAAAACTGCAAATATATCAAAATCGATCCTCATTCTGCTGGCGCTGGCTTTTCTCTCTCCCGCCGCAGAAACGTCATTCCCGGCGCCTCGCGGGGCGGTGAATGACTTTGCCAATGTGATTTCAGCCGACTATGAGAGAAAAATTGAAGCTCTGTGCATATCGATATGGGAGAAGGCGCAGGTTGCCGTGGTCGTGGCGACATTTGCCACCATTGACGATCAGGACTATCGCGAGGCGGCGAATCGATTGTATGGCCAATGGGGGATCGGCGGCCAGAAGGAAGACAAAGGTCTTCTCATCTTCAATGTCGTCGATCAGCGCAAGGTCTGGATTGAAACGGGCTATGGCGTGGAGGGATTCATCAATGACGCCCGCGCCGGCGATGTGTTTCGCAATGTCATGCAACCTCTGCTGCGGGACGGTGACTATGATAACGCCTATTGGCAGGCTGTGCTGGCGTTTGCCGGCATGATCGAGAAGGAGTATGACATCGATCTGGCGCTCGAACGGCCGGCACAGCGGGTGTCGGGAGAAGGTCAATATTCGTGCGGCGGCGTCCTGCCGCTCATCATTTTGTTCATCATCATCATGCTGATCAACAAAGGTCGCGGACGGGGTGGCAAGTCCGGCGGCAGCGCCCTGCCCTGGATCATTCTCGGCGGCATGATGAATGCGGGCGGTCGCAAGCACGGCGGTTTTGGCGGCGGTTTTGGCGGCGGCGGCAGCTTTGGCGGTGGCTTTGGCGGCTTTGGCGGCGGCATGAGCGGCGGCGGCGGCGCCGGCGGCGGCTATTGAAATCAATCTGACGGAGTGAGCATGGCAACGAACAGCAAGCCTTCAGACGCTATAATCAACAACTTTGTGCAGGATCTGCAGACGATCTTTAAAGATGATCTCGTCTCGGTCGTCCTGTACGGCAGCGCTGCCCGAGGTGACTATTTTGCGAAAAAGTCAGATATCAATTTTCTCGTCATTCTGACGGACAGCGGCATACACAACCTGGCGGACGCCTTTGGCTTTGTCAAGAAATGGACAAGACGCGGCATCGCCATCCCTCTGTTCATGACAAAAGAGTATATCGCCTCTTCACTGGACTCTTTCCCGATAGAATTTTTGAATCTCAAATTGCACCACAAGCTGCTGTTCGGACAAGATCTGCTGTCTTCTCTGGAAATAGAGGACTCGCATCTGCGTCTGAAATGCGAGGAGCAGCTCAAGAGCAAACTGCTGCATCTCTGGGAAGATTTTCTCGAAACAGAGGGCAAAAAAGAAAAGATGCGGCGCTTGCTGATAGAGACCATCCCGACGCTATCGTCCATTTTCATCGGACTGATCGTCATGAAAAAAGCGGACGTGCCGGATGCCAAAGAGGACATTATCATCAACACCGCCCGGCTTTACGGCCTGAATGAAACTGTTTTTCAGCGCGTTGTCGACGTGCGCATGGGTTCGGCAAAACTGTCGCGGGAAGAGATTCAGTCGACGCTACAGTCTTATATTTCTGAAATGAGTAAATTGGCCGATATTGTCGATCAATGGGTGAACTAAAGCGGAGGAATTTATGGCTCAATCAAAAAAGGGAATAGGCTGCCTGGCTATAGCTGTCATTCTCATCGTCATTGGCGTTGTGGGCTATGGTTTTTTCAAGGGCGTCTATAACAACTTTGTCACGCTGGATGAGGATGTCAACCAGAAATGGGCGCAGGTGCAGAATGTGTTGCAGCGGCGCATGGATTTGATCCCCAATCTCGTCGAAACCGTCAGGGGCTATGCTGCTCACGAGCGCGAGACATTGGAAGCGGTCATCAACGCGCGCGCCAAAGCGAGCCAGATTCAGGTGAATGCCGAAGAACTGGCGAACAATCCCGAGCTGATGAATCAGTATATGGAAGCGCAAAACGGCCTCAATTCAGCCCTCAACCGCCTGATGGTCGTCGTCGAACAGTATCCGAATCTCAAAGCAAACGAGAACTTTATCCGTCTGCAGGATGAGCTGGCCGGCACTGAAAATCGCATCGCCGTGGAACGCGGACGATATAATGAATCCGTGCAGACATATAATCAGGAGATCAGAATCTTTCCCAAAAATATACTGGCGGGACTGTTCAATTTCGCTAAACGCGCTTATTTCGACGCGCCGCCAGAAGCCCAGCAGGCGCCCAAAGTGGACTTTGGCACCGGCAGTTAGGGTCGCTGGTCCGCATGATGCGTCGAAAGTGCAAGATTGAAACCACCGAGATCGCCGAGAAGCGCCGAGAAAAAAAAATATGGTCCGTCTCGGTGGTCCTCGGCGTGCTCGGCGGTTCCATTCTTCATCCTTTGAAAAACTCGCACAATTTTGCAGATTTGGGGTACAGGTCAGCCCGATTTTTCTGCTTTCATCTCAATGCTGACGCTGTCGCCTTTTAGTCCGTCCGCTGTCGCTTTTATTATCGCTCGACCGTCGCGGGAGGCGGACTGGAGGATGACCATGGCCTTGCCGTAGAAGAGGTTCACCGAGCTCGACAGAAAACCGTTCAGCGACTGCGGATTGCCGTTGCCGACGGCGGCGATTGTGCCGACACCGTCTAGTTCTACATCAATCTTGTTATCAGCCAACGGGCATGGATTGCCATCTCTGTCCATTGCTTCAATGAGAATGTATGATAAATCAACGCCATCAGCGTGCAGATTCGTCCGATCAGGCGCGAGCCGCAGGGCAACGGGTTCGGACGCCGTTTTGACAATAGATTCGCCGATCGTTTCTCCATCTCTATAGGCGATTACTTTCAATGTGCCCGGTTGGTATACGACATCCTCCCACATCAACCTGAAACGTTCAATCGATTTAACCGATTTTGGCTTTTTGCAGCGCACGCCAAGTGACTTGCCGTTCAAAAACAGCTCGGCGCAGTCGCCGTTGGTATAGACAAAGACCGGCACATTCTGGCCGATCCTCTCCGGCCAGTTCCAGTGCGGCAGGATGTGGACGGTCGTCGCCTCCGGCCGCCAGTAGCTTTTATAGAGATAGTAGCGGTCTTTGGGGATGCCGCACAGATCGACAATGCCAAAGTAGGAGCTGCGGGAGGCTTGCGCATCGGACAGGCCGTACCGCCGCATTGAGAAATTGTTGTACGGCGTCGGTTCACCGAGATAATCAAAGCCGGTCCAGACAAACTCGCCGGCGATGTAGGATTCTTCCTGCTGCCACATAAAGTCATCGTCCGCCACTTCCGCCCACTGCGGCGCGTGTAAATCGTAGGAGCTGACCTGCAACGAGTTGGTGAAATCGGTCTTTTCATCCGGCAGCGGCAATTCGTAGAATCCCCGTGTGCTCACCGTTGATGCCGACTCGCTGATGATGACCGACTTGTTCGGCTCCAGCTGGCGCGCCAGGCTATAGCGACGGCCGTAATTCCAGCAATGGACATCATAATAGTCAAAGTGGCGCAACGCCGCGCTCTCATAGCTGTCGCAGACCAGCGTCGTCGGCCGGGTATCATATTTTTTCACGCAATTGACCATGATCTGCAGCTTTTGAAATCCGTTGTCCTTGTTCCACTGCACGTCGCCGATTTCATTGCCCACGCTCCACAGGAATATCGAGGGATGATTGCGATCGCGCACGACAAAATTGTGGATATTGCGCTGGGCGAACTCTTCGAAATCGGTCGTAGCGACGATATCCGCCTTGGCATCGTATTTGTCGAACACTTCATTCAAGACCAGCAGTCCCATTTCATCGCACAGCTCGAGCAGCTCCGGCGCCGCAGTATTGTGGCTGGTGCGGATGGCGTTGCAGCCCATCTCCTGCATGATCTGCAGCTGGCGTTGCATGGCGCGGCGATGAAAGGCCGCGCCCAAGGGCCCGTGATCGTGATGTAAACAGACGCCGCGCAACTGCACGCGCCTGTCGTTCAGGTAAAAGCCATGATCCGGATCAAAGCGCATCTCTCTGACGCCGAAGGTGGATGTGTACGCATCGACTGGTTCGTCCTGCCGATAGACCGTAGTGATGAGCGTATAGAGATGCGGATTGTCGATGTCCCAGCGTTTGGGCTGCCCGATGGTCACTGTCGTTTCGATTGTTTCATTCCCCTGGGCCGATATTTTTGCTGCAATGTGTGCCTGCGTCACCGTTGTCTTGCCGGAGAAAACGACATGCTCAATTTTAATCTCTTCGGCTGTTTTCAGGCTGTTGTTCACGGTTGTAGCGATCCTCACATCCGCATAATGGGGCTTTATGATGGGTGTGGTGATACAGGTGCCCCAGATGGCGACGTGCACAGGATCAACCGCAATCATTTTTATCTTCCTGTATATGCCCGCGCCCGGATACCAGCGGCTGTCGTGCGGACGGGTATCCGCATGGATCGCTAAAACGTTTTCGGGAAAGTTAATGGCATCGGATATGTCGAGATAGAAGGAATTGTAGCCATAGTCCCATGCGCCGACGAGCCGGCCATTCAGATAGACTGATGGAAAAGCCATGATGCCATCGAAGAGCAGATAGATTCGCTTATCTTTGTAATGAGCGGGGAGATCCAGTTTTCGTCGATACCATCCCTCGCCCTTCCACGGCAGCTTGCCGGTGTTGCCATCGCCATCTGCGATGAAAGGTCCGGCGATCGCCCAGTCGTGCGGAATCGTGACGTTCTGCCAGCGCGAATCATCAAAAGAGTTGAGCATGGCAGCCGGATTCTCGCCCGGGCAGAATTTCCAGCCGTCTTGCAGCACGGTGGTGACTCTTTCCTGCGAGTATGAAAAACAACTGCCTAATAATACAAAAAACAAAGATAGGAATATTTTCAACATTTATTTCGCCTTCCTGCTTGAGAATTGTCGGACGGTAGCAGCCCAAGTAACAATTTTCACTTTGTGACCATAGTCGCCAGGATCTCCTTACCGAACGCCAGGCACTCTGCGCGGCTGAGGTTATCGTAATCCTCCATGCCGGCCATCATCTGGGCTGTCTGCGGATCCATCAGTGACTTTGTAATTCTGCCCAGAAAGACGTGCGATGGGACGGCGCTGATCTCGCACAATTTTGCCAGATGGTCCTCAATGAACGCGGCAGTCTGTTGCGGCCCGACCGGTTGCCGCAGACGGCGAACAGACCGCGCACCTTGTCATGCAGCCATTCTTTGTTTGTGCTGATGTACTCTTGCAGCTCCATAGCGGTCACCCCGAAGCGGATGGCGCCGCCGAGTATGATGTGGTCAAATCCGCTCAGGTCAGGTTCTTCGCGGACATCGTAGACATCGGCAATGCCGCCCATGCCTTCGGAAATCCACACAGCCGCGTCGCGCGCGCTGCCGCACCAGGTGCTGTAGAGCACGGCGCAACGCTTGTCGGATGGCATGGGGTAGTACTTGAGTGCCCACAGTTTGTCCGCAAAAGCCAGCGCTCCGATTCCGGCGCCGGCGGTCAAAAAATGTCGTCTATCCATGATGCCTCTCCTCCTTTTTCTTCTCTTCAGGCTTGCTGATGAATTGCGCCCAGTTGGTGTTTTCTTTTGAGATCAGTGTCTCGACTCGCTGAACGAGAAACCGGAATGAATCTTCTTTATCATAGGGCTCGACTTGCATCAGAAAAAGAAACTTTTCTTTTTTGAGGCTCTCGCAGGTCGTCCGGTACTCAATCCAGTTTTCCTGATGTTTGCCGAGAGTGAGAATGCTGGCGATGATCGTGATGGCGATGCCAAGCAGGCCGGTGAGGATGGTGGCGGGCCAGCTCATTTTCGGAATGCTGACCGAAACGCCGCTGATGAACGGGATGAAGGCGGCGCAGACGATTTCCATTGTTCGCAATCCTTTGAATTTTTTTTGATTGACCATACTCTTGCGGTCGTACCAGTCAATCTGATCCTGAAGTCTTTGCTTAATATAGTCGTCGGATGTCATCGTATTTTGCCCTTTTGCTATTCATTGATATGATAGGAAATTCAAGCGGGATTTTCAACTGAAATGTGCGACTCAAAAATCGCCGCCGTCGAATGGCTTGGAGGACCGGCAAAGTCAGCCCGCCGGCAATCCCACTAGGCACAGATCTCTTTTGCCCAGTACAGCGAGCCGATGCCCGATCCTCGATCATTCGCCGCATGGTGAACGAGCTTGAAACCGTACGATTTCAACAAAAGTATATGCCGGCTGTTGCCGTCCCATGTCCTGGTTGTGGCATAATGGCATGCGAGCTCGTCGGGCAAGCCGGCTAATATCGTGTGATAGAGTGCAGCGCCGACTCCCATTCCTCGGCATTCTCGTTCCACACAAATGGTCGTGATATAATTTGACGGATTCCAGCCATTCAATTCAGCACAAGAATATTGGTTACGAAAAGAGATGAATCCGACAATTTTGTTCGCAAGACTGGCGATCAGCAGATATTGCTCTTTGAGCATGTCGAAATAAAGCACCGGCTCCTCGGCCCTGCGCGCTAGATCATTGATCAGATTTCTTGCAACCGTGCTGTTGCGCCAGCGCAGCGGCGGAACAAAGTCGTCATCACACGCTTTGACGAGTTTCCACACCGCTGCTGCAATTTCCGGATCGTTGATATCAGCGAGCTGCGTTGAAAATGTTAGACCAGTTTTCACGCTAAATTTTTACTATTTTACTCTCCGAGCAGTCGTTCCATTTCATCAGCAAACGCGACGTATTGATCGTGATCCTGGCCAAACTCGCTCTCAGCCTGATCAAAATCAGCTTTGAGTTGTTTCAGTTCATCCGCGGTGAAGAGCCGTAGTGCCATCGGGAACGCCATTTCGTCTTCTTTCCAGATGTGATTCGGATACAGTTGGCGTATTTCAGCGACTGTCTCGCGAATAGCGCCAACAGCCTCCGGCTGGCCGGCTGCATAGGCATCAGCTGCCTCCTGGAGAGCGGTCACCAGTTTACGACCCTTTTGGTGTTCAGCCTTGAATGCGCCCAAGGGACATCCTGTCGGCGGCACTCCCTTGGCTTCCATGGCCGGGAATAGAACGGCTTCTTCTTTTGCATGATGGCACTTGTCGGCAAAGTTACGCATGAACTGCACGACTCGCAGAATTCTTCCCACATCTACGGTCACATTCCGACTGAGCTCTTCATCAATGACGCTTAGTCCGTGCACCACTTTTAGAATATAGCTGTGCTCATGCGTGAGCATTTCGATGGGATTATCAATGGTCATGTTGGTTGTCCTCCTGAATAGTACAAATCATTATAATGAAGAAAAAGCAGAGAAACAAGGTATCTTGAAATCTTGTTGTAAAACGTCAATCTTTGGTTAAATCGATTACAGATCAACACAATAATACCCCGCGGGCTACCGTTGCGAAACCAGCGTCGCCATCCTTTGGCCAAGCAGGTTATAAATAGTCAGATCCACCTAGCTGTCCGCTGCAAGTTGATAGCGGATAGCTGTGCTTGAATTGAACGAACTGGGGTAGATTTGAGCAATTGAAGCCGCTCCCTACAATCCCGTTGATTTCAGATTTAGGAAAAGCGATTTCAGAACTCTTCGTCTGAACTGTGATTATCGATGTTGTTCTTTAACGCATCAAAATCAGTTTCTTCGTCTGAACGAATTCGTCCGCTTCCAGCCGATACAAATACATGC
>JAFGJB010000228.1 GCA_016929295.1 Candidatus Zhuqueibacterota bacterium | reverse complement strand
GGCTGGCCGAGCTGCCTGCTGGGGCGATGAGGCCGTTCACAGTCGAGGGCGTGACGATCGTGGTCGTGCGCGACGCCGATGAACTGTACGCTCTGCGCGACCAGTGTACGCATGAAGAGTATCCGCTCTCCGAGGGATGGCTTGAGGATGGTTGTCTGTTCTGCGCCATGCATGGCGCAAAATTCGACCTGCAGACCGGCGCGGCCTTGTCGCTGCCGGCGTACGAGGGCGTCGCCACTTTTCCGGTTCGTGTGCGCGAAGGTATGGTGGAAGTAAAAATAGAGTGAAATATGGCCATCGCAGAATCCATAGAAGACAAGCTGGATGTCGTGCAAGTGCGCAAGCACTTTCCGATTTTTTCGTACCCGGAAAATGCGGAGCTGATCTATCTGGACAGCGCCGCAACGACGCAGCGTCCGACCAAAGTGCTGGATGCCATCCGTCATTTCAATGAGGAATACAATTCCAACATTCATCGCAGCGCCTACAAGCTTGCCGAAAAGGCGACGGCCGGTTACGAGTGCGCCCGTCTGCTCATCGCGCAATTCATCGGCGCCGCTCATTCGCACGAAATCATCTTCACCCGCGGCGCCACCGAAGCGATCAATTTTGTCATGCGCGGCTGGGGTGAGAAATTCCTCAAACCGGGCGATGAAATACTGCTGTCGGAGATGGAGCACCACAGCAATCTCGTGCCCTGGCAGGTGGCGGCGCAGAAGAGCGGCGCAAAATTGCAATTCATCCCTCTGGACGACAGCGGCGAGCTCGAGCTGGGCAAGCTCGATGACCTGTTGACCGAGCGCACCCGGCTCGTCGCCGTCACGCACGCTTCCAATGTCCTCGGCACGCGGGTGGATGTCAAACGCATCATCGATGCCGCGCACGAGATGAAGGCGCTCGTCCTTGTCGATGGCGCGCAGCATGTCCCCCATTCGCCGGTGAATGTGCAGGACCTCGATGCTGATTTTTATGTCTTTTCCGGTCATAAAATGTTGGGGCCGATGGGCATCGGAATTTTGTATGGCAAGGAGGCTTTGCTGGATGCCATGGATCCGGTGCTTTACGGCGGCTCGATGATCGATGATGTGGGCTATTACGAATCGACCTGGGCGAAACTGCCCTGGAAGTTCGAAGCCGGCACGCAGAATATTCCGGCGGTGATCGGCCTCGGCGCGGCCATTGAACTGCTGGAAGAATGGGGCATGCGGCGCATCGAAAAACACGACAGGATGCTGACTGGCTATGTTCTGCAGCAGCTGGAGCAACTCGATTTTGTCACCGTTTTCGGCCCCAAAGAGCATCGTAATCCCGTGATCTCTTTTGCCATCCAGGGCATACACGCGCACGACATTGCGACATTTTTCGACAGTCGAAACATCGCCATTCGATCCGGACATCATTGCGCCAAACTGATCATGAAAAAGCTCAATATCTCTGCCACCGCGCGCGCCAGCTTTTACCTCTACAACACCACGGAGCACGTCGATCTTTTTGTCGATGCCATTCATAAAGCGAGAGGATATTTTGCACGATGGATTTAGATGATCTGTATCAGGAAATCATTCTCGAGCATTATAAAGAGCCGAAAAATCAGGGAACGGTCGCCGACGCGAACGTGCATGTGGAGGGCCGCAATCCCTTTTGCGGTGATGAAATCAGGCTCACCATGTTAGTGAAAGACGGCCGAATTGTGGATGTAAAATTCACCGGCAGCGGCTGCGCCATCAGCCAGTCATCAGCATCCCTCATGACCGAGCATATCAAGGGAAAGACAGTGGACGAGGTCAAGGAACTTTTCAAGGAATTTGGCCATCTGGTTCGTGGCGAGGAACATACGCATGAGCACATCCATGACATGGACGAGCTCTCTGCTTTTCAGGGTGTATCCGCGTTTCCAACGCGCGTAAAGTGCGCCATGTTGGCCTGGAATGCGATGAAGGAAGGGATTGAGAAAGAGTTGGAAAAATATGGCGAGTGAAATGTTTAGTAATAATCGTGCTTATAAGATTAATATTGTGAGTGTATCATGATTGGTAAGACAATCTCCCATTTCACTATTCTTGAAAAACTTGGCGAAGGAGGTATGGGTATTGTCTACAAAGCTAAGGATACCAAGCTAGATCGTTTCGTAGCGTTGAAATTTTTGCCTCACTTCTTAACTGCAAATGAAACAGAAAAAGCCCGATTCCTGCAAGAGGCGAAAGCCGCTTCTGCAATCAATCACGCAAACGTTTGTGTTATTTATGATCTTCAGGAACATGAGAGCCAGCAGTTTATTGTAATGGAATATGTTGATGGGAGTACTCTTCGGGATATTATATCAAACTCAGCACCTCGAAAACTGGACCTGCGATCGGTCATG
Source organism: Candidatus Zhuqueibacterota bacterium (assembly GCA_016929295.1). GTDB lineage: Bacteria > Zhuqueibacterota > Zhuqueibacteria > Residuimicrobiales > Krinioviventaceae > Kriniovivens. Next base: position 3,812 of record JAFGJB010000228.1, on the reverse strand, counting down.
AACTTTGCATTCCAAATTGCCGAAGCCCTGCAGGTGGCTCATGAACAAGGCATCATGCATCGGGATGTCAAATCTGAAAATATCATGGTTAACACAAAAAATCAGATAAAGGTGATGGATTTTGGACTGGCAAAATTAAAGGATTCACTGAAACTCACTAAAACCACCAGCACGTTGGGAACAGTAGCGTACATGTCGCCTGAAATGATACAAGGGCAGGGCGTGGATGCGCGCTCGGATATTTTCTCTTTTGGTGTGGTGCTTTATGAGATGCTTACGGGACAATTGCCGTTCAGTGGAGATTTCGAAGCTGCTATGATCTTTTCCATTCTGAACGAAGAGCCCGATCCCATACATAAATTTCGTCCCGATCTTTCGTCTGAATTCTTGCACCTGCTAAATAGAGCATTGGAAAAAGAGCCGGAAAATAGATACCAATCCATGAAAGATCTATTGATTGATTTGAAGAGAGTGAATCGGGATCAGTCAAAATCAGATAATCAACCAGGACTCGTTACAAAAAGTAAATCAATTGCTTCATTAGGAAACTTGCAGAAAAGAAAGTTTGTACTGTTTCTGAGTATTGGCTTTTCGGCTATTATAGCAATTTTGATGATTGTTATTTTTATGATCCAACCCGCCTCTTCTCCTCCTCCAATAACTACACTTCTAACAAGCTATATTGGCTCTGAAACATACCCTGCTATATCTTATGATGGGAAAAAGTTTGCATTTACCTGGGCGGGAGAAAAGCAAGATAATGAAGATATATATATCAAGTTAATCGGCGAAGAAGGACTTCAGCATTTGACAACCGAGCCTGAATGGGAGTATTGTGCAACATGGTCAAATGATGGCAATAGCATTATCTTCATTCGTGGGGGAGAAGCTCCTGGCATTTATCGAAAATCTCTCTTAGGGGGTCGAGAGACACAGCTCTATTCATTCAACTCTCCTATTTTTTATGCTGACATGATTCCAAAATTTTCGCCGGATGGTCAGTCGATAGCTTTTGCTCGTTATTATAGTTATGGTATCAGAGAACTTTTTGTTGTACATTTGAAAAATCACTATCTTCAACAGTTAACCTTTGACAAAAAAGAAATTAATGATCTTGCCTGGACGCCGGATGGTCACAACATAATATTCAGTTCAGATCGCGGTGGCATCGCCCAACTGTGGCGTATCCGAAGTAAGGGTGGGCAACCGGAACTCCTGGATATAGGAGGCTATAATGCACGTTCATTATCAATATCAAGAAATGATCAAAGGTTGGTGTATGAAATGGGCGATGAAAAACAGAATATCTGGCGTGCTAATATTCGAGATATAGATTCAGGAGTTATAAAACCATATCGATTTATATCATCAAGCAAAAGTGACTGTTTTCCCGTTTACTCACCTGATGGTGAGAAAATTGCGTTCATGTCAAACAGGACCGGTATTCGCGAAATTTATACGTGCAATTCGGATGGAACGGAATTAATACAAATCACATCGCTAAGTGCGCATTCAGGAGTTCCCAAATGGTCTCCCTCTGGAGAATTCCTCATTTTCGAGTCAAGGTTGGAAGGCAATAGTGACATTATGATTGTTGATGCTCTGGGCAGAATTCCACCTCGGAAATTGACAAACCATCCATCTGATGATCGTATGCCAAGCTGGTCAGCGGACGGTCAATATGTCTATTTCAGCTCGAACAGATCTGGGAATTATCAGATTCACAAGATACCAATTCGAGGCGGTGAAGCTGTTCAAATCACAACACAAAGCGGCTTTTGTGGCTATGAATCAAGTAATGGCAAAAAATTCTATTACAAGAAGTATATGGATATTACTGGCCCAATTTATGAAATCAATTTTGAAAATGGTGAGGACACAATTGCTATTAATGATGTTTGTTTTAGTACGGTAAATTGGATTTTAAATGCAGAAGGCATCTATTATGTATCACGAAATGAAAAGAATGATCAGGTACTGAAATTATTTCGCTTTATGACAAATGAAATTGAGCAGTTAGGTGAGCTTGAAGAACCTTTTGCTCTTTCTGATGTCTCGGATGATTTTAAATATATTCTTTTCTTTCTCAATGAGGGCTATTCATCGGACATATATCTTGTTGATTTTTATCAGTAATTGGATGATTTTTTCAATGGTTACATAATCATTAGTATAACAATTTTTTCAGGTGCGCGAACCGCGGTGCGTTTTGAAATTAATTTGGAATCGGCATAACGTGCGGCGCTTCTGTTTCCTCTGATGTTCGCGCATCTGAAAAAATTGTGTTATAAACTTTGGTGTCTGCCCGCATGTGTGACAAAATAAACCACCGAGGCAAAACCGCTGTTTTGCTCGGCCTCATTCTGCTGCTGAATTGTCGCAACGAAAGAAATCGTTTTCAGCCATTGCATTATTTTCCCGTCAAAAGCAATCATTCCTGGACATTTAATGGTGAAATTCACCGGATGGAAATCCTGGAGATGTCCCAGGGCGTCGGCGACAGACCGGTCACATTCGCCTATTATGATTCTCTCTCCACCCTCCTGTGGAAGGAAAATTACACTCTCTTGCAGGATCAGCTCTATTTGAACTCTTTTGAGCCCGCCATGAGAGTCCTGCCATCGATCTCGTTTGAGCCGCCGTTGCCCTTTGCACCCATAGCCGACAAGGTCGGACAAAAAATGGTGTTGAAGAGCATCGAGACGCAAACGGATTCGCTGGTGCACACCACCGAAGTGCAGGTCGAGTATCTCATTGAAGCCATTGAAAATATCCAAACGCCGGCCGGTGCTTTTCTCAACTGCATCAAGATGAAAATCAATATTATCTATCCTCCCACTTCGTATCGCCCCTTCTTCATCGGCGAGCAATACTGGTGGTACGCGCCGCAAGTGGGACCGGTCAAGTACGATCTGCCATCTGCCAAGGGTGAACTGGTGTCGATGAACGTCAATCCAGCGAACCCGCTGCCGATGGAATGACGGCTTATTCCTCACTTCAAGCTTGCAGGTGACAGATTTTTTGGATATGTTTGCTGACCTGAATAATTCACGCACATGAAGAAACAATCCAGACCTACTCTCAAACGAAAAGAGTGAAGGAGCGAAGGACATGTTTGAAATGAATCGACGAACGTTCGTCAAGAGTTCCGCCATCGCGGCGACCAGCCTGACAATCATGCCGTCGCACGTATTCGGGGCCAATGAACGGCTCAACGTCGCTGTAATCGGTTGCGGCCGCATGGGACGGAACAATCTTAGCGTATACAGCAGCAGAAATGATGTGAACATTGCCGCCGTGTGCGATGTCTATGAGCCGCATCTGCGGCAAGCCGCGCAGATGACGGACGGCAGAGCTGCAACCTATATTGATTTTCGTCATATCCTGGACCGAAAAGACATTGATGCCGTGATCATCGCCTCGCCGGATCACTGGCATGCCCTGCAGACGACCCTGGCCTGTGAGGCGGGCGTAGATGTTTTTGTCGAAAAGCCGGCCTCGCTCACGGTCGCCGAGGGCCGGAGGATGGTGCAAGTGGCGCGCCGCACTGGCAGAATCGTGCAGGTCGGCACCATGCAGCGATCGGTGCCCGTCTTTCAAAATGTCATCAGGATCATCGAGGGCGGTATGCTGGGCCCCATCAGTTTTGTGCGCACCTGGATTGTCGGCAACGAATATCCGGACGGCATCGGCAATCCAGCGGACGAGCCGCCGCCGGCCGATCTCGACTGGGACCTGTGGCTGGGTCCGGCGCCCGAGGCGCCATATAACATCAACCGTTTTGGCATCGGCGACCGCTGGTCGACTTTTCG
>JAFGJB010000227.1 GCA_016929295.1 Candidatus Zhuqueibacterota bacterium | reverse complement strand
GGAGGCGCATCAAGCACTTTTATTCAAGAGATCAAAAATCCAAATGGTCGCATCGAGATCTCTACGACCAGGCTGGTGAACGGTCAGGAACCGGGCGTCACCGGCAGCGGCCTGCTGGCGCAAATCTCATTGAGAATCAAAGCGCAAGAATGCACAAGCGTCATTGAATTCCAGACGCCGGATGTTCGCCACCCGGACGGTTCACAACTCTATGTGACGAGCAGCGGCGCGTCCCTTCGCTCCATAGGAACGGCGGGTGATTCCGAGCTTTTATGCGATTTTGACGACGACCTCGATATCGACACGCGTGACTTTGCTTTTTTAAGCACCTATTGGAAACCCGGCAACAATGCAAACGGCGATGTCGGCCCGGCGGCCGGCGCTGTGCCGCTTTTGACGCCGGCGCCCGACGCCCTGGTCAACTATGAAGATTTGTTTGTCTTCACCCGTATGTGGAACTGGTACCATGCGGCTGTACTGTCAGGCCCGGTTCTCGCCAAATCAACGGGAGATTTAACCTGGCGACAGATCAAGACGACAAATTCCGACTGTCGTCTATCGTTTCATCTCGAGAACATCCAGGATTTGTCCATGGGGCATTTGATCGTAGGGTATAATGCGCGTGATTTTGCCTTCAAATCCGCGCAAGCGGGCCAATTACTGCAACCTGACGCCAGTTCGGTCGCCTTGCTGGTGGACGAATCATCCACCGGCGCGCTCGAGCTGTCATTTTCTCGTCTCAGCGCAATTGGCTCGGCCGCCGGCGTCAGCGGCACGGGCGTGCTTTTGACGCTCGATTTTGAACGCCTTGATGACAATGCAAATTTGCATGTGCAGATCGAAGAGATCGATTTTCGATCACCGCGGAATACGCAAATCTATGTAAAAACCGCTATAGATAATGCAGATTATTCAGCTCAAATACCGGAGCACTATGCACTGGCCAACTATCCCAATCCGTTCAACAGTCAAACGACGATTGAATTTCAGTTGCCGGAAGCGGGAAAAATAAAGATGGAGGTGGTGAATATTCTGGGACAACCGGTGCGGACGATCGCCGAGGAGCAATTCGCCGCCGGCACGCACAAAGTGGTGTGGGACGGTGCGGACGATTCCGGCGCGCAAGTTGTCAGCGGCACTTTTCTCCTCCGTCTGCAGGCAGGATCACAAAGTATCGTGCACAAAATTTTATATTTGAAATAGAAAGGAGCGGGGAAAGAGGCGCTGCTGCTCTGCCTTTTTCCTCGTTCCATTTTTACAGTCGCTCACTCGCCGGACAACCGCTCTCTAAATTATAACCCCCTTGAGAACATGCGCGCTCGCATCGGTGATGCGGACCTTGATAAAATCGCCAATGTCATACCCCCCTCCTTTTGGCAGAATGACCAGCTTGTTGCCGTCATTACGACCCTGCATATCGGCGGGCGATTTCTTTGTCATCAGCGATTCGATGAGTACATCCTCAACCTGGCCGACATGCGCTTTGTTTTTAGCAAGCGATATCTGTTTCTGCAGCGTGTTCAGGCGGACAATGCGCTCGGTCTTTTTCTCCTCCGACACATCGTCGGGATATTTTCGCGCGGCAATTGTCCCTTTGCGCTCGGAATACTTGAAGATGAATGCGGCATCGAATTGAACCCGTCTGACGACATCAACCGTGTCGGCAAACTCTTCATCCGTTTCAGTCGGAAAACCGACAATGATGTCTGTGGTGAGCGCCATGGCCGGATAATAACTTTTGATTTTGTCGACGAGGGCGAGATAGTCCTCTTTGCCATAGGTTCGGTTCATCAAATCCAGAATGCGCGAGTTGCCCGATTGCAATGGCAGATGGATGTGCTTGCACACCTTTAGATTTTCGGCCACGACTTTTAACAGCGACGTCGGAAAATCCTTGGGATGCGGCGAGGTGAATCGAATCCGCTGCAAGCCCTCGACCTCGCTGATTTTATCCAGCAGATAGGCGAAATCATGTCCATCATGCTGGTAAGAATTGACATTCTGGCCAAGGACAGTGACCTGTTTGTAGCCCGCCGCAGCCAGACGCCGGGCTTCTGCAACGACGTTTTCAACAGAACGGCTGCGCTCGCGGCCGCGCGTATACGGCACAACGCAAAAGGTGCAAAAATTGTCGCACCCGCGCATGACGGCGATCCAGCCGTTTGCACCGCCGGTGCGGAAGGGGTGGACATCCGAGTAGGTCTCGCTGCGTGACAGCCGGACATCACATGTCTTCAGGCCGCTCACCCTGTTTTCTTCAATGAGCGACGGCAGCCGTCTATAGCTATCCGGGCCGGCGATGAAATCGATGGGCAGTTTGGCATCCGCGATCAAGTCCCGGCGATGGTTGGTCGGCATACAACCGATGAGGCCAATTTTTTTGCGGCCGTCATCGAGGTGCCGCAGGGCGTGCACGCGCGCGATCACCTTGCGGCTCGCATTTTCCCGCACCGAACAGGTGTTCAGGAGAATGATATCCGCTTCTTCCGCGCTGTCCACCAGAGCATAGGCTTTTTCCCGCAGTATGCTTTTAACGATCTCGCTGTCATATTCATTCATCTGGCAGCCGTAGGTTTCGATGTATACCTTCATTCAGC
>JAFGJB010000226.1 GCA_016929295.1 Candidatus Zhuqueibacterota bacterium | reverse complement strand
GCGAGGCATCATGCAGAGTGAAATTATATTTTTGATTAACGTAGTATCTCGGTGGATTCTCCGCGCGCTCTGTGTCCTGTTTTTTTTAATTATCCATGGTATAACAACGCATTGCGCTTTTTCTGTGTTCAATAAAAAATATGGCCAAAGACAGAAGACAGAATCCAGCAGAAAAAGTTGTGTTCATCAAAACGCCACTCGTGCTCACGCAGCATACGGACGCAATTCATCAAGGCTCGACTCGTGTGGTACGGGCCTTTCCAGACATTGGCCTTGCTGCCCATTTTGCGATCGTGGCCAATGCTCTCCGAATAGACGCCACCGTAGGTGTGATCAATGACATAGGTGTCGATGAACGTCCACTGCTGCGTAAATCGCTCATAGTAGATCGGCTGATCGGGGTAGAGCAGGGACATCATCAGGAACGCATTGAGCGCCTCGACCTGCGCCCACCAGCTTTTGTCCTCATTCATGATCGTAGCCCGCTTATCACCTTTGAAATAAAAGCTGACGTCGAAAATGCCGCCGTACTCTTCATCCCACGCCTGCGCCAGCGCGTGATCGACCATCTTTTTGGCGACGGTCAGGGTGCGTTCATCGTTCTCAAGACCGAGCGCATGCGATGCTTCCAGCAGCAGAAAAGCCGTCTCCACATCATGTCCGGATGAGACATGGTCGCGATGGATATTCTGCCGAATATAGCTCTCGCTCGAATCCTGCAACGATATCGGCGTCCAATCCCGTTCGAGAAACAGCGTCAGGCTGCCCAAGTCGCGCGTGATCCTGTCGCGAATGATCTCCAGCAGCTCTCCCAGGCGGTCGCGCACCGTCGGATCAGGCCAGACCTTGTACAGTTCGGTCAAGGCTTCGAGAACATGAATCGAGGTGTTTTGATCTTTGCTGCGGCCGGCGGTGAATCCGGAACTGGCGCTGGCGGAGGCAATTTCATTTTGTCGATTGAAATTCTGAAAATAGCCGCCATACTCTTCATCGTAGGCGTGCTGCTCGAACCAGGCAAAAATCTCGCGGGCAAATTCCAGTGCCGCCGGATCGTGCGTCAAATGATAATAGGCGGATACAGCATAGAGGCCGAAGGCGTTGCCATAGCTGGTCTTGTAATCCAGATTGGGATTGTCCGGCTCGCCGCCATCCTGCGCGCGGAACTGATAAAAACCGCCGAACTCCTGATCCCACATCTTTTCACGGAGGAATTGGAATCCGGACGCGGCGGCGCTGCGGTAGCGCGGATCATCGGCATAGAGCTGCGCCGCCTTGGACGCCGTCCAGACGTGGCGCGCCTGGGTGACGATCATCTTGTCCTGGTTGCCGCCTGGTTGCCATCGATAGTCGAGTTGCGACAGAAAGCCGCCATACTCCAGATCGATCGCGCGCGGATACCAGGCATGCAAGATCTCCTCGACGAACGTCCTTTCAATCTCATCGGCGAGTGCAAGTCTCTGCGGATCAATTTTAGGAGAACATGCGACCAAAATGATCACAAGCAGAATTGTCAAAAGTTTCATGGTTCGCCTCCCAATATTCGCTGTGAAACGTGCAACGTCAGACGTGAAACGAGAAATTACGACGACCGTGATAGTCGTGCCGGAAAAAAATCATCTTTAATAAAATGCAACTGTTTCGTACTTTAAAATATAAACTGAAAAGCTCGGATACAAAACGTTTTTTAGCATTTTTGCAGTAAAAATGCAGAGAATCGCGGTATGAGACTCACATGGGATGACATTGAGAACCTGCGCGACCGGACCTTTCATCGCACGCCCGAGCTGCAACTCAAAGACATCGACGATGCTGAACGGTTCGTCAATGAAACCGGTTTTTGTTTCGCCTTCAAGATGCAAAAATCCGAGCTGCCGTGTATGTGGCATGCGGCAACAGGAGAGCGCCATCCTCGATATCCGCTGCACGTGCAGCACGATCCATATATCGGTCTGGTGTGGACAGCCAAAGATGCCCTGGCAGCGGCGAAAAGAGTCTATTACGGCAAGGCATTGAAAAAAAGACCGACATTCATTTCACTTGAATTTTTTCCGTCATTTTACTGGCTGCAAAAGCGAAAAAATGGCCAGGATTATGTCGGCGATTATCTGAGCGGTCGGCTGAGCCAGGAGGCCAGGCGCATCATGGAGGCATTGATGGAGCGATCGCCACTGGTGACCCTTGATCTGAAAATGGCATGTGGCATGGCCCATCCGCACAAACGCGCCGCTTTTGATCGGGCAATGGCTGAGCTGCAGAGTAAAATGTACATTGTCAAAATAGCCGAGTTTTACGATCCCTTTACATTTCTCTGGGAGCTGCTGGACAGGCGATTTGCGTCGGAGATAAGCGCGGCGGCAAAACTCTCGTCCGATGCCGCGCGGGAAAAAATTGTCGTGCGCTATTTTAAAAATCTCTGGGTATCGGAACCTGCATCAATGGGACGCCTTTTTGGCTGGGAACGTCCGGATATCGGCAAAACGCTCGCCAGTTTGCTCGAAAAAGGCATCATCACGGAAAATGTCGAGATTGAGGGTGAAAAACAGCGGTTTTTCGCCATCAGTTCTTTACTACAAAACCTAAAAATGAATGGTTGAAATGCTTGATCGTCCTCTTTACATCATTGACGGCTATAATTTCATCCTGCGGCTGCTGCCCATTGATCCATCGCAAGAGCACGCGCTCTGGGATGCGCGCGAAAAGCTGGTTCATCAGATGATCGTCTATCTGGGCCAGAAAAACATCAGCATCCACATCGTCTTTGACGGTCAGGATGTGAAAGGCATTGCGCAATCTCGCTACCCGGCGGGCATAAAAGTGCAATTTTCGAATGCGCCGGAAAAAGCTGATGCGTCCATCATCAACCTGGTGCAAAAATCAAAATCCCGCAACATCACCGTCGTCACCTCGGACAAGCCGCTGGCGAATTCGTGCGCAAGTTATGGCTGTACGATCATGTCGGTGGAGACATTTGCCAACAAAATGGCACAAGATCATGTTGAATCGGAGTCATCGAGCAAATGTGATGAGCAAATGACGCTCGAAGAACTTGAGGAATGGATGCGGCTTTTTGAGGAAGACTAAAATGAATGACCGGACTAATAACAAGTGTTCATTTTTATCAAAAAAATATTTATCCCTTGCTTTTCTGAATGTATTTCATAAATTATTTTAACGGGGGTTTACGACATAATGAAGTATGGAATGGGTTGGTGGCCACCGCACGGCGATCAAGGACACCTTTGATGTTCCTGCCCAGGCGGTCAAGCCATCGACGACAATCGAAAGGGTAGATATCATGGCAGGGTACATTCGCCCGGCAACTGAGGAGGATATCACATTACTTGCCGATTTGGTTCGTCGTTCCTTTAAAGATGTCGCAAACCAATTCAACATCACTCCGGATAACTGTCCGACGCACCCATCTAACTGTACGGCCGAGTGGATCAAGAATGAACGCAAAAAAGGCGCAGAGTACTTTATTCTGACGGAAAATGGGGCAGCCATCGGTTGTGCGGCGCTGGAACGGGCTAATCGGGAAGTGTACTACCTCGAGCGGTTAGCAGTGCTGCCGGCCTATCGCGAACACGGCTACGGGCATGCGCTGGTGGACTATTGTCTGGAACAGGCGCGCGCTCATCTGGCAAAACGTGTGGAGACCAGTCTCATTGCCGACCATTGGGAGTTAGTGGAGTGGTACCGGCGGCTGGGATTTCGCTTCAAGCAGCGCGCCAGATTTCACCATTTGCCGTTTTCGGTCACGTTCATGTACTATGATCTCGAAGAGCAGTT
>JAFGJB010000225.1 GCA_016929295.1 Candidatus Zhuqueibacterota bacterium | reverse complement strand
CTAATCAGTTGAACATTCTGTATTTTCTTCATTTCAATCTCACGCAAAGACGCAAAGCCGCAAAGATTCGCCAAGTTTTTAAAAAACGTTAGACTCTTTTTCGTTGACATTTTTTCCTGATTGCAGGACATCGTAACTTTTATTAATGTATAATAATCAAATCAGATGGAGTAATTTGACAGAGTAGTAATTGTCAGATCGCCTATCATTGCATAAATATTTCTATGTTTTTTCTTTGCGTCTCCTCTGCGGCTTGGCGGCTTGGCGTGATTTTGGACCCATCACGCCAAGTGAACGTAGTAATTTTTTCAAATTATTCTTAACATAGTATCTCGGCGGTTCAGATGTTTTTGGTTGCGGCCAAAGGCCGCGCCAAGTTATCTTTAATAATTCATTTGGATTCAACAAGCCGCTATCGATTTTCAATCAAGTGGGGAAGCAGATATAAAATTCAGCTGGTATTTGTATTAAAATTGATCTCTTTCTGAGTTAATGAAGCATTCATTTAAAAAGGGTAAGCTTATGCATGCGATGTGCAGATAGCCTTAACAAGTATGCTTGGCAATACGCAATATTCATTGTTGGATTGTAATATTACATAAGATTTGCCGAGTTCTATGCTCTTGCAGCATGCAAATTCCAAGTCATTGACATAAGGGGCTGCTATGATCATTCTTGATGAAAGTATAATTTAGCCGGAATAGATGGCAGGATTGAAAATCATTTCAATCTAGCAATCAGTTTCTTCAGATCGAAAAATCGGGCAAGTTTGCTGCCTTGTATTCTTGAAAATATAAAGCTGTCGGCTGCCAGCAGCATTGAAGAGGTTTTAAAGAGGGCACTTTTTGCGCAGGATGTCGAACAGCACTTTGCGGATTATCAGATGCAGGCGAGAATTTTTATTTATTGCATTTTATAGAGACGTAATCGGGATCGAACGGATGCTGCAGCGAAATGCAGAGTTATTTCTGTCAAAAGATCTGAAGCTTAAAAGGCTGCGATGAGTGATATTTTCATAAGCTATGCAAGGTCTGACCAACCTGTTGCCCAAAAGCTTGCCGAGTCTCTGACAAAGCTTGGCTGGTCGGTGTGGTGGGATCAGAGAATCCCTGCTGGCAAGACGTTCTCAAAACTAATTGAGAGAGAATTGAAAAGCGCCAAGTGTATTATTGTACTATGGTCAGCCGAATCAATCTCACACTACTGGGTACAAGAAGAGGCCGAAGAAGGTCGTAAAAAGGGTATTTTAGTGCCCGTTTTAATTCAAGATGTAGAACCGCCACTGGGATTCAGACAAATTCAAACGGCAAATTTGGTCAACTGGGATGGCAAAGTCGATTCTATATTATTTAAACAACTTGTCTCCGATATGTCAGCATTGATTGGTCCTGCGGTGCATGATGACGATAAGCAAAGCAATTTTTCCCGGCGCTTTTTCAGCGATGTCGAAGGAGGGGCAGAATATATACTCATTCCAGGCGGCGAGTATGTGATGGGAGAATTGCAGATGAAAGTCAAGGTTGAGCCGTTTTACCTGGCGAAATTTGCGGTGACGAACCGGCTGTACAGAAAATTTCTCGAGGGAACAAAATACCGCGAGCCCGAATATTGGAAAGATAAACGATTCAATGGCGATGAGCAGCCGGTCGTCGGTGTTAGCTGGAATGACGCAAAGGCATACTGCGAGTGGCTCACTCGTTCAAATCCTGACGGACAAGAGTTCCGACTTTCCTATGAGAGCGAATGGGAATGGGCGGCCGGTCGCGGTGTGCGGAACTATCCGTGGGGGAATGATTTACCGACGAAAATGTTAGCGAATTTTGGCAGGAATGTCGGATATACAACGCAGGTCGGCAGCTATCCGGCCGGAGCGACGCTGGATGGGTTGATGGATATGGCCGGGAATGTGTGGGAATGGTGCGGGGACAAATATCGCCAAGAGAGTGATGATCGCGTGCTTCGCGGCGGGTCATGGAGCGACAACGAGAGCATGCTGCAATGTTCATATCGCGACGGCTACTATCCGAGTGGACGCCTCAGACCCGTTATCGGTTTTCGGGTGGCACGTCTCCCGAGTCATTGAATGTCTGGAAGAGGGCAGTAAAAGAGGGCAGACCGCAGACGGCAGTCCGCAGACTGCGCGGATCTGGCTGTGGAAACGGGAACTGGATGAGCTGCAAAAAGGAATAAAGTTATGGTGCAAAATGTTGATTAGTTAAAGACAAAATATTTCCTTCCTGATTTATTTTTTCAACGATGGTTATTGCTTTGTCAAAGAGGGCTTCTGGCAGCAGGGAATAATGGAGGTGGGCAGCTCGGATCAGTGATTATATCCATTGAGATATTTACGGCAATTGAAGAATATCAAAATGTCATATTTTCGTTGTCTGGGAAATTTTATCGGAGGACAAAAGCATGGGGCAAGAGATCATCGATATGCACATTCATTTCGGCGCTCCCGAAAATGAATCCAACGGCTGTTACTGGTCTGCAAAATTTACTGAAACACCTGCCTATTATGCAATGCTAGCCCTTACCAAATCTCTTTGCAAAAAAGTCGATTTCAACCGCGTGCAAAAGCAACTCCTCGGAGTCATAAACGGCTCCCGTTTGACCAACAAAGCTGTGCTTTTGGCAATGGATCAGGTTTATGATGAAAAAGGCGCCGTCCACCGCGAATGGACCCACCTGCATACGCCGAATCGGTTTCTCATCGAGCTCGCACAAAGCAATCCAAAAGTTCTCGTCGGCGCTTCGATCCATCCCTATCGCCGCGATTGGCAGGAAGAGCTGGACTATTGTCTGGAAAACCGCGCCGTGCTGTGCAAGTGGATTCCGTCTTCGCAGCTCATCAAACCCGATTCCAAACTGTGCGTCCCCCTCTATAAAAAGCTGGCGCAGCATCATCTGCCGCTGCTCTGCCACGCCGGGCCCGAGTACGCCATCCCCACTTCCGATGACAGCTATAATAAATATAACAATCCCGTCTATTTGCGCCAGGCCCTCGACCTGGGCGTGACCGTGATCCTGGCCCACTGCGCGCTGCCCTATTTCTGGCTTCTGGATGAGGAGTACAAGGATGATTTTGAAGAGTTTCGCCGGCTATTCCAGGAAGCGGAACAGCACCAGTGGCAACTCTATGCGGATGTCTCCGCTCTGGCGACGCCGACGCGAATCCCTTATGTCGACATCATCCTGAACGAAATTCCGTCAGATCGCTTGCTCTACGGCAGTGACTATCCCATACCGATTTCGGAATTCAGCTACAATAAAAGCAAGAATCTCATCTTCTGGCTGCGGTTCATCACCAGGATGATTCGGATAAAAAATCCTCTGGACAAAAACTACCATCTCATCAACGAAATGGGATTTGCTGATACGGTGTTTGAGAATCCGCAAAAGCTGTTTGCCCGGATTCAATACTGACATGCCGGCAGCTAAAATACGGCATAAAGGGGTGATGCTATGAAAGAAAAAAATAGTGCAAATGAAAAAATCGCCGACTTTTTACAGTTGGTCCTGCAGCACCGCGAGACGTATGATAGTGGCGACCGCGGCGCCGGTAAACTGGGGCCGGAGTACTGGGCCGATGCGCCGTGGCGCCTGGACCCTAGCCACAAAGAGATCCCTCTGACCTTCATCGCCCGCGACGCAAAGGACGTGCGCATCGACAAAATCAGGGTTTATCAGACCGACGGCGCTGACGATACGCTGTTGACCGAGGTCACCGGCCCGGGCCGGATCGACAAACTCTACTGGTTCGACCAATCGCAGGTCAAGATCGCGCCACCCGCCGATTATCGGCCCGGTTCGGACTGGCCCGTCCCGGGCAAACGACTGCAGCTCAGGATTGAATACCGCGATAAAGACGTGACAATTCACCAACAGCACCTGCAGGTCTACATCGCCAGGGACTCGCTGCCGCTGCGACATTCGCCGCAATGGTACTATGGCGACACCCATTACCATTCCAATTATACCAATGATGTCAAGGAATTCGGCAATCCGATTCCCGACACCCGCGAGGCGGCGCTGTGCATCGGGCTTGAGTGGCTGATCATCACCGACCATTCAGTCGACCTGCAGGACCGCAATCCTTATTGGGAAGGAAAATCGACAAAAAGTCGCTGGGACGACCAGGGGGAGGAGGTGCGGCGCTATTCGGACGATGCCCTGAGAATCCTGCAGGGCGAGGAGGTTTCGGTGCTGGGCAAAGCGGGGCGCGGCAGTGACACGCTGCACTTGTTGGTGTTCGGAGATCAATTCAGTCGCTTTATCCCCGGCGCTTTTATGAATTCGAAATTTATCGATGCTGTTTTGGGCAGCTTGAGGAGAGTCGGCGCCCGCGTCGATGACGTCAGCTATCTCTTTGGCAAGATTCATGACCTCAAGCACGTCCTGACTGGAATCAGCGGCAGAGGAGAAGAAACTGGCGTGCTGGCCGAGTGTCATGTGCAAAAACAGCACGCCCTGGCCTTTGCCGCGCACCCCACCTACGGCGCGCAAGGTCGCCACGGCATCTGGGAGCCTGAGGATCTCGAAGAGCCGATTCAGGGCATGGAAGCGTGGAACACGCGATTTAGACGGCATTCGTCGGAGGATGTCAGTCCGCATGTTGCCGGCAAAGTCGCCAAGAGTGCCAAAACCATGGAAGATAGAGGCATCCAGAAATGGGACGAGATGCTCAGGCATCGAATCGGCTGGGACGATCCGCGATTTGTCATCCTGGGCGGCAGTGATGCGCATGGCAGTTTTAACTATAGCATTGGTATGGCGCCAAGCGTCGATTTACGCCGTGTTCGACCGGACCTCTACCGTGCCGAGGATAACTGTCTGGGTAAAGTACGCACGGTTCTTTTTCTGCCCCATCGGTCAGATGGAGCTACGCAAGCGCCAACGCCCGCAGAGATCACCGCTGCCATCAGTCAGGGAAGCTGTGTCTTGACCGACGGCCCGATCGTCAATTTTTATGTGCGCTTTGCCGAGAGGGGGGCAAAACTGGGCGAGATCATGGATCAACTGACGGGAGATGGAACCATCTCGGTCGATATCCAGGCGTGCTCGACGGATGAATTCGGCCAGGTGCAGTACGTAGAGTTTTTCTACTATTTCCAGGGGATGGAGAAGACTCGAGAGACGAGCCTCGATTTTCAGATTGGCAACGCGCAGGTCGTCGAGGAAAGCCTTCCTTCAGGAACGGGATATATTCGACTCGAAACAGAAACGCAAAGTGACGGTGAGACTTTTCGCTGCGTCACCAATCCGATCTGGATTCGGTTTGCCGATAGCGGTCAGCGCCGGTTGCAGGTGAATTGCAGAAAATGGGAGGACTATCAAGGATGAGAGAGGAGTCCTTGCGGAAAATGAGTATTTGGAACCACCGAGATACTAGACTCACGCAAAGCCGCCAAGCCGCAGAGGATACGCAAAGAAAAAGCATAGAAATATTTATGCAATGATAGGCGATCTGACAATTACTACTCGTGTCTGTCTCAAGTTTTTTTGGCATATTTTCCTAAAGAATTGCATGCTGCGGCAAGTCCTGAACGCAGAGCCGGCTGTTGCAGAATGTAAAAAAGAAGCGAATCTGACGCAACATGTCCCCTCTCCCTCGAGGGAAAGGGCCAGGGTGAGGGTGATTTCATCTCATCAATCACTCCCTCACTCTGACTGGGACTGTAGCTAAAGTCATCAAGAACATTTAATAAAGATCGCAAAGAATTCGCAGAGATCGCAACGTCAAGATATTTAATATGTTATCCTTTGTGTGCCTTGCGTCCTTTGCGGTTAAAAAGACACTTTTGATACAGTCCTGAACCTGAAATAGTAGAAGGACGCCCGCATGCGAGAAACCAACGCCAAACCCGTCATCCTTCTGGCCTTTGCCAATGATCCGGCCCATCCTCTGCCCAGGCTGGCGGATGAGCACCGTGAGCTGTGCGGCATTCTGCGCAACAGCGACGTTGCCAGGTTATGCGAGGTTCAAGACCTGCCCTATGCGACGGTCGAGCAGATCATCGAGGTTTTTCAGGATCGGCGCTTTCGCCATCGCATTGCTATTTTTCATTACGCCGGACATGCCAACGGCTTTCAACTTCTTCTCGAATCTCCGGAAGGCAAAACCAAACTCGCGCATGCCGGCGGCCTGGCCGCGTTTCTCGGACAGCAGCGCGGTCTGCAACTGGTCTTTCTCAATGGCTGCTCCACGGAACAGCAGGTGCAGGGATTGCTGCACAACAAGGTGCCGGCAGTGATTGCCACATCGCAAGCCATCGATGATGCGGTGGCCGCCGATTTTGCGGCGCTGTTCTACAAAGGCCTGGGCAATGGCGACAACATTCGCGAAGCGTATGAAGAAGCCGCCGCAGCGGTGCGGACGCAGAGGGGCGATGACGTGCGGCATTTGTATATGGAAGGCGCGGGACATGACGACCGCTGGCCATGGCAGCTTTATCCACAGGACTATGACGAAGCGCGCGCCTGGCGCCTGTCGGAAGCGGCAGACGATCTGTCGACTCCACCGAAAAAGCCATTGCTGGAGCGCTGGCAGACCTGGGTGGGATTGATTGGCGGCATTCTGGCGATCATTCTCGGCTTGACGGAACTGCGAGACAAGTACTTTTCTGCCAATCCGCCTTCTCATGAGGAAATAGCCACCACCCCTTTGGGCGGCTGGGTGAAAAACAGTGACGGCGAGTTTCTCGCCAACGCCATGATCATCGCGGAAGGTTTGCAAAGAGACACCACATATACCGACAGCTTTGGCGGTTTTTATTTTGCCGAGATTCCCGGAAAAATCAACGAGCGGGTGAGGATTTACATTTATCAACAGGGGCGTCTGCTCCATAATGAATACGTCACCCTTCCCGGGCCCGCCAAACTTGTTTTGGAGGAATGAATGAAGCGCACGCGATTATTTTTGCTGCTGTGCTGCGGATGGTTGACGGCCGCGCAAGCGCAAATCACCCTCAATGGCAACCTGCTCACCGACGCCGAAAAACCTGTGCCCGCGACCAGGATTGGCGTAACCGCCGGGCCCGGTGATATCACCGATTCCAAAGGCCAGTTCAGCATCAAGCTCCCTTTGGATTTCATCGAAGGCGAGCGCGTCCTGCTTGTCGTTGACAAAAAAGACTGGCTCATCAACCATCCGCTCGATGGCGAATGGAATCTGCCCGCCAAAAAATGGCAGGAGGCGTCCACCCAATACACCAAAGTCATCATCGTGCCCAAAGGCTCCAAAGCGCTGTGGACGCATGCCCGCATTGAAAAGCACATTGCCCTGCTCTCCGACGAAATCGCCAAATTAAAGAAGGAAGGCGACAAGCCTAAACCAGTTGACTTTTCCTATTACATCAGCGAGTGGGCGGACAAATACGGCTTCAAGCCGGCAGAGGTGAAGGCCGCCTTTGATCAATGGGCGAGCGCGGTCAAAGACTCGACAGATAAACGAACGAAAGCTTTGCGCGAGTTTTACCAGAGAAACTTTGTTCTGGCAGCGCGGTATTTTGACGAAGCGGCCGATGAGGGCGAAGCTGAATTGAAAGAAATTGAAGAGGCGCGACGGCAGAAAGTTTTGGAAATTTACCAAAACCGCAAAGATGCGGGCAACTCCTTATCCACTGTTTATCAATTTGCCGAGGCCTTGACCAAGTATGAAAAAGCGAGCGCCCTTGTTCCCAGGGAGGATTTTCCCGGCGAATGGGCCGAGATTCGCATCTTTATCGGCAATACCAAACAAGATATTGGCACTCGATGCGAGGGAGCCAAGGCCGCCATTTTTTTAAAAGAATCTGAACAAGCCTACCGCGAGGCATTTGAGATTTATACTCGCGAGCAACTGCCGCAACAGTGGGCTAAAACGCAAAACAATCTGGGGAGCGCGCTTCAAGAGCAGGGCATTCGCATCGGCGGGGAAGCCAGCGCGGCATTGTTGGCGCAGGCGGCGGCGGCGTACCAAAATGCCTTGCAGGTTTATAGCCGCGAACAACTGCCGCAAGACTGGGCCATGACGCAAAACAATCTGGGGACTGCGCTTCAAGAGCAGGGCATTCGCACCGGCGGGGAAGCCGGCACGGACTTGTTGGCGCAGGCGGTGGTGGCGTACCAAAATGCCTTGCAGGTGAGAACCCGCGAGCAACTACCGCAACAGTGGGCTACCACGCAAAACAATCTGGGGCTTGCGCTTCAAGCGCAGGGCATTCGCGCCGGCGGGGAAGGCGGCGCGGCATTGTTGGCGCAGGCGGTGGTGGCGTACCAAAATGCCTTGCAGGTTTATGCCCGTGAGCAACTGCCGCAGCAGTGGGCTGCCGCGCAAAACAATCTGGGGAATACGCTTCAAGCGCAGGGCATTCGCACCAGCGGGGAAGGCGGCGCGGCATTGTTGGCGCAGGCGGTGGCGGCATACCAAAATGCCTTGCAGGTTTATACCCACGAGCAACTGCCGCAACAGTGGGCTACCACGCAAAACAATCTGGGGCGTGCGTTTCAAGCGCAAGGCATTCGCACCGGAGGGGAAGGCGGCGCGGCATTGTTGGCGCAAGCGGTGGCGGCGTACCAAAATGCCTCGCAGGTTTATACCCGCGAGCAACTGCCGCAACAGTGGGCTGCTACGCAAATCAATCTGGGGGCTGCGCTTAAAGCGCAGGGCATTCGCACTGACGGGGAAACCGGCGCGGCATTGTTGGCGCAGGCGGTGGTGGCGTACCAAAATGCCTTACAGGTTTATACTCGCGAGCAACTGCCGCAACCGTGGGCTACCACGCAAAACAACCTGGGGAATGCGCTTAAAGCGCAGGGCATTCGCACCGGCGGGGAAGGCGGCGCGGCATTGTTGGCGCAAGCGGTGGCGGCGTACCAAAATGCCTTGCAGGTTTATACCCGCGAGCAATTGCCGCAAGACTGGGCGATGACGCAAAACAATCTGGGGACTGCGCTTTCTGAGCAGGGCATTCACAGCGGCGGAGAAGCCGGCGCGGCGTTGTTGGCGCAAGCGGTGGCGGCGCTCAAAGCATCACTTGAAGTACGAACCTTTGAGCAGCTGCCGGTTGATTGGGCACAAAGCCAAAACAATCTCGCTAAAAGTTATACCGCACTTGAAGACTGGCCCAACGTCGCTCTCTGTTATGCCAATGTACTGCAAGTTTATCCGGATCATGAACAAGCTTACCAAACTGCCAGTTATCTTTATCATGAAGTGTTACATCAATATCCGGCGGATTATGCTTCGGCTTTTGCGTTAAATGAAAACTGGCTGCGCCGCCATCCCGAGGATCTGTCCGCCCAATGCGATTTTGCCGAAAAGCATTTTACCAGCGGTCGTTTTCCAGAGTGCGAGCAACGCCTCGCCGCACTATTGACCAATGCAGAAATTAAGCAAAGCAGCCAAATCGCGCTGCGCGCCATTCAAATCGCCAATTTCGCCGCGCTTCAGCAAATCCAAAGAATTCCGGCCACCCTGGAAACACTGCAGCAAACCGCCGCCGCCCAGCCCGACACTTTGCAAGTCGGTTGGTCATTCGAGGGCACGAAACACTATATCAGCGTCGAGCCGCAATTGGCGCATTACCGCGACTGGCTGTTGCAGCTCCTCGCCGCCATAGAAATCAAAGAAGGTCGGGAGGCGATTCTCGCGGCGCTGCGGCAAGTTGAGGCCGATCTAAAAACGGTGATAAACAGAGACAAGTAGCGCAAAAGCATTGTATGAACGAGACCAAACAAAAATCCGTCATCGTATTGGCTTTTGCCGACGATCAGGACAAACATCTCGCGATGATCGGCGGGGACGAGATAAATATTTTCAGCACCTTGCTGCAGCATCACGAGCAGGGCCGCATCCTGGTGTAAAAGGAGGAGAGCACGTCAATTGAAGGTAGTGAGTACTCGAGGATTCAGTTGGATGTGAAGCCAAACAACTGCAATAGATTATATGGTTTTTTTAAATTTATTCTGAGAGCTGATAGCTGATCGCTCGGCTCGCACTCGTTCTTTTTAAGCATTATGATTCATTCTCATCCAATCCTTTGCGGCAAACGAGGCCGATATGACTGAGGAGAGATGTGTGAAATTTCTAGATCCAATTCAAGATGCAGCATTCAATGATGCGATCATTTATGAAGAATACAAGGGGAATTTCTCCCAGACGAAAAAGCGCGCAACCGCCGCCGTCCGGCAATTGCCGGGGGAGGATGTCACTCGCCTCGCCGCCCAAGCTGCTTATATAGAAGGAGTCATCTCTCTGCTCGGCGGCGAACCTGCCAAAGCCATGGAATACCTTGAAAAGTGTTATAACTCTTCTGAGGCCGACAGCGATTTGCTGCTCAGGGCGCTGGCGCATAATATCCTGGCTGAGATGTGGCGCTTTAACCTGTTCCCGGATCGCGCCGGCGCCAATGGCGTTGAAATCGCCGCGCGCTGGGATGGCAATACCTTCTGGAACAAATACCAACCACTGCAGGAGGAATTCTTTCGCAAGGCGGCGTCGGCAAAGGCCGACTATACGCTGCTGGCTCATCTTCTCACTGGACTGCAATCGCAGCGTTCCGTCATCCAATCCATGGATTACCGATCAGAGATGTTTTGCCGGCAAATTCTTGATTCATTCCTGCAAAGCATAGCGACCATCCAAAGCGACCTTAAATATTATCACGCCCCCTCGGGGTGGAATGGTTACGCCTTGTGGGCCTGCGCTGATCTCTGCAAACGCGCTCGACGAATGGAAATGGGCCAGGATTTTCTCAACCAGGCTCTGGCTGTTTATTCTGAAAATGACGATGCTGCTGGTCAGGCGCTCTGCCACATGACGTGGGGTGATTGGCGATGCGCACCGTTCAGTTCGCCGCTGGTGTGGAATTTCTCCGTTCAGGAAGGCAATTCGTTCGGCAGTGACTTAGCCTGGACCACAGAGGCAGCGGAATTCAACCTGGATGGCGCCGACGTTCCGGCGGCGCTGCAAGATTATCAAAGAGCTGAAATCTTCTTCAAACAGGCTCAAGCGCCAAGAGGATTGGCGCAACTGTATCTTCGCTATGGCTATCTCGCAATGATACAAAACGATTTTGTCCAGGCGAAAGGACATATCCAGCAAGCCATTCAATACGCCCTCGATACCGGTGATGGATTTGCCTATTACCTGGCACTGGCGCATCAATTGCTCGCGCGCGTCGGCACCGGCACGTTTAGCGATCTCCAACCTTTGGCTGAAGAAACAGGCGTCTGGGGGGCCGGTGCGGGCAGTTACAGCTATGCGCTTGGATTGGGATTATTCATCGGTCGGGCGGGTCGCCACTGGCTCATTCGTCGCGGTGATGCCGAACGTTCTCTCGCCTGCTATCGCCTTGCCGAATCGCTCTACAAATCCCTCGGCGCGACGTTCAATGCCATCAAATCAGTCGTCGATCAAGGGGCGGTTTATCAGACGATCGGTGATCGAAAAACGGCTCTCACCCTGTACGAGCAATCACTGGATATGCTCACCCTGGTCATCTCACAATCCACAGCATTGGCCGGAAGCTTATCCCCGACATTTATCATGCTTGCCAATCAAGTCTATCAGCTTTATCTGCAAGAGCTCGAAGCTGACGGCATGGAGCGGTGCGCACGGCGTTTGAGCGATCAAAAGGTTTTATCAGCCACCGAGGGCGTTGAAAAAATAGCGTTATTCACCATGATCAAAACGACCGTCGAACAAGCTCAAGTACTTGTTCCGTTCTATCGGGGAAAGCACGCCCGTGATAACGGTGACCTGTCTCAAGCTGATCGCTTTTTTAATCAGGCGTTGATGGCTACAAACGACTTGGAAGAAAACAAGTCCTGGTTGCAAGCGGTCGTCTATGGCCAGATGAGACAATATGATAGTGCGCGACAAGCTTTTCAGCATTATATGGAGCTGGGAGGCGTCGATGCCGGTTCCATGGGACAACTGGCCGCTGTACTGAAATCAGCGGGCGGTGAAGGCGGTGAACAGGAGGCGCGACAGCAATACCGCCGCACGCTGGAGCAGGCTTTGAGCTTTCATGTGCGAATCAAGGCATATGATTCGGCAAAAGAATTTTTGGATCAACTGGATAAAATTGCCGGCCCCGATTGGCAATGTGCTGGTGAACGTCCATGGCTGGATTTGAGCGATTGCGGCGAACTCTATGAGGGATTAAAAGACTATTCGACTGCCCTGGAATACTATGATAAAGCGATCACCGCCCTCGAAGAGCGCCGGCATCTGCTCAGCAGAGATGAATTGAAGACGGCTTTGGCAGCGGATCAGGGCGCCCAGTACCTCTACTTTCAAGCAGCCCGAGCCGCTTGCCGAGCCGCGGAAAAAAACGGCGGCATGGCGAAAAATGATGACGCATTTGTGGAAAAAGCATTCAATTATGCAGAGCGCGCCAAAGCCCGTGCGCTGCTGGATTTGATGGCTGCCAATGCCGTTTTTCGCGGCCGTTTCGCGGCGGAGAATCCTGCGCTCAAGCGCTGGCGTGAGCTGAATGCGCAAATCAATGCCTGGCGAGGTTTGTCAGCACTGGAACGCGGTAAATCGAATGCCGATGCCGAACAGATCGACCATATCAGCCGGCAGATTGCTGCCGGCAGCGACGAGCTCGAGCGGATCGAAGCGGAATTGATCCACTCTGTGCCGGGATTTTACCAGACGGTAAGGACGCAAGCGCCCATTTTGTCCAGGCAGGACGTGCAGCGCAGACTTGCACGCGGATCGCTCCTGATAAAATATTACTTTTTGCAAGATGATTTTCTGGCCTGGGCCATTCCATCCTCAGGCGATCCTGTGAGTCACCATTCGCTGCAGGATGAAAAAGCCATCAACAGGATGATCGCCGCTTTTCATCGCTCCTGCAGAAATCCTCGGAGCGATTAGTGGATCGTGCTCGGAAAAGAGCTGGCCGAGATATTTTTAGCGCCGTTTTCCGACCTGCTCGGCTCCTGTAGCGAGCTGATCGTGGTCCCGCACGGCTCAGCGCATGCCATGCCTTTCCAGGCATTGTGGTGGCGGGATAAACCATTGGCGGAAACCATGCGAATTTCTTATCTCCCAAGCGCCGGCACCCTGCAATATATTCAGCGCCGGAGCGAACTGCCCAAAACCATCCTGACGGTAGGGAATCCCGGCAGAATGTCTCATCGTCCACCGCTCAGCGGCAAGAGCGTCGCGGCGAATTCTTTGCCGGCCGCCGAGCTGGAGGCGATATATGTGGCAAGCCTGTTTCCCCGGGGCAAAAGTCTGGTTGGCGATGAAGCGACCGAGTCGACGGTGCGGCAACTTTTGCCGGATTACCCTCTTTTGCATTTCGCGACGCACGCTGTTTTGCTGGAAAACGCACCCATGCTATCTGAAATACTTCTGGCAGATGGGGAGGCCATGAGTGTATATGAGCTGATGGGAATGAACTTGAATGCCGAGCTGGTGGTCCTTAGTGCATGCGAAACTGCGTTGGGAGATGTCACCGGAGGGGATGATTTAATTGGATTTACACGAGGATTGCTGGGCGCCGGTGCTCGATCTGCCGTTGTCAGCTTGTGGCCAGTTGATGATGTTTCTACCAGCTTGCTGATGGGTGAGTTTTACCGTTGCCAGAGTCAGGGAGAGTCCGTCGCCAAAGCTCTGCAGACCGCCCAGCTGTTTTTGAGAAACCTCAAGCCGGAGGCGATGATGAGCAAAATGTTAGCCATTAAAAAAATAAGCAAAACGAGACATATTGGCGTAGATATCAATGTCGAGTTCGAAATCTATCATCATCCCTATTACTGGGCGCCTTTTATTTTGGTTGGCTGATTTTTTAACGTGCCTTCTGACCTTGTTTGAAAGAGAGGATGTTACACGAAAAATAAAATGCGGGAGCTTGATGAATGAGCGCAACAAATCTTAAACCGGTGATTGTTTTGGCTTTTGCCAACGATCAGGACAATCATCTCGCGATGATCAAGCGAGAACGCAAAAATATCTACAACGCCCTGCGGCCTTTTCACGATAAGGACTATATCCAGGTTGAAAAGGAAGAAAACACGACAATCGAAGATTTTTTTGCGCTGTTCAACCGCTACAATGATCGGATCGCCATCTTTCATTATGGCGGCCACGCCAGCGGCAACCATTTGCAGCTGGAGACTCCCGCGGGCGCAGCCGAGCTGGCGCATGCCGGTGGTCTGGCGCAATTGATGGGGCAGCAAAACTCGCTGCAGCTCATCTTTCTCAATGGCTGCGCCACCCGCGGTCAGGTCAAGCTGTTGCTCGACTGCGGCGCCCGCCTGGTGATTGCGACGTCGGTCCCTATCGAAGACAAGATGGCCACCGAATTTGCCGAGCAGTTTTATGCTGCGCTAGCGGTACACGCTGGCATTCAGGGGGCATTCAGGAAAGCCAAGGCGTTCATCAACACCAAGTATGGCAATGAAAAGCAGGTGGGCGAATTTCGACATCTCGGTCTGCAAGAAGAGACGGCATTGACATTCGACATGCCGTGGGGTCTTTACATCAATGATAGCCTTGCCGATGTCGAGAAGGCATTGGCGTGGAAGCTGCCGGAGACCAGCGCCTTTACTGTCATCATCCGCGGGGCCGCCGCAGGCAAAAAAGAGCCGGTCAATACAGTGCTCATAGCTGAGCTCTTAGATGCGATCGCCAAAATTAGCCCCGAAGTGAATAGACAATTCGAGAGGAGTGGGCAACGTCCTGCCCCGGATCAGCGCTTGATACGTCAAGTTATTATTGACAGTTATCCCTCGCCGGTTGGCGAACAGTTGCGCAAGCTGTTCGCCGACCAGGAGATCAGCGAAGGGAGGCTTAAACAGCTGGTCGTCACATATGAAACCGTGATCGAATTGCTCTGCTTCGCCATGCTGTCTCAGCTTTGGGATGCGCGCTACAGAGATGCTCATCTGGTGATTGCGGAGGAAAATGCAGTTGTCTTAAACAGCTTTCTTTCCCTGGGTGCTGATAACCATCTTTCCTATGACTATTTTCAACTCATGATCGCGGTGATGGATATTTTGCAAAAGAACAATATTGTTCCCTATTTTGAAGCCCTCGACAGATTCGCCATAGTGCAAAAGCAAGATTTTTCTCAAGCTCGGGCTTTTATGGAGGAAATGCGCAGGGAGATTTTAGGGGGCAGAGTTGCCGCCGCAGAAATCACCAGTTTTTGCCGACAAGCGGAGAAACATCTCGCCGCCATTATGCGAGTTTTTGCTTTTTTGGTGCAGTACAAGCTCACGAGCATCAAAAATATAGACGTCGTCAAGCCGCGCCACCACGGCCCTGAATACCAACACAACTGCGTCATCCTCGATCGCGCCACGGCCGGGACTTTGGATGAGCCAAAAATCTATGCCGCTTTCACCGAAAACAACTCGGTGGTATTTTTGAAAACAGTCGATGCAGTTGATGACTATTTGAATCTTTCGCCTTTCATCATCGATGAAAATGCTTTGACCGATAACCCTAATTCAAAGCTATTTATTTATGGCTATCATGAAACGGCCGATGACAATTTTCACTTTCGATTTGTCAATGATTTTGATCAAGATCTGATCGTATCGGCAGAGAATTATCCGCAGATCACACAACTGTTTGAGGAATTTAGAGAGGCGGTGTTCGCATGATCCAATCACCTTTCAAGTTTCTTGATGCCTATGAGCGGGGTGACCGCGATGTCTTTTTTGGCCGCAGCGAAGAGATAGAGCAATTGTACCGGCTTGTCTTCCAGACCAGTCTGCTGCTGGTTTATGGCCAGTCGGGGACCGGCAAGACCAGCCTGATTCAGTGCGGTCTGGCCAACAAATTCAAAAAGACCGACTGGTTCGAGCTGTTCATCCGCCGAAAGGAGGACATCAACGCCTCGCTGCAGGATGAAATTCGCCGGCAGGCGCAGACGCCAATCCCTGCCCATGCTTCCATATCCGAGGCGGTTCATTCTCTCTATCTGGATCACCTGCGGCCGGTCTATCTCATCTTTGACCAGTTCGAAGAGTTGTTCATTTTTGGCACTGAGGAAGAGCGACAGATCTTTATAAAGTCGATCGCAGAACTGTTGCAGGCCACTGTCGCCTGCAAGGTCATTCTGGTGATGCGCGAAGAGTACATCGCCATGCTCTCTGATTTCGAAAAGAAGGTGCCCGTCTTGTTTGACAAGCGTTTTCGGGTAGAGTCCATGGACCGCAAAAACTTGCTTCGCGTCATCACCGGTACGACAAAAGCATTCGACATCTCGCTGGAAAAAGGAGAGGAGACAGCGCAGCAGATTGTGGAGAAATTGAGCGAGCGCGGCGGCGTGCAGCTCGCCTATTTGCAGGTCTATTTGGACAAACTCTATCGATTGGCCGTTGCGAAACAGGATGGCGGGAGTGACGCCCAAGTTGCCTTTACCCGGGAACTTGTCGAGCAGACGGGCGCTCTGGGCGATGTGCTGGGCTCCTTTCTTGAGGAACGTGGCGAGCTCATCCAAAAGCAATTGGCGAACGCTTATGCCAAAATTCCTGCAAAGGCCGTGCAGCTCGTGCTGGAGGAATTTGCCACTCCAGAGGGCACAAAGCAGCCGAAGAAAAGGGCGGAGCTTGCCGCGAAATTCAAGTCAGCGCCATGGTTGGATGCCTGCCTTGAGGCGCTCGAGCAGAACCGCATTGTGCGCAAGCGTGAAGACGTTTTTGAGCTGGCGCACGACGCCCTCGCCGGCCGCATTGCCGAAAATATGAGCGCCGAACACAAGCAACTGCTCAAGATCCAAAAGCTGCTCGCCGATCGTTATTCCGCCTACCAGCAGACCAGCACTTTGTTGAATAAAAAGGAAATAAAGTATGTCACCCCCTATATTGGCAAGCTCGATGAGATCAAGATCGCCGATTTTGTGCATAAAAGCAGAAAGGCCTTAAAGAAACGAGCTTATTTCAGCTGGGCGGTTGCATCACTTTTATTTCTCATCATTGCGAGGCTGGCTATTTGGGGTATTGGCAATAGGTGGGAATTGAATCGGCGGGATTTGCTCAACTATTATCTTGCAAAAATTTTTGAAGAAAAAGCGTTTAGAGCAATGAGCACACCTGATCAAACGGCCGATCCCGACCATAACTTTCGGAAAGCCTGGCTTTACACCCTGGCCGCGCTGGATCAGGAAATCCCTGCTAATCGTTCGCTACCGATCTCTCTTGGCAGATTGCTGCAGCCCGATTTACGCATGGCGGCATTCCCAATCTGCCGAATTTTATCCGGTAGTCACGGAAATATGAAGTGTGTTGCCTTCAGCCCTGATGGTGTGACATTAGCATCCGGGTCAGAAGATGGGAACATTCGACTTTGGGATGTTGCTAGCGGGTCTGAGCGCGTCCGCCTGGAGGGGCATGTTGGACAGGTCAATAGCGTTGCCTTCAGCCCGGACGGCGTGACATTGGCGTCCGGGTCAATTGATGGGAGTATTCGTCTATGGGATGTGGCTAGCGGTGTAGAACGCCGCCACCTGGAGGGTCATGGCGGGATGGTCTTGAGCGTTGCCTTCAGCCCTGATGGTCGTACATTGGCGTCTGGGTCAATTGATAGTACTATTTATCTCTGGGATGTTGCAAGCGGATTTGAACATCGCCGCTTGAAGAGTCATTCAAGATGGTTTTTTTGCCTTGCCTTCAGCCCGGACAGTAGGACATTAGCGTCTGTATCAACTGATAGTACCATTTGTCTCTGGGACGTAGCCAGCGGAGCTGAGCGCCGCCACCTGGAGGGTCATTCGGGATGGATTTTAGCCCTTGCCTTCAGCCCGGATGGCAGGACATTGGCATCTGGATCGAGTGATAGTACTATTTCTCTGTGGGATTTAAGCAGTGGGGCTGAACTCAAGCGGCTGGAAGGTAAATTTGGATGGATCTTTAGCGTCGGCTTTAGCCGGGACGGCAAGACATTAGCCTCCGGCTCATCTGATGGGAACATACGTATTTGGGATGTTGACAGTGAGGCTGAGCGTCGCCTGGAGGGTCATTCAGGGTATGTCTTAAGCATCTCTTTCAGTCCGAATTGCGAGACATTAGCGTCCGGGGCCTCTGATGGGAGCATTCGTCTCTGGGATATTGCCAAGTGTACTGAGCGTGCCAGGCTGTGTGGTGATGCCGGAGAAGTCCTTAGCATTGCCCTCAGCTCAAACGGCAAGATGCTGGCTTCCGGTTCAAATGATGGTAGCATTCATCTCTGGGATGTCACCAACGAGGCTGAGCACCGGCTTAATGGTCACACTAAACCAGTCAATAGCATTGCCTTCAGCCCTGACAACAGAACATTAGCATCCGGATCAAGTGATAGTACTATTTGTTTGTGGGATGTGGCCAGCAAGGCTGAGCGCGTCCGACTGGAGAGCGATGCTGGAGGAGTTTTTAGCGTTGCTTTCAGCCTAGACGGCGAGACATTGGCGTCCGGGTCAAGAAATGGGAGCATTCGTCTCTGGGATGTTATGAGTGGCATCGAACGCCGCCGCCTGGAAGGGCATACCAATGTTGTCAGAAGCGTTGCCTTCAGCCCAGCCGGCGGGACATTAGCGTCTGCGTCATATGATGGGAGCATTCGTCTGTGGGACATTGCGAGCGGTGTTGAACGCCGCCGCCTGGAGGTTCATACAGATAGTGTCAAAAGTATTGCTTACAGTCCGAATGGTAAGATATTGGCTTCCGGGTCATCTAATGGGACTATTCGTCTGTGGACTGTTGCGAGTGGCGTTGAACGCCACCTGGAGGGTCATTGCGGAAGAATTAATGGCGTTGCCTTCAGCCCGGATGGCGGGACATTGGCGTCTGGCTCAGATGATGGGAACATTCGTCTGTGGGATGTTGCGAGCGGCGTTGAACGCCGCCTGGAGGGTCATTGCGGAAGGATTAATGGCGTTACTTTCAGCCCGGACGGGGGGATATTGGCGTCCGGCTCAGACAATGGGAGCATTCGTCTCTGGGATATTGAGAGTGGCATTAAACACCGCCTGAGGAAGCATGCTGGATATATTTTAAGCGTTGCCTTCAGCCCGGACGGCGGGATATTGGCATCTGGATCAAGTGATACTACTACTATTTGTCTGTGGGATGCAAGCAGTGGGGCTGAACTCAAACGGCTGGAAGCTAATATTGGATGGATCATTAGCGTCGACTTTAGCCCGAATGGCAAGACATTGGCGTCCGGGTCATCTGATGGGCTTATTCGTCTATGGGATGTTGAGAATGGAGTTGAACGCCACCTGGCTGGACATGCTGGATATGTCTTAAGCGTTAGCTTCAGCCCGGACGGCAGGACGCTGGCATCCGGATCATTTGATAGGAGTATTCGTATCTGGGATGTTGCGAGCGGTGTTGAACGCCACCGCCTAGAAGCGCATAACGATGTTGTCAGAAGCGTTGCTTTTAGCTCGGACGGAGAGACATTGGCATCTGGAGCAAGTGATAGTATCATTTTTTTGTGGGATGTTGCCAGCGGGGCTGAGCGCGTCCGGCTAGAAAGTGATGGTGAAGTCTCAAGCGTTGCCTTCAGTCCGAACGGCAGGACGTTGGCATCCGGATCATATGATGGGAGTATTCATCTGTGGGATCTTGCGAGCGGAATAGAATCCTACCGCTTGGAGGGCCATAGTGGACAAGTCTATAGCGTTGCGTTCAGCCCGGACGGCGGGACATTGGCGTCCTGCTCATATGATGGGAGCATTCGTCTGTGGGATGTTGCGCATGGCGTAGAACGCAGCCGCCTGGAGAGTCTTAGCGGACCAGTCATAAGTATTGCCTTCAGTCCTGATGGCGGGAGATTGGCATCAGGATCAGTAGATGGATACATTCGTCTCTGGGATATGCGTCTTTACAATGATTATATAAAGGACGGCCGGCAGGCGTCCAGTTTCAGAACTATTTATGATTTGTCATTTCAATTGCTGCCCTATCGGCTGCAGGAAATCGAGCTGGTCGCCAGGCCATTGCCGTTGCATTTGACGGAAGTCAATGGCTACCAATTTCCCAAAGCGCGGCCGCTGCAGGCTTTTGAGGAGCCGCGGCCGGTAAATATGGATCCCATCGATTGGCTATTGCAGAATGCGCCAAAAGAGATGAAAAAGAAAAGGCCATGGGAATGGTTGTTTACTATTTTCAAGTGATTGGGTGATGCTGCAATTAAAAGAGAGAAAATGTCACACAAGAATAAAACCCTGGAGCTTTATAAATGAGTGAGACAAATCTTCAACCGGTGATCGTCCTGGCTTTTTCGAACGATCGAGACAATTATCTCGAGACGATCAAGGAAGAACGGAAAAATATTTTCAACGCCCTGCAGGATTATCACGATAAGGGCTACATCCTGGTGCACAAGGAAGAGAGCACGGCGATTGAAGATATTTTTAAGCTGTTCAGACGCTATAATGATCGGATTGCCATCTTTCATTATGGTGGTCATGCTAATGGAACCCATCTGCAGTTGGAGGCATTGTCAGGCCAAGCAGAACCGGCTTACGCCGATGGTTTGGCGCAACTGATGGGTCGGCAAAAGTCGCTGCAGCTCATCTTTCTCAATGGCTGCGCCACTGGGGATCAGGTCAAGCTGCTGTTTGACTGCGGCGCCCGCCTGGTGATTGCTACATCGGTCTCCATTGAGGATAAAATGGCCGCAGAATTTGCCAAGCAGTTTTATGAGGAATTGGCGGCGCATGCTTGCATAAAGGATGCATTCGACAACGCTAAGGCGTTCAGTATCAGCACGGGTAAAGTAAAGGCAGTGGGCGAGTTTCGACACCTGGGTCTGGAAGAGGAGACGGCGCCGACAGCCGACATGCAGTGGGGTCTTCACATCAATGAACGTATTGCCGACGCCGAGAAGTCATTGGCGTGGAAGCTGCCGGATGTCAAGCGGATGGTCGATATTGGCATCGCGCCCTCTGGCCAGAATGTCACGCCGGTGAATCGGGTGTTGATCGAAATGCTCTCCAATGAACTACCCCGACACAGTCGAGATATGGCGCGGTTCCTGGAAGACTTGGAAGCCGGTGAGAAAGACGAGCGCGAACTACCGATCATCGTCATCGACAGCTTTCCTTTACCCGTGGGTGAGCAATTGCGTAAACTCTTTTCTCCGGAATTATCCGCCATTCACGTCCAACGGCTGCAGCAGTTGGTCGTCACTTACGAGATAATAGTAAAACTGCTTTGCTCTGCTGCTCTCTCGGAAATGTGGGAGGATCGCTATCGTGATCCGGAGCTGAATATTTCTCCCCAAAATAGGCAAATGCTGCAGAATTACTTTGAGCTGGATCACGAGAGTCACCTCACATTCAATTATATTGACCTGATGGCGGCAGTCATGGAGGTGCTGCAAAGAAACCATATCGATCCTTTCGTAGCGGAATTCAAAGACCTTCCCAGGTTGCTGCAGCAGGAAGAATTTCGACAAGCGCATCTGTATCTTGAATCGATGCGCGCCCGGCTGCCTAACGAAAAGATTGCTGCCGAAGAGATTGAGACTTTATGCCAGCAGTCTGAAAAGTTCCTGGCTACGATCATGATCCATTTTGCTTTTATTGTCAAGTACACCTTGACGACAATAAAAAACATCAATCTCATCAAGTACCGTCATACACAGGTCAGGTATCGCCACACGCAGGTGCTCCTGAAGCGCACAACCGGACGCGAGGTGATGAACGAAGACGCTGAAAAGGATTATGACTGTTTCGCAGAGTGTAAATCGGTGATTTTGTTAAAATCCGTTCGAGATATGAGCCACTATTTGAGCCTTTCGCCTTTTGTGATTGATAAAAACGCTCTGGCCGGCGGCAACACGTCCGATCTCTATTTCTACTCATTTTGCGATGCAGCAGCGAACAGCTATCATTATCAGTCTATTTTTAATCGGCAAGACACATTAATTGCCTCTGAAAGACAATTTTCGATATTACAACAACAATTTAGTGCGTTACGTCAAGAGCTTTTGCAGGATTAATTTTGAGGGTAAGATATGAAATCACCTTTCAAATTCTTGGACGCCTACGAGAAAAACGACCATAAGATTTTCTTCGGCCGGCAGGAAGAGGTAGAACAGCTTTATGAACTGGCCCATCAATCCAATCTCCTGTTGGTCTATGGTCAGTCCGGCACCGGCAAGACCAGCCTGATTCAGTGCGGTTTGGCCAATCGATTTTTGGCCACCGACTGGTACGACCTCTACATCCGGCGTCAGGATGATATCAATGCAGCATTGCGACGCGAGATCAGTAAAGCGGCGCGAACGCCGATCAACTCTGATGTGTCGCTTTCCAAAGCGCTGCACTCGCTCTTTCTCGATTTTTTGAAACCGATCTACCTGATTTTTGACCAGTTCGAAGAACTGTTCATCTTTGGCAATGAGCACGAACAGAATATCTTTATTAGCTCGATCTCTGAACTCTTGAAAGAAAACTCTTGCAAGATCATTTTGGTGATGCGTGAAGAATACATCGGCATGCTCTATAATTTCGAAAAGATCATTCCTTCTTTGCTTGACAATCGCTTCCGCGTGGAGTCCATGAACCGCAGAAACTTGCTTCGCGTCATCACAGGCACGACCAAGGCATTCGACATCTCTCTCGAAAAAGGAGAAGAGACAGCGCAGCTTATTTTAGATAAATTGAGCGATAAAAGCGGCGGCGTACAACTCTCTTATTTGCAGGTCTACCTGGACAAGCTCTATCAAGAGGCCGTTGAAAAGCTGGGTGACGCGAGTGATAGCCAAAGCAAGGTTGAATTCAGCCAGGGACTTGTCGAACAGACGGGCACTTTGGGCGATGTGCTGGCCTCCTTTCTCGAAGAGCATGCTAAAGACATCCAAAAGCAATTGGCGAACCCGTATCCCAAAATTCCTCGAGAGGCCGTGCAGCTCTTGCTGGAAGAATTTACCACTCTGGAAGGCACAAAGCAACCGAAGAAAAGGGAGGAGCTTGCCGAGAAATTCCCCGAATCAGGACCATGGTTGGATGCCTGCCTTGAGGCGCTCGAGCAAAACCGCATCCTGCGCAAGCGTGAGGACATTTATGAGCTGGCGCACGACGCCCTTGCCGGCAGCATTGCCGAAAAAAGGAGCGCAGAGCGTAAGCAGCTGCTCAAGATCCGAGAATTACTCATTGATGGCTATTCTGCTTACCAGCAGACCGGCACTTTGTTGAGCAAAGAGGAAATAAATTACATTAGCCCCTATATCTCCAGGCTGGATGCTTCCGCGCCTCTTGATTTCATAAAAAAGAGTGAAAAAGCTTTAAAAAAGCGATCCTACATCAGCTGGGCAATTGCGGCCATTATAATTGTCATCCTCGCCAGTGTGGCCGCTGCAGCGCTTTACAGTGCCGCTCAGGCGAAAGCACAGACATTAAAAGCCAACTATAATTTAGGCAAAGTTTTTGAAGAAAAGGCCGCTCAAGCAATGGGCTCGCTTGATTTAGCAGATGATCCGCATCGCGATTACCGGCAAGCCTGGCTTTATACCCTGGCCGCGCTGGATCAGCAAATCCCTGCTAATCGTTCGCTACCGATCTCTCTTGGCAGATTGCTGCAATCTGATTTGCACATGGCGGCATTCACCGGTTGCAGAATTTTGCCGGGTGGTCAGGGGAGAATGTCATGCGTTGCCTTCAGTCCGGACGGCGAGACATTGGCGTCCGGGTCAGAAAACGGGAGCATTCGTCTCTGGGATATTGCCAGCGGTGTTGAACGAATCCAACTGGCCGGTCATACCGGATGGGTTTATAGCATTGCTTTCAGCCCGGATGGCGCGACATTGGTGTCTGGATCGTCTGACAAGAGCATTCGTCTCTGGGATGTTGCAAGCGGCGCTGAACGAATACGCCTGGAGGGTCATGCAGATGATGTTAATAGCGTTGCCTTTAGCGCGGATGGCAAGACATTGGCATCCGGATCAGCAGATGGGAGCGTTTTTCTCTGGGATGTCGCAAGCGGCGTTGCACGAAAACGTCTGGAGGGACATACCGGGTGGGTCTATGGCATTTCCTTCAGCCCTGATGGCAGGATAGTGGCCTGCGGGTCATATGATGGGAGTATTCGTCTTTGGGATGTTGTAAGCGGTGGTGAACCCATCCGCCTGGCAGGTCATGCCGGAGTGGTCCATTGCGTTGCTTTCAGCCCGGACGGCGAGACGTTGGCATCCGGTTCAGAAGATAAAAGCATTTGTCTCTGGGATGTTACAAAAGGCGTTGAACGAATCCGCCTGCAGGGGCATGCAGGAGATGTCAATAGCGTTACCTTTAGTCCTGACGGCGAGACATTGGCGTCCGGATCATCTGATAAGAGTATTCGTCTCTGGGACGTTGCAAGCGGCGTTGAACGCAACCGCCTGGAGGGTCATACTGATTATATTCGAAGCGTTGTCTTCAGCCCGGACGGCAAGACATTGGCGTCAGGATCAAGAGATGCGAGCATTCGTCTCTGGGATGTCGTAAGCTGCGTTGAACAAATCCGCCTGCAGGGTCATGCTGAGCTGGTCAATAGCGTTGCCTTCAGCCCGGACGGCGAGACCTTGGCATCCGGATCAGAAGATGGGAGCATTCGTCTCTGGGATGTTGCAAGCGGCGTTGAACGCAACCGTCTGGAGGGTCATAGCGGTGTAGTCTGTTGCGTTGCCTTTAGCCCTGACGGCGAAATATTGGCGTCCGGGTCAAATGATGGGAGCATTCTTCTTTGGGATGTGGTGGGCGTTGTACGAAACCGCCTGCTGGGCCATGGTGGAGGGATCTATAGCGTCAGTTTCAGCCCGGGTGGCGAGACTTTGGCGTCCGGATCATCTGACGGGAGCATTCGTCTCTGGGATATTGCAAGCGGCGTCGTACGAAATCGCCTGACGGGTCATACCGAATATGTCAGAAGCGTTGCCTTTAGTCCGGACGGCACGATATTGGCGTCCGGTTCAAGAGATGGGAGCATTCGTATATGGGATGTCGGAAGCGGCGTTGTACGCAACCGCCTGGCGAGTCATACAGGAGGGATATTGAGCGTTGTCTTTAGCCCGAACGGCGGAGCATTGGCGTACGGATCAGAAAATGGCAGCATTCGCCTCTGGGATGTAGCCAGTGGCGTTGAGCGCCCGCTGGCGGGTCATTCCAGAGAAGTCAAGAGCGTTGCCTTCAGCCCGGACGGCGAGACATTGGCCTCCGGGTCAAATGATGGCAGCATTCGTCTCTGGGATGTTGAGCGCGGCATTGAACAAAGCCGCCTGGGCGGACATGCTGCAGGTGTCAATAGCTTAGCCTTCAGCCCGGTTGGCCTGTTGGCGTCCGGATCAGAAGATGGGAGCATTCGTCTTTGGGATGTAGCCGGCAGCGCTCTGCACCGGCCGGCGGATCATTCCAGAGAGGTCAGAAGCATTGCCTTCAGCCCGAACGGCGAGATAGTGGCGTCAGGGACAGATGACGGGAATATTTGCCTCCGGGATGTAGCCAATGGCGTTGAACGTCGCCTGGCGGCTCATTCCAGAGAAGTCAATAGCGTTGCCTTCAGTCCTGACGGCGGGACATTGGCATCCGGATCACATGATGGGAGTATTTGTCTCTGGGATGTTGAAAACGGCATTGAACGAAGCCGACTGGAAGTTCGCGCCGCATGGATTTATAGCGTTGCCTTTAGCCCTGACGGCAAGACATTGGCGTCAGGATCAGGAGATGGGAGCATTTGTCTGTGGGATGTTGCCAGCAGCATTGAAAAAAGCCGGCTGGTGGGTCATACTGGGGCCGTCTTGTGCGTTGCCTTTCACCATGACGGGACATTGGCATCCGGATCAGGAGACGGGAGCGTTCGTCTCTGGGATATTGAAAGCGGCGTCGAAAAAAGCCAATTGGCGAATCGTACCGGATGGATCTTTAGTATTGCCTTCAGTCCTGATGGCGAAATATTGGCCTGCGGCTCAGAAGATGGGAGCATTTATCTCCGGGATGTTGCCAGCGGCGTTGAACAAAGCCGCCTGGAAGGTCATGGTGGAGGGGTCAATAGCATTGCCTTCAGCCCTGACCGCGAGACGCTCGCGTCCGCATCATCTGACGGGAGCATTCGTCTCTGGGATCTAGCCAGTGGTACTGAGCGTGGCCGCCTGACGGGCCATGGCGGAGCAATCTTGTGCGTTGCCTTTAGCCCGGACGGGACATTGGCGTCTGACTCGGATGAGGGGGGCATTCGTCTGTGGAATATGACTCTTTACAAGGATTATGCAAAGGATGGGCGGAAGGCCTCCAGTTTCAAGACTCTTTATGCCTTGTCGTTTCAGTTGTTGCCCTATCGCCTGCAGGACATCGAGCTGGTTGCCAGGCCATTGCCAATGCATTTGACGGCGGTCAATGGCTATCAATTTCCCAAAGCGCGGCCGCTGCAGGCTTTTGAAGCGCCGCGACCGGCGGATATGGATCCGATCGACTGGCTGCTGCAGAATGCGCCAAAAGCAAAATAGAATGACTGTTGATAGCAGGAATATTTAAATTGACGGTATATTGAATGAAAAGGAGGCCCTATGATTACCGATGATTCCTTGCGACAGATCATGCCCAGGCTGCGCAGCGAAAAACGCGCGGTATACTTGCCGCTGCTGCAGCGCTCGATGGCTGAATTTAAAATAAGCACGCCGCGACGCGAAGCCGCCTTTCTGGCGCAGATCGCCCATGAGTCCGGCGAGTTTCGCTGGATGGAGGAGATTTGGGGACCGACGCCGCAGCAGCTGCGATATGAGCCGCCGAGCAAGCTGGCGACGAATTTAGGCAATACCCATACAGGCGACGGCAAGCGTTTCAAAGGCCGTGGTCCCATTCAGATCACCGGACTCTATAACTATGACAAATACGGCAATCTGTTGGGAATCAATCTGCTCGACCATCCCGAAAAGGCGGCAACACCGGAGGTGGGATTTCGCATTGCCGGACTGTTTTGGCAAAAAAACGGCCTGAATGAATTGGCCGATCGCCTGCACTTTGAGCTGATCACCCGCAAGATCAATGGCGGGGTCAATGGACTTGCAGATCGACTAAAATACTATGCGCGCGCGAAACAGGTGCTCGGAATTGGCGGTGAACGGGAAATTGAAGCAGAAACGGAGCGCGATCTCCCGCCGTCAATGCCAGAATTCACCCGCGGACGGGAAGAGATCGAAAGATCTTCTGCCGGCCCAACAGATGAAGAGGCAAAACCGAAAGCAAAACGTGCATCCGGGAAAAGGACAGCACGAAAGAGGACAAAAAAGGACGATGTTACCACGGAACAGTGATTTACAGGAACGAACAAGTCAAGCAATGAGGTACAAAACATGGACGAACACAATCAGCAGGAATCCGGCAAGTTAGCCCAGGGAGCGAAATGGGTGATACGTCAGCTTTTGCTGGAACTTGAGAACAGACAGACGACGATCAAGCTTTATGACGCCGAGCCGAATGGTCATGTGATCTATTATCAACTGATCGCGGGAGAGGAAGCGCTGGTGGTGGAATTTGCGCAAAAATTGTCCATAAAGAAAGAGGGCAATCGCCTGGAGGTGAGACATGGCAATTAGCAAAAGTGTGGTTTCGTGGCTCGTCATGATCGCGCTGGTCCTTGTCTTTTTAGCCGCCGGCTGGTGGCTGTGGTCATCGTTGCAGGACAGCCGCGCATTACTGGCGGAACAGAAAAAAGAATTGGAACGGATCGTTAAAGCCAACGAGACCCTGACGGCGGTGCGCGACAGTCTCCATCGCGAGAATGACAGGCTTGCAGAAAAGGAGAAGAAACTGCTGCAGGAGAAATACGCCCTCGATCAGGAACTGCAGCGATTGCGCCTGCAGCATCAGAGCGACATGGCCCGCATCGACACGCTGTGGCAAGCGGAATCGGTCATCAGCAGCCTGGACAGCGCTTTTCCAGAATGGGCCGGACAGTTCTGGCAGGCAAA
This sequence comes from Candidatus Zhuqueibacterota bacterium, assembly GCA_016929295.1. Lineage (GTDB taxonomy): Bacteria > Zhuqueibacterota > Zhuqueibacteria > Residuimicrobiales > Krinioviventaceae > Kriniovivens. The sequence goes on along the minus strand of JAFGJB010000225.1, from coordinate 14,549 downwards.
GACGCCGAATGGCCTGGAAGGGCTCATCGCGCCGCGCTTTTTCAGCAGCCAGGTGTTGGAGATTATGGCGCAGCGCGACGGCAGTCAGACCGAGCTGGATAACTGCCATCTGCAGGTCGCCAATCGGGATAGCCTGCTGCAGGTGAAAGAACAACGGATCGGCAACCTGCAAACTGAAGTCACCGCTCTGGACACAACTTATGCCAATCTGTACGATAAATATCTGGTTTTGGACGAAAAGTATAATCAAGAGGTAAAGCGCGGCTGGCTGAAGATGGGCGTCAGCAATGCAGTCACTTTCGTGGCTGGCGGTGCGATTGGTTATTTGGTTGGAAAACAGTGAGACTGAGAATATTCCAAGGTGGAAGGGATTATCAAGAAACCATTATGTCAAAGAGGAATAAACTATGAATAAAAAAATATACGCTCTGCTGGTGGGCATTGATGAATATCAACAAAATTCTGCGAACAGGCTGTATGGCTGCGTCAATGATGTTCGCAGCATGGAGGATTTTCTCAATGAACGGGCCTCGGGTGGCGATATCGCCCTTGAGCTGCGCAAACTCACCTCCGGCGATAGCCAGAATCGCCGCGAGATCAAGCCGACCTACGAGATGATAATCGAGTCATTTCGACAACATCTGTGCCAGGCCGGCAAAAATGATGTGGCCCTGTTTTATTATAGCGGCCATGGATCGCAGGAATACGCGCCGGAAGTTTTTTGGGACCTTGATCCGGATCGTCTGAACGAGACCATCGTCTGCTACGACAGCCGCATGCCGGGCCATTACGATCTGGCGGATAAAGAGCTGGCCCTGCTCATCGAGGAGGTGGCCACGCGGGATGAAAAAGGCAAGCCCAAAGACGGCACACCGCACATCGTCGTCATCATGGATTCCTGCCATTCCGGTTCCGGCACGCGCGAAACTGAGGACACCGGCATCCGTCATGAAAAAAACGACACCCGAGCACGACCGCTCGATTCGTACATCATCACGCCCGCGAGGTTGAAAGCACTTGCCGGCGGCAAAAAGAGCGGCAGCCGGTTGGTGCCGCCGCAGGGACGCCATATTCTGCTGGCCGCCTGTCGGGCGGAAGAAACGGCAAAGGAGCGCAATATAGGGGAGAGCGGTGAAAGGCATGGGCTTTTTTCCTTTTACCTTTTGGACGCTCTCAAAAGAAGTGGTCATGGATTGACCTATCATGATTTGCATACATTGACGACGCAAAAAGTGAAAAATGCCATTGCGAGCCAGACGCCGCAGATTGAATCGGTTGAGGCCCAGGACCAAAATGCCTATTTCCTCGACGGCGCCATACGGCCACGCCGGGCTATTTATCAGGTGAACTGGAGCGACGAGCACGCCAGCTGGTTGCTCGATGCCGGCGCCATGCACGGCATTCAAGCTCCTATCGGCAATGAAACCACCCGGTTGGCGCTCTTTCCCTTCGAAGAGCAGAAGAAGAGACGCGCTGCGCCGTTTGCCGGCCGAAAGATGAGCGATGGGATCGGCTATGCAAAGGTGCAAAAAGTGACGGCCGGAGAGAGCCTCGTTGTTCTGGATAGCTTGAAGCAAACGGCGAACAAAGAGCAAACCTTTGCCGCAGCCGTGGTCAGTCATCCTCTGCCGCCGCTGCAGGTTTATTTTGACGGCGATCCGGCTATGCTCAAGGCCGTTCGCGATGAGCTGGCAAAGAAGGAGGTGGGTGATGACATCCCACTCGTCGTGCAGGAGACCAACGATGAAAGTCTGGCGACCTTGAGATTGACGGCAAAGGAGCATCAATATGATATCCGGCGCATTGCCGATGCTTATCCGCTGACCATTCAAACAGACGACGCCGTGAGCGCAGTGGCGCGATTGGCTCATGTGGCGCGCTGGTTCAGCATCGCCAATCTGGAGAACAAAAATTCGCAGCTGCCCGTCGACGCTGTCCGCCTCGAATTTAAAGCTGTGGAAATGATCAATGGAAAACAGGTCGAGCGGTCTGTGACGGGTCATGAATTGAATTTACATTACGCCAACGACAACAGCGGGAAACACCCGCAGTTCAAATTGACCTTGCACAACGAAACGGACCAGGTGCTCTATTGCGCCATCCTTGACCTGACTGAATTGTTCGGCATACAAACGGCCGGTCTGAATCAAAATTCATGTATCAAGCTGGCGCCAAAAGGAATGGACGGGGCATCGGTACCGGTGCTTTATAATAACTCTCCTCTCATCCCGGCGGCCATCCCGAAAAGGATTCGCCAACAGGGAATCGATAAATTGACCGATATTCTAAAGATCATTGTGAGCAGCGATCAAATCAATCCCGCACTGTTTGAACAAGATGATCTAGAGATGGTGAGATCTCGAGGAGTATCAAGAGCGGCGGGTGAGCCGGCGCCGCCATCCACACTTGGCCGCCTGATGCGGCGCATCTCGATGCGGGGCGTCGGCGACCAGGCCGGTGTAGACGATCTCCTCAGCGACTGGATGACCATTGCCAGCCGCATCATCATTCATTGGCCCCTGGATGTCGTCGCTGTGCCGGAGGAAGGCGGGGTGGCGCCCGTCGGAGGAGAAGTGCAGATCGCTGGACATCCCGCTCTCAAAGCAAAGGTCAAGGTTCGGTTAAGACAAACCGATGCCAGTGCGCGTGGAGCTATTAAACGCAACATCCCGCCCGTGCTGCGCAGTGCGCCCATGCTCATCGAGCCCTTCGAATTTTCTCCCAGTCGCGCTGCGGAACATGGCCAAAACGGCATCGAGCTGCTGCTGGATGATGCCGCCGACATCGAAAAGGTGACGCCCGAATCGCCGCTGCTGTTTCATACCTCTCAGACGCTAAAAAAGAATGAATCGGTGCTGCTGGTGAGCTATGACCCGGAAAATGACATGTACGTGCCGGTCGGTTACGGCTATGCCAAAAATGGCGGCGCGGACATTCGGGTGGATCAACTGCCCAGGCCAATGGATTCCGGCGAAAGAGACGTCAAAGGGTCGCTGTTGATGTTGGCGTTCAAGCTCATCCCGGAAAAGGCTGCCAAGGCCATCGGCATAGAGGATCCCTACCCGCGGCTGCGAATCGCGACCTGCAGTGAAGGGGCGGTCAGTTATGACGAAGGCGCCACCACGCATGTGCGCGACTGCGTGGCGCGAGCGAAGCGCATCCTTTTGCTGGTGCACGGCATGCTGGGGGACACGCGCAGAATGGTCGCCGGCATCGCGGTACAGCAGCAGCAGGCGCCGGAGCTGCAGAAATACGATCTGATATTGACCTTTGATTACGAGAACATCAACACGCGCATTCAGGACAGCGCCGCGAAACTCAAGGAGCGCCTCGAAGAGGTCGGATTGGCGGCGGGACACGGCAAGACGCTGGACGTCATTGCCAGCGATCTCGGCACGCTGGTCTGTCGCTGGTTCATCGAGCGCGAAGGCGGCAACGAGATTGCCTCGCGTCTGGTCATGCTGGGTGCGCCCAACAGCGGCACGCCGATGGCTGTGCTGCAGCAATACGCCAGAAATCTCATCATCCTCGGGCTCAATGGTCTGCTCACCTTGATAAATCCGGCGGCAATGATCGTCAAGGCGGTGGCCTTTATTGCGGCCGCCATCGCCGGGCTCGAAAAGGTGGATACGACGCTGGACCAGCTCAAGCCGAAATCAGACTTGATCGTTGACATCAATAGCAGTGTGGATCCGATGATCCCTTACCTGGTCATCGCCGGCAGCACCGGGCAAATCAAGGACGCACGCGGGCAGGACTCGTCTGCCAATGCTTTTGTGCGGCTGTCGAGAGCCTTTTTCTCCAAAAAGACGGTATACAAGATCATCTCGCTGGAATTCGGCATGCAGCCGAATGACGCGGTGGTCAGCGTCAAGAGCGCCGAGACGGTGGCGTTGCTCAAGCCGGAGCGCAACCCCATGCCAAAGGTGCAGGTTGTGGATTGCGATCATTTTTCCTATCTTACTTCGCAATCGGCGATCAAGGCGGTGGCTGATTTTTTGCATGGTTGACCATTTAATTTGGATTATCTACAAATGCCTCGTGCAAAGACACCAGGTCACAAAGAATCATGGCTTTTGGAGTCCTGGTGTCTTTATTCGGGTGAATTTTTCAGGTTAGTGATGCATCCGTCATTCAGCGGCAGCAAGACGGATGACATGCAAAATGCTTTAGTATCTGCCGAAGAATGGCAAGAACGGATCGATCGCCAAAGACTCACAAATATTGGAAGGCACAGTTAAAACAATGCCGAAATCGCCTTACCCCACCGGCGCCAGGCCGGTCATCTTTTTAGCCTTTGCGCAAGATAGGCAGAACGGCACCCGCTATTTACGAAATTTGCCGGAAGAGAGCCGCCAGATTCAAGCCGCCTTAAAGAGTGCCAGGTGGTCGGGATTATGCGATATTGTGCCTTTGGCAAACGCCACGCGCCAGGAGATTTTCGATATTTTTCAGGAATATCGCGATCGAATCGCCATTTTTCACTACGGCGGCCATGCGGGCAGTTTTCAGATCCTGGCGGAATCGCCGGGCGGCAGCCCGCAGCCCGTTCATGCTGCAGGACTGGCTGCCTTTTTGGCGCAGCAGCGTGGTCTGCAATTGGTTTTTCTCAATGGCTGCTCGACCGAGAAACAGGCACAAGGATTGCTCGAGGCCGGCATTCCCGCGGTCATTGTCACAAGTCAGGACATTGACGATGCGGTCGCAGCGGACTTTGCCGCGAGATTTCACAAGGGTCTGGCCAGCGGCGCCTGCATTGGCACAGCGTTTAGTGAAGCGGTAGCCGATATTCAATCGGCAAAAGGAAATAATCCTCGCCATTTATACAAAGAAAAAGCCGCCGAGAAAGAAGGCTGGCCGTGGGTGCTGTATCCTGAAGAAGGCGGCGCAGCGTGGCGGTGGAAATTGCCCACCATCGATGAGCTGACAAAGCCCGTGCCAATTCCGCAGCTATTGCCCTATTTGAGCGACCGCAGCGGCCAGGAGGCGGAGCTCCGGCGTGCGCTCAACGACTTGCAAAAAGAAAAGCCGGCGCGACCTCTCGTCTGCTTCATTCATGGCAACGAAGATGAATGTCATGATATGTACCTGATGCGGCTGCACCAGATAACCTTGCCAAAGCTTCTCGGTCTCAACGATGAGGATGGCGGCGTAGAAAAAAAGGTGGCGGAATGGCCGACAAGCATTCGTGCGCGGCAATTCATTGGCGATCGCGTCCGGGGTTGTCTGGCAAAGGCATTGCTGGGAAATAGCGAAGCTTCCCCTCAAGAAATGCAGACGGCGATCAAGAGCACGAAAAAACCGATCATGATCCAAACGGACATGTTCACAGATAACTGGGAGGCTTTTGGCCCGGAGCTGATGAGCGCCTTTTTAAAGTTCTGGAATGATTTCCCTGATTACAGCCGGGAGCAAGTATTGATTTTTTGCATATCGATCGGTTATCAGCAGTCGGTTGGGAAGGGATTTTGGCGCCGGCGCAGTTACAAGAGGTTGAACAAAGCAATTCGCCATTTTTTGACGCAACTTGATTTCAACTCATTTGACAAGGTGCAGGGGATTGTTCTGCCTGAGCTTTTATCAATTTCACAAGCAGAAGTTTTCACATGGGTCCATGAACATGCCCAGCAATTCTGTCAAATTGATGAACTGTTCCGCGAAATTCGAGCGCTCTATGAACAGGGTATAAAGGAGCGTTTGTCCATGGAGTACCTCGCAGAAGAGTTAAGGACACTTTTGAAGGAATATCAGAGTTGAACGCGAGTGAAAATATGAGTGCATGAAGGAGCAATGACTATGAGATTCCCTTTTTACAGCGGCGATCCGCAAAAACGTCAGATGAAACCCATTGAGCTGCCCCCATTCAAGCGCGCCGGTCACGAAGATCCCTCCAGGTATTTGCCCGATTCCGGCCTGGTCGATGCGGTCAATGTCGCCTTGCTTCTCGGCCAGCCGCTGCTGCTCACCGGCGAACCCGGCACCGGCAAAACGCAGCTGGCCTTCAGCGTGGCCTGGGAGCTGGGATTCAAACCGCCGCTCAAGTTCGAGACCAAATCGACCAGCACGGCGCGCGATCTCTTTTACACCTATGACACGCTCAGTCGGTTTCACGCGGCGCAGACCGGTGAGGGCAGCCAGAACAGCCTGGACTATCTGACCTATAACGCGCTCGGCCTGGCGATCTTGCTCGCCAATGATAAATCGGTGGTCGCATCGTGGTTGCCGCCGGATTTTCATCATGACGGTCCCCGGCGATCTGTGGTGCTGATCGATGAAGTGGACAAGGCGCCGCGCGATTTCCCCAATGACATTCTCAATGAAGTCGAAGGCATGTATTTCAAGATACCCGAATTGGGAAATGTCAAAATTGAGGCTCAGCAAGAGCTGCGACCGATCTTGATCATCACCAGCAATTCCGAGAAGCATCTGCCCGATGCTTTTTTGCGGCGCTGCATCTACTATAACATTCCTTTTCCGGATCAAGATCGCCTCAAAAAAATCATCGACGCCCGTCTGGGCCTGTTCACCGGCGGCAGCAGTCAATTGCTCGATGATGCACTTGATCTCTTTCATCTGCTGCGCCGGCCGGAGAGCGGCCTGCAAAAGCGGCCGGCCACGGCAGAGCTCTTGGGATGGCTGCTGGTCTTGCGCGAAATCGGCGAAAAGAATGGTCTGGAAAATCCATTGCGCCAGCAGCCGGAGCGCATTGCCGGCACTCTGAACTCTCTCGTCAAGACAATCGAGGATCAGCAGAGATCGAAAGCCGTCTTGAAAGAATGGATGGATAGAGCCAGGTAAGTACAGCTTATGTTTACGACAGATGACATTTTTGATTTTCTGGGAGAACTGCGGCGAAGCGGATTTGACTTTAGCACCGAGCAGTATATCGCCGTGCACGACCTGGTTCTGGCTCTGGCTGCACAAGGCGCTCTGGCGCAGGATATCCGGAAATTGAAAACCCTGCTGGCGCCGATCCTTTGCACGTCGCCACAAGAACAGGACATACTCTACGAGCGCTTTAACCGCTGGCTGTCTTTGCGACCATACTTTATGGAGGATTCATCAGTAGAAAGGTCAGCGGAAGGAGAACTGGATCTCGCCGGAAAACTCAAAATGGCGGCAAAGAAGCTTGCTTCTCTGCGATCCAGGCCGTCCGAAACCGTGCCGAAGCAGGCGGCGAGACTCAAAGAATTAGCCAAGGGACTCGGTTATCTGCAATGGCTGTGCGTGGCGATGGGGACGATCGTGTTACTGGGCATTGTCCTCGTTTTCTATTTTAAGATACTCTCACAGGAAAGAATTTTCACCTTGAGTGGAAATGTCGTGACCCACGACATAAAAGCCGTCAGCGACGCCGTCGTCATATTCATGGATCAGCAAAAGACCACTGCTAGCGATGGTCGGTTTCATTTTCGCTATGCGAGCAAAAAAGGCAGCAGTCGCTTGACGGTGAATCACCCTCAATTCAATCCGACATCGCTACTCATTGAGCATAAAAGCGGTTCTCCTGATACCACCATCGTGCTGGACTCGCTCAAACTGGCAGATGCCTTTCGTCGTTTGCAGCCGGTTCCGAGAAGAGAAGAGGACGTTCAGCTTGAAAAATTGCGACTGATGGTGAACGAGATCAATGACTATGCGGATCGATTCGAAGTAAAGCAACTGCAATTACAACCTTCAAGTTTTGGTATGAGTTTGTTGCGCTCTTTTATTCTTTCATTTATCATCTATATACCTTTCCTGCTCGTGTGGATGATCTGGCGGTGGTTCAGAGGGCGGCTGCAGTTGGAAAAGCGCCGAACCTTGTCGGTTCCGGAGATGCAGCGCATCGTCGTCAGGGGGAGCAGTGACGAGCTTTTTCGCGGACCGCTGTTTCGTCGCACCGCTCAGCAACTGCGCCTGCATCGCGACATCGCCTCCCGGGAACTGAATGCGGCCGCCACGGTGAACGCCACGGCCAGGCGTGCAGGCGTTTTCACCCCGGTTTATCGCGACCGCCAGGTGCTGCCCGAATATCTCGCGCTGGTCGATCGTGCGACTTTTCATGATCAGCAGGCGCGCCGGGCCGACGAGCTGCTCAACCGACTGAAAGAAAGCGGCGTGTTCATCGATCGTTACTATTTCGACGGCGATCCGCGAACATGCTATGGCGAGACGCCGGTGGCGCCGGCCCAGTCTCTGACAGATTTGGCAATGCGTTACCCTGACCATCGCTTGCTCATTTTTAGCGACGGCGCCGGCCTGATGCACCCGATCACCGGTCGACCGCAACGCTGGCTGGAAAAGTTTTCCGACTGGAATGAACGGGCGCTGCTGACGCCGGAATTCCCGGAGCAATGGGGTTATCGAGAGAGTGCGTTGGCCGGCCAGGATTTCATGGTGATGCCCGCCACGCAAGCGGGATTGGCAGTGCTCATTGAATCGATGCAGCGAAACCTGACCTTTTCCGTTTCCCCTGCCGACGGTGCTGCCGCATATCCTGAACTGCTGGCGCAGCGTCCCATGCTCTATTTGGAGCAAAACGAGCCCGAACCGGCAAAGGTCGAGCAGCTCTGCCGCCAATTAATGAACTATCTTGGAGACGAGGGATTTTACTGGCTCTGCGCCTGCGCCGTATATCCCATGCTTGGCTGGGATTTGACAATCTATCTGGGCTATCGCCTCTTAGATGACGCCGGGCAAAAGCTCATCACCGAAGAACGACTGCTGAGATTGGCGCGCCTGCCGTGGCTGAGGTACGGCATGATGCCGAATTGGTGGCGTCTGCGCCTCATACAGGAGATGGGTCGGCAAGGAGAAACAGCAGTCCGTAAGGCGTTGCAGGATTTATTAGAGAGCGCCATAGAAGAGCCGGGCCAGGGTTTTATTCTGGACGTCGCCCGAACCCCCGGCCTGAAAAGGCGGCACTGGCGTCGCATTTTGAAATTCCTGAAAACCACACCGGAAGAGAGCGGCATGCATGATTATGTCTTTCTGACATACATGTCCGGCCGCCGACCGCGAAGATTGGCTGTAGGAGTCCCAAATGTGCTGCGCCGCTTTTTTTCCAACAGGACAAAGACATGGTTCGACTGGTTGCCGGTGGCCGTCGCCGGTGTACTGATAATGTTTTCGTTGGGATTGGCGTGGTTAAGTAAATCAAGTCCGTACGTGCCGCCGATCATCCCTCATTTTCGTGAAGCTATGGCAGCAGTTAACGAACGCCTCCGCCTGGAAGGTCATACTGATGACGTCAGATGCGTTGCCTTCAGGCCGGATGGCCGGACATTGGCGTCCGGTTCAGAAGATGGCAGCATTCGTCTCTGGGATGTAGCCGGCGGAGCGGAACGCCGCCGTTTGGAAGGTCACACCGGCTGGATCAGATGTATTGCCTTCAGCCCGGACGGCCGGACATTGGCGTCCGGCTCGGATGATGGGAGCATTCGTCTCTGGGATGTTGCCAGCGGTGCTGAACGCGCTCGCCTGGGGGGGCCTAGCGGAGTAGTCTACTGCGTCGCCTTCAGTCCGGATGGCCGGACATTGGCGTCCGGTTCAGCTGACAGGATCGTTCGTCTCTGGGATATTGCCAGCGGAACTGAGCGCCGCTGGCTGGAGGGTCATACCGATGATGTCAACAGCGTTGCCTTTAGCCCGGACGGTGGAACATTGGCGTCCGGATCATTAGATGGGAGCATTCGTCTTTGGGATATTGCCAGTGGAGTTGTACGAAGCATCCTAAAGGGTGAAAGCGGTGCGATTGAAAGTGTCGCTTTCAGCCCTGACGGCGCGACATTGGCCTCAGGCTCATGGGATGAGAGCATTCGTCTCTGGGATGTCGTCAGCGGGATTGAGCTTCGCCGCCTGGAGGATCAGAGCGGAGGGATCTTTAGCGTTGCCTTTAGCCGGGACGGCGTGACGTTGGCGTCGGGATCAGAAGATGGCACTGTTCGTATCTGGGATGTCGCCAGCGGGACTGAACGCCACCAGCTGGAGGGACATACCGGCTGGACTAGGAGCGTTGCCTTCAGTCCGGATGGTCGGACATTGGCGTCCGGCTCATCTGATGGGACCATTCGTCTGTGGGATCTGGTGCAAGGTCAATCAGGCGATTACACATCAACTATGCCCCTGGCCTATAGCGACCAGCCGTTACAGGTGTATGCCGATTTCCTGAGCCGACATCCATATCGACTCGTGGCGGATTCCATTCGCGGGGATATACAGTGGTCAGATTCAACGCAGGACAAGATGGACTATCCGTCAGTTCTGACAAATGGTCTCATGCAGACCGTCGGATTTGACACAAGCATGTTTCAATTTGTCAGCAAGGATTCACTGCCGGATGTGGCCGAGACAGATTTTGGCGGAAAAGATTTAGCGCCGTTGTTTCTGCGCATAAAGTCAAAGCAAAAGATCGGCAGAATCGAGGAAGCGGCGCCATTTGGCAAGACAATCAAGGCTGATCCTCGCGCTCAAACGGACAGGCGGCTGAGAGAATCGTCAGCGCCACCATTCAGTAGAACGGTTGATGCGGACTCGATCGCCCGGATAGATACGCTCAAAGATGTGCTGGTCGCGCCGCAATTTAACAGAGCGACTGATGCGGGCTCTGACGCTCAGTCAGATACCGTGTTAAATGAATTGCCAAATTCGCAATTCGAAAGACCGGCAAATAGAGACTCGAGCACTCAGATAGATACGCTCAAAGATGTGTTGGTCGCACCGCAGACGGATAAAGAGACTCCTCCAGATACCAGGACGCGGACAGATACACTGCAAAATGAACCGGATGTGCAACAAAAGATGCGAACGAAAAATTAAGTCATCCCCACGAAGGCGCATAGGCGTCAACTTGCTGAAAATAAAAGTATCGTAAATCAATACGTTATCTCATATGCTCAAAAACACAATCTAACGCAAAGGCGCGGAGACGCAAAGGTTCGCGAAGGAAAAAATCATAGAGAAATCTCCCAAATTTTCTAGAACCTTGGCGTATCTCGGCGTCTTTGCACCTTTGCGTGAGGCATTTTTCGTGTTAGGTTGACGCCTATGCTATTAAGGTCGAAAATCAAAAATAGGATTTCTCATATTTCGTTTAATTCTGACCTGCTCTAATGGACGTTTTAGACCAAGCCGGCACAAGCCAAAGAATTTTACCGAATCCTACAAATTTCAAAATCTGGCACATCAAAATGACCGGCTATGAAAACCGAAGCTATATTATTGTCTTCAAACCTTATTTTCATCTTTCGACCTTAATAGCAAAATAGCATACCTCACATTTTCACCTTATTACCTTATTCCTGTCCAGGATGTCCCGGCAATTTAGGATTGCTTTCCTCAGCGCATGACACTCTTTTATGTCAATATAACATTTTAACATCATGTATTATTCTCCTGTTATACAAGGCGGCAACATCGTGTTTTTTCAACAAAATTTTTGTTAATCGATTATCTTGAAAAGTTTTTATGCCGCGGCACACCCATTTATCTCTGCGAGCCTCTGCGGCTCTTTGCGCCTTTGCGTTTAGTTTTTTGTAATTGTTACATTGTTTGGTTGCGGCCAAAGGCCGCCAAGTTGTCTGAGGCTAGACTTGATGACCGGTCGAACGTCACCCGCACGGATTGGACCGCGAGAACAAGGCAATGGCAAGCAGACTGGCAAATGGGCGGCGGTCTTGCTTTTGATCATTTCTTCGCTGAAATTCGCACGAGTGCGGGAGTGTGGCCGACAGTGCAGAGCTCTTGCTGCAATATTTACAATCAGAGCGTGCTTTATCTGCTGGGATGGCGGATGACAAAATAACCCGGGCACAAAATCATACGAGCCGCCGGCGCCGCTTGCATCTCCTTTAACTCTTTGCTATATTCCATTGCCTCTGAAAACAGATCCAGAGCGATTGTCTATGAAAGCATACCATACGAATTTATGAGCTGTGCGAAAGTAAAAATCCTCTCATTGTTGATAATGTACTTTATCATCAATATGACGCTTGGCGCGCTATTGCCTGGTTTGGCTAATAATTCTGCTCACATGGCTGTTATTACGCCGGAACCGTTATTTTCTCCGCCAGGCGGATTTTATCACGGCAACGTCTGCGTCAGCTTTGCGAATGCCGATCAGGTCGATATCCATTACACCCTGAACGGGCGTCCGCCGGATGACAGCGCACCTCTCTATGAGGCGCCGATCGTCATAGACAAGACGTGCGCGATTCGCGCCATCGCCTGTCAGTCCGGTACGCCGCCCAGTGACATCATCACCAACACCTATTTCATCGATATTCCGGTCAACCTTCCTGTCATCTCTCTGGTCACCGATCCGGATAATTTTTTTGCCGAAGAGATCGGCATCTATGTCACCGGCATCAACGGCATCGACGGCTACTGCGCCGGCGTCATCAGCAATGTGAACCAGGACTGGGAACGTCCCATCAATATTGAATTCTATGAAATGGACGGCGCACAGGCCCTGAACCAGCAGGCCGGCGTGAAGATATTTGGCGGCTGCTCGCGTCACCGTTATCCGCAAAAATCTCTGGCCCTCTACGCGCGCAGTCGTTACGGCAAAGGCTCCTTTCGCTACAAGCTGTTCAAAGAGAAGGAGATCGATAAATTCGAATCATTCATCCTGCGAAGTGCGGCGGACGACCAGATGTTCACCATGCTGCGAGATGCCGTCGCCCAGCTGCTGTTGGCGACAAGAATGGATGCCGACTATCAGGCCTATCGACCCGCTGTCGTCTATCTGAACGGCGACTATTGGGGCATCCACAATATTCGCGAAAAGATCAATGAGCATTATATCGCCGAAAATTTTGGCGTCGATGCAGATGATGTCAATCTGTTGGAACGCCGTGGCGAGGCCATGCACGGCAGCAATGCCGATTACAATGCCATGTTCAATTATATCACCACCCATGATATGTCGAATCCGGCGCTGTACGAACCGGTGAAAAGCCGGATGGATATCGATCAGTACATCGGTTATATGGTCGGACATATCTATTTAGCCGAAAGGGATTGGCCGTGCAATAATATCAAATTTTGGAAGGCGAATACGGGCGACTATACGCGGTGGCGCTGGATCAATTTCGATATGGACCAGACCCTGACGGATTTCTGGGTCAGGGAGAATATGATCGACAAATGCACCACGGCAAGCGGTCCCGGCTGGCCGAATCCCGAGTGGTCCACCCGGCTTTTCAGAAATCTGCTGAAAAATGAGGAATTTAAAAATCAATTCATCAACGAGTACGCCTGGCACATGAACACGACTTTTGCCGCCGCGCGCGTCATCGGCGTGATCGATAGCCTGGCAAACGGCATCAGGGCTGAAATCCCGCACCATATTGCAAAGTGGGGCGGGTTGCTGGATGAGACCGGCAGCGCGGCGGAATCGTGGATACAGCCGACCTTTGATTCCGTCGAAAAGTGGCAAGCCAATGTGGAAAAGATGCGCTACTTTGCACGCCAGCGCCGGCAATATACCGTCAAGAATGTTGTCGAGTTTTTTGGCCTGAGCGGAACATCCGATATCAATGTTAATCTCAACATTCCGGAAGCGGGTCGGCTGACAATTTCACGTCATGCAATCGCGGATGGTTTTGCGGGGCTATTTTTCAATGACATCCCCCTGCCGCTCAGTGTCATGCCCAATTCGGGCTATAAATTATCGCATTGGCAGGTGCACTCGGCTCATCGAGATACATATTATTATACGCCTGATATCGAAATTGCTTTGCAGGAAGATGTCACCGTCACAGCTCATGTGCAGGAGAGTGCGACACATGTAGAGAATCGTGCCATCATGGCCGGGATAGAGGCGATGCAACCGCACGTCATGCTCGACGCAAACTATCCCAATCCATTCAACTCGTCGACCGAGATTCATTATTCAATTGATCGACCTGGAGTCGGACAGATAGACATTTACAGCATTTTAGGATCCAAAGTGCGCACACTGGTCGATCAACACCTGCAAGCGGGTGACCATCGGACGAGCTGGGATGGCACGAATGAGAGGGGAGAGGTCGTCGCCAGCGGATTGTATGTCGTTCGCTTGCACGTCGCGAATGGTGATGTGCTGAGCAGAAATATTCTTTTTATGCGCTGAGCAGTAAAAGTTCAGTTTCTGGTAGCTGCAATGATAAGAATGTTTCATTAAAATATTATCTTTTTCACTCACGCAAAGCCGCAAAGGATACGCAAAGAAAAAAAATATTTTTCTACAATCTTATGCTGCTTTTTAATCGTTTTTGCCAGAGACTGGCCTTTTACGATAAGCAGTAAAAGGTCAGTTATTGGTACTGCGATGATAAAAATATATCATCAAAATACAAAATTCATCAAACACAGAGCCATCGAGGATCCAATGGCCAAGAAGTTTTTTTTGGTGATCCTTGGTGTTTTTGTGACTCTGTAATACAAATCAGCAACATCTTGTTTTTTTAGCAAAGTTTCAAAGCCAACCGCCGAGGGCGCCGAGATTCGCAGAGATATTGCCCGATTTCGCTTCTTTTCCTCTGTGACTCTCGGCGCCCTCGGCGGTTTAGATGTTTTTGGTTGCG
>JAFGJB010000224.1 GCA_016929295.1 Candidatus Zhuqueibacterota bacterium | reverse complement strand
GATATCGTCGAGTTTCTGGCCAGGGCATCGCACTCGCTGAAGCGGATGGGGCTCCCCAGGCTTTATATGGCTCTGGCGATCGGGAGATTCAAGGGGAACACCCTTGAAATCGCGGGCACGGGATTACCGCCCGGCTTGATATTCAGATCTCGAACGGCGACCGTTGACGAGATACCGCTCAAAGGCGTCCCGCTCGGCGGCTATGGAGGCGGCTTGTATCATCGGCACACCATGATTCTTGCCCCGGGGGATACATTGATCCTGATGACGGACGGCTTTCCTGAATTGTTCAACGACAACGGTGAAGAGTTGGGCTATGATAAAGCCAGGGAAATATTTAGAGAGGTTGCACAGCGGTCACCAGGTGATATTATTGACAGATTTAACGACATCGCCGTGTCGTGGATGAATCGTCAACCGCAGAAAGATGACATGACTTTTTTGGCCCTAAAGATGAAAGAGCAGAAGTCAATGCAATATTCAGCAATCTCAAACCTAGAAAAGGAGGTATACCAATGTCTGCACCAATGAACGGATTTCGCTATATTCACAAGGCCATCCGGCACGAGCTGGATGCCCTCGAGACTTTGACCGGGCATCGTAGCGAAAACGGCCCAGAGCTTTCCGGCCTCGCCGATCGCCTCGGTTTTTTGCGTAAGGTGGTAAAGCTTCACGCCGCCGGCGAAGAAGAGATCCTCTACCCAGCCCTTGACAGCCAGGTGCCCCGCGTCACCCGCTCCTATTCCCTCGATCACCAGTTCGAAGAGTCTTCCTTTGATACGATCGAAGCGACATTGACCAGTCTGCAATCGGCGCCTCAGGGAGCCAAGCCGCGCGATTTAGCCTGGCAACTGCACCGCCAGGTGATCGGCCTCAACGCGACCCTGAGTCTCCACATCTGGAAAGAGGAGGAGCAGCTCCTTCCTCTGCTGGACGAGTATTTCGGCTTGGCGGAGCAGGGTGCAATGGCCGGGCAGATTGTGGGACATATTCCGCCCGAGATGATGCGGCCACTACTGCCGTGGATGCTGGTGGCGCTGATGGCCGACGAACAGGAAGACCTGCTGCGCACAGTGATGGGCACAGTTCCCCCCGAACCGTTCCGCGCCCTGAGCGCCGGAGTTAAAGCCCGTCTGCCGCGCGCAGATTGGGCCGAGCTCACAAAGCGGCTGCCGGAGCTGGCATCTGTCTGAGGAGTGATTGGGAAGGCAGCCTGCTGCCGGGGCGAGTGAAATCCGACCCGGCAGCACTGGCGCAACCGGGCTTTAGTTTTTTTGCGCCTGCCAAAGCGGCCAGTGCGACGAGAATTTACTCCTGCCGTATCGTCAGAACCGGCTGCGCAGCAAGGCGAACGACTCTTTCCGCAACAGAACCAAAGACAAGCCGTTTCAAGCCTGTCTGGCCGCGAGTGGAGATGATGATGAGATCGACTTTTTCATCGTCGGCAAATTTGACGATCTGATCCGCCGCGTTCCCCACAACGACACGCGAATGCACCGTCACTTTTGGCGATATCCTCTTTGCGATCTCTTCCTCCAACTTTTTGCTTGAAGATTTCTCCAATTGTTGCTGGTGCTGAAAAACGTAAAGAGGAACCTGCATCATGGTATCGTTGATGTCGACCGGGACAGGAGCGACGACGTGCAGGACGAATAATTCAGCGATGAAATGCAGCGCCAGTTCGTTGGCAAACTCTAGCGCTTCAAAAGACGGATCACTAAAATCGGTTGGACAGAGGATCTTTGTAAAAAGTAACATTGGGCTCACCTTTCATTTTATAACCGAAGCGGCTTGTGGGCTCAATTCGCCTCTTTTACACGGTCACGAGTGACGGTCATGCCTCTCAGTTTTCCGATTTCTGCTAAAACCTTGACGCTCGACTTTGTGAAATGTCCCTCTTTATCAGGAGCTACATTGAGCAGGAAATTCGCGTTCCTGGCATTTGCCACGGTTAGCTGCAATACGATATCTTGCGCTGTTTTGGGCTGAAACGTGTCGTTCCAGAACCAGCTCTGTTCAAGGCACCAGCATGTTTCGCCCGGCGTCTTGTTCCCGTTTGGAAAGTGTCTGGTTTCTGTTACGGCAAGGTCGAGATAGGGCTGGCCCTTCTTATCCCAATCCCACCAATTCGCGCTGGCAATAATCCCCGGACGCAATCCCCTTATGAACGTCAAAGCTTTGTCGTCAGGCATAATCTCAGGGTCGAGACCATCGTTCCATAGGTAAAATACATCCGGATACAGTTCAACAAGCTCGGCGATGTGCGTCTTTTGGAATTCTATCTGCTCTTCAATATTGAAATGGATGAACATGCCAAACTTTAGTTTCAGGAACTCGGATTGCAGCTCCTCGATCGGCTTTCCACTTTCGGGCTCTATGTGTTTCGTCGTCGGATTGATCTGTTCTTCTGCCGCGACAGTGAGACGTGCCGTCAATGTCCCCATCAGTACAGCAATAATGACGCCCAGGCCGGCAATGACTGCCACAGCAAGAATCCTTGTTACGATGAAACGTCTAGTAAGCATGGATGCTTATCCCTCAAGATTTGCTCACTTGCTATTACTAAAAGGCTCTTTCCGTTGTTCATGAATAAATGTAATAGCATCTTTGGACAAATACTACAGCTTTTTGCAAATTCAGATGTGGACAGCATTGATGACGATCTTGATGTTAAAATACCTGCAGGCGAAATCAAAAATGAATTGGTCATTATCCAATCTTGTGTCCATGTTAAGAATGAACCTATTGACAATTCCGAGTTTTCAGTGTATCTTGTTGCAGCAACTGAGCTTTATAATTAATTTTGCGGTGAGAAAAATATGAGTGTTTATCAAAAAAGTCAAGATGGAAAAGCTTGGTTTTGCCATTTTGTTCAAGACCGCTGCCGGTGTGTTGGCGGAACCACAAAAACGCAAGCTTTACTGTTGATCTCGGCACTGGTCTGCTCGTTGGTATTGAGCGCGTCATCCTTCGGCGCTGTCAAAGCGGAGAAAATTCACGTCGTCTTCGATGCGGACGCCAATGACAGACTAAACCAGCACGCCCTCGTGGCCGATTTTCATGCGGGCATGCGCGACACTCATCCGGCGACGCCTGAGACGGCGCAACAATGGGCGATGGTCGAGCTCACGTTCGAGGCCCGGGAAGAGGTCGCCAATCCCTACACGGACGTCCAACTGGTCGTCGAGTTCATTGGGCCGAACGGCCAGCGCATCCGGCGGCCCGGCTTTTGGGACGGCGATAAATGGTGGCGCGTCCGTTTTGCTGCGCCAGCGACCGGACAGTGGCGCTGGCACAGCACATCGCAGCCGCCGGACGCCGGTCTGCAGCAGCGGGGCGAGCTTTTCGTCTCGGCCTATACCGGCGACAATCCGCTCATCCGGCATGGCCTGCTCAAAATGTCGCCGGATAAGCGCAACGTCATTCATCATGACGGCGCGCCTTTCTTGATGGTCGCCGATACGCCATGGGGACTGCCGTTTCGCGGCACGATCGAATCGGTGACAACTTATGCGCAAAACCGCCGCGAGCGGGGTTTCAATGCGGCCCTGCTGATGAGCGTGCAACCCGACCGGCGAGCAACAGGGCCGCGCGACAGAGACGCCGTCGGCGGCTTTGGCGTTGGCTTTGCAGATCTTGCCGACGGCAGCCTCAACCGACTCAATCCCGATTATTTTCATCACCTCGACAAGCTGATCTCAATCTTGATCGATCACGGCATCGTGCCCGTTTACAATCCGGTTTTTCAGGGATTCGGCTGGAAGGGATTGGGCACCCTCGGCGCTGCGGCCGAACCGCAAGAGTACGCCCGCTACACCCGCTACCTGATTGCCCGCTTTGGCGCCTATCCGGCCATGTGGCTGGTCAGCGCCGATGGCACCGGCAAGGAAAAAGTCACTGAACCGGCCGGTCTGGAGATTCAGGAATGGGACGCCTATGGTCAGCCGACCGGCATCCATTACAGCCCTTTTGACGATCGCAAGGCAAACTGGAGCGACGATCCGCAATTCGGCTTTCACTACAACCGTTCGTACCACGATGCCAACTGGCTCGATTTCCAGTGGTGCCAGACCGGCCACGGCGGCGAGCATCTGCAGGACAAGGTGCGCCGGATG
>JAFGJB010000223.1 GCA_016929295.1 Candidatus Zhuqueibacterota bacterium | reverse complement strand
GCGGTGCCGCTGAACATGCTGAACGGCAGCGGCGTCGCTGATATCGTTCACACCGGCCAATGGTCCAAAAAGGCCATCGCCGAGGCGAAACGCTATGGCACAGTCAAGGTGATTGCATCATCCGAGGACAAGACGTTCAGCTATATACCCGAGCTCGACAAGTCGACTTTCACGCCAGAGGCCGACTATTTTTACATCGTCACCAATAATACGATCTATGGCACCCGCTATACAACTCTGCCCGATGTCGGGGAGGTGCCGCTGGTGGCTGACATGTCTTCGAATATATTGTCCCAGGTCTACGACGTCTCCAGGTTCGGCGTCATTTTCGCCGGGGCGCAGAAGAATATCGGCCCGGCCGGCTTGACCGTCGTCATCGTCCGCAAGGACCTCGTCGGGCATGCGCGAGATATCACGCCGATCATGCTGGACTGGAAGACGCAGGCAGAAACCGATTCGCTCTATAACACACCGCCGTGTTACGCGATTTATATTGCCAGGCTGGTCTTTGAATATCTGCAGGAGAATGGCGGCGTGCCGGCCATGCAAGCGCGCAATGAGGAAAAAGCGGCGATCCTGTACAACTATCTGGATCAATCGGATCTGTTCAAGGCTACGGTCGTGCCGAAAGATCGCTCGCTGATGAACGTGCCGTTTGTCACCGGCAATGAAGAGCTGGATGCCAAGTTTGTCAAGGAAGCTGCGGCAGTTGGCCTGGTCACCTTGAAGGGGCATCGCTCCGTCGGCGGCATGCGCGCCAGCATTTACAACGCCATGCCAAGGGCCGGCGTTGAAAAGCTGGTCGATTTCATGAAAAAGTTTGAAATCGAGAACATATAGCATGGATTATTCACCACAAAGATCATCGTGCTGCCATAGGCTGCGACCAAAAATATATAAACCGCGAGCGCGCCGAGAATCTTGGTGCGGCCATTGGCTGCAACCAAACCAATGTAATAATTATGAAAAGCTAAACGCAAAGGCACAAAGTACCGCAGAGGTTCGCAGAGAAAAATGGATGTGCTGCGTTATTATAAACCTCTCGAGATAAGCGAGGCAATGAAAAATCAATATCATTTCTTCGTGAATCTTTGCGTTCTCTGCGCCTCTGCATTGAAAAATATTGAAAGATTATAGGCGTATTTGCCGAATGTACAAAAACTTGCTAAAAAAAACACGATGTTGTCACCTTGTCGAACGAAAATGGAAACGTGGAGCGCCATATGTTCAAAATAAAAACACTCAATAAAATTTCCCCGGTTGGTCTGGAAGTACTGCCGCGCGCGGACTATGAAATTTCATCCGAGATCACCCATCCGGATGGCATCATTCTGCGCAGTTTCAATATGCACGAGATGGAATTGCCCGAATGTCTGAAAGCGGTGGCGCGCGCCGGCGCCGGCGTCAACAATATCCCGGTGCACAAGTGCACTGAAAAGGGCATCGTCGTCTTCAATACGCCCGGAGCCAATGCCAATGGCGTCAAGGAACTGGTACTGGCTGGCCTGTTTTTGTCCTCCCGTCATATCATCGAGGGCATTGCCTGGGCGAAGGGTCTCATCGGCGAGGGCGACCAGGTGCCGAAATTGATCGAGAAGGGAAAAGGACAGTTTGACGGACCGGAGATCAAGGGCAAAACCCTCGGCGTGATCGGCCTGGGCGCCATCGGCGTGATGGTCGCGAACGATGCCTGGGCGATGGGCATGACTGTCTATGGCTACGATCCCTTCATATCCATTGATTCGGCCTGGGGACTCTCCAGTTCCATTAAAAAAGCGGTTTCCCTGGATGATCTCATCACTCACGCGGATTATATCTCGATCCATGCGCCGCTCACCGACGAGACAAAGGGCATGATCAACAGGGAAAAGTTCGCCTTGATGAAAAAAGGCGTGCGCGTCCTCAACTTTGCCCGCAATGGTCTGGTGAACAATGCGGATCTCAAAAATGCCATTGCCGACGCCACGGTGAACTGTTACGTCACCGATTTCCCGGACGAGGAGCTGCTGCGAATGGAACAGGTCATTGCCATCCCGCATCTTGGCGCCTCGACGCCCGAGTCCGAAGATAATTGCGCCACCATGGCCGCCCGTCAGCTCAAAGATTTTCTCGAACACGGCAATCTCTCCAACTGCGTCAATTTTCCCGACTGCCAGCTGCCGTTCAACAGCCAGGTGCGGGTCATTATCATCAACAAAAATATCCCCACCATGGTCGGACAGATCACCGGCAAAATGGCGGAAAAGGGCGTTAATATTGCCAACATGCTCAATCGGCAAAAAGACGATTTTGCCTACAATATCATCGATATTGACGGCGACTATTCGCAAGCGGATGTCGAGAAGCTGAAGAGCATTGATGGGATCATTATGGCGCGACTGCTCAATTGTAAAAAATAGAAAATCCAAGCAATTAAAAATCTGAGGTCGCCACTCGCTCATCTTCAATCTGAACTGTGGTGATTGTAGATAGAAGATTGGCGATGGCAGATCTCAGATTTTGTCTACTGTTCACGAGGGGCAAAATAACCGGCGGACTAATTCTGGATTCGATCCCGTCAATGGAGATGTCGCGAAATGCTCATGCGCCTTGGATTTAACCTGGATTATTCGTCACGGACCACTTTGCCCTTGGCTGCAACCAAAAAAGAGCACCATTGTTTAGAATAGAACACGGATTGAACGGATGGGACGGATTTTAACGGATGAAGAAATCCGTTCGATCCGTGTCCCATTATTTTAGAACACGGATACCCTATTCGGTCTTTGTGGCTAAATTTGTGAATTATTCATCAAGGGATTCATTCGAGCGCGCTTGGCAAAATGAAATATCGGCGGCTTTTAATTTGTTTTCTAGTTTCAAGATGTACGATAAATAATATTACCTAACAAGACCAAATTTTGGCTTGAATTAAAGTTACTTGAAATTTTTGATTTTCTAAGAATGACTCCTAGGTAATGGGAAAAATTCAAAAAATTTATATTGACTTTGGAGGAAATATTTAATATAATTAGTTCTGTAGTATGGATAGGGGATTCGATCAACGCATAAAATGCAGATCAGCCATAATTAATTTTTTTATGCAGAGTTATATTTTTTAACTGAAGATAATGAGATTGTCGTCATTATATTACTTTAACTTTTAGGTGGTAATTTTTTAGCGGCGATTCGAATGTTGATTTGCTTTAAAAATGACAGGAGAGGTCTGGCATTCAGGGAGGCAGAAATGCACAAATGCACATTTCAGCAAAGCCAGAAAAATCTCATGTTTTTTTAATGTTTTTCACATCATTATAAAAAAAGGAGGCATACCTGGGAGGAGGAAAATTTGGTTATCAGTCGGATTCTCACTGAATAACAAAGATGTGAATTCGGTGTTATTGAAGATACCGTGTATCCATTGCTTTAAAATGCAGGTTTAAATTTTAATCTTTTTAGGAGGTTTTATGGGCAACAGATCAAGTTTTCGACTGCGAGCGATCTTGTTAAGCATGGTTGCGCTAATCAGCTTTATGTCAAGTTCTGTCTTTGGAGATGCTAACATCAGCGGGACTGTTAAGGTTGACTGCGATGGCTATGTTCACCAAAAAACGTTCGCATGGACAATTACGAAAACGGCTAGTCCTGCGGAATGGAATCTATTCAAAGGTGATGAGGGAACATCCATCTACACAATTACCGTGGACAAAGATAACGGAACATTAGCTGCCTGGGTTGAAGGAGTAATTTGTATCGAAAATAAGGGTAAGGACCCAACAGAAGATTTGTCGCTTAAGGTGACCTTGACAGGTTTTCCAGGACCTGAAGATGTGATTGTCTCTCAGCAGTTGGATCTCAGCGAAAATCCGGTTCTAGATCCTGAAGAAGCCTATTGTTATTCTTACAAATTAAATTTTAATCCAATGGTCTATTCTGGCGGTGGGCCCTTAAAGGTTCGCGCCGATGCCAAGATCACCAATGGGCCGGGAGGATCTGAACAGGGTGTAAGTCAAGAATGTGTCAAGCCACATGGTGAGCTCCCTACCACTCCTGAATTGATTAATGACAACATTAGAGTCAATGACAGCAACGGTTCTAACTGGTCATTTACGGATGATGCTAGTGTGACTTATGACAAAGAGTTTTCATGTGAAATGGAAGGCGAGAACCCTAACACTGCCAGCATTACTTATATTAATTATGATGGCAGCGGTAACGAAATAACCACTGAAGGTCCTTCTGCCTCGGCAAAAGTCACAGTAAACTGTTTCTCGCTTGGAGTTATAAAAGATGCTAACACATCCTTTAAACGCACTTATAACTGGACTATCGACAAGAGCGCGGATCAGAGTAGTCTCACACTCTCCGTGGGACAGCAGTTCACTGGTGTCAACTATTCTGTCCTTGTGAGTGCCACTTCAATGGATAATGACTGGCGTGTGAATGGAACTATTACTATAACCAATCCAGCACCAATTGCGGCAACAATTAATAGTGTATCGGATGTGGTGTCTGTTGACATAGCCGCGATAGCTAATTTCGGTGTGACATTTCCGTATACACTGACTGCTGATGGAACTCTAACGGGTACTTATAGCGCCAGTTTGCCAAATGCTACTAGCCGCACGAATACCGCGACGGCAACGTTGCAGAATTACTCTTATCCTGACGAAACGAAGATTGGAACAACTATCTTTAGTGGAACAGCTGCTGTTGATTTCAGCGCTGCAACCATAAATCATGTTGATGAGTGTGTTGACGTGTCCGATACCTACAAGGGTTCACTCGGCACCCATTGCTATGCAGATGGCGCGTCAAAGACGTTCACTTATTCTCGTGACATCGGACCCTATAGTGCCTGCGGTGACTATACAGTTGACAATACAGCATCTTTTGTGACCAGCGATGACGATAACGATTCCAACGTGGAAGGCAGCGATAGCTATACAATTACTGTCCATGTACCTTGTGCCGGCGGCTGTACAAGGACATTTGGCTATTGGAAAACACACTCCAGTCATGGTCCGGCACCTGAGGATGATGTTTGGGGCGGTATGGAAGATGATCCTTTCTTCCTGAGCGGTCAAACCTATTATCAAGTACTCCGGACGCCACCGGCGGGTAATGTTTATTACAATCTGGCGCATCAATACATTGCCGCCGAATTGAATTTCATGGCAGGCGCTTCTGATGCTGCGGTTAAGACGACATTTGCTGCGGCAACCGCTCTGTTTAATACCTACACTCCAGCCAGTACAGCAGGCTTGAAGGGGAAAGCGAAATCTGATTGGACGAATTTAGCGTCCATCCTCGATAAATACAACAATGGCCTGACCGGTCCCGGACACTGCGATGAAGATGACGGCACGCTTGGCAAACAGGCGGAAAATGCTCCGTTGGAAGAGTTTGATGCCACACCGGTTCTCCCGACGGAATATGCACTGGAGCAGAACTATCCGAATCCGTTTAATCCGGCAACCACGATAAACTATGCATTACCGCAGGACGGCCAGGTGACCTTGACGATTTATGATATTACAGGTCAGGAAATTGCGGCACTGGTTGATGAACAGCAACCAGCTGGCTCCTACACGATTCGCTGGAATGCCACTAACTATGCTAATGGCGTCTATCTCTACAAGTTGACGGCTGGCAATTTTATCGATATCAAGCGTATGGTTCTGCTAAAATAAGCAGGACGTTTTGATTACTAACATCGACCCGATTCTGAGATACGGATCGGGTTGATGTTTAAACAGGCGATCATGTCTTTTGATTTAAAGATTTTTCTAAAGTTCATTTTTTCCCGGAGAAGGCCAAAATTTCTCCGGGATTTTTTTTGCATATGTAGAACGTCAGTTACAGGCGGCAAAAGCCTCAAGAACCTGATAAAAATCCACGCACCCCTCTATAAGATCGCCCAGAATATCCATTCTGGGCGGGTAATTTAGTTGGGACATCTGTCCCAATCGGACGTATGTCCGAATCCAT
>JAFGJB010000222.1 GCA_016929295.1 Candidatus Zhuqueibacterota bacterium | reverse complement strand
TGAAATAAAAACAAGAGTTCAATTTGATCGGGTTTGACAAAAATGACGGCGCCGACAAAGATCGCCGTCAGAAACATAAAGAGAACATAGGCGCGACCTTTGTTTAGAATCGTCGTGAACCACTTTGTGCTGATGGCGCCCAAAATGGTCAACACGGTGCCAAAAAGCATAAAGGCGGAGACGCCGGACCAGGGGATTTCTTTGCCGAAAAGAGCCAGTTTTTCCTGGCCGATGTAATATTTAAAATAGTACATGATCGCGGCATTGCGCATGGCAATGAGCGTGAGTTGAAAAACCGTTGCGCCGGCGATGAAAAGCCACGGCTTGTTTTTGAACAGCTCGCCGAGATCTCGGCGGAGGACCGTCTTTTGCTCCTTCGGCGGCGCCACCCGCTCTTTGGTGGTGAAAAAGGTGATGAAAAACAAAATGACGGACAGCGCCGAAACGCCGATCATGACGGTCCGATAACCAAGCGCTTCATTATCGGCAAAATAGGTGTTGACGATGCTGAGAAAGGCCGCCTGCACGATGAAGAGGGCGGTGAAAACGCCGACAAAGCGGTAGGAGGAGATCACTGTTCGCTCCATGGCATTGGGCGTGATGACGCCCATGAGCGCTGCATAGGGCACATTGATCGCCGTATAGATCATGGTCATCGCCGTGTAGGTGATATAGGCGTAGACAATCTTGCCCGTCAGACTAAAGTCCGGCGCCAGGAATGTCAACACTCCGACGATTCCGAACGGCACAGCGAACCAGATCAAATAGGGCCGAAATTTGCCCCATTTTGTCCTGGTGCGATCGGCAATGGTCCCCATAATCGGGTCATTGACTGCATCCCACAACCGGGTGACGAGCATCATGGTGCCGACAACACCGGCGCTGAGGCCGAAAATGTCGGTGTAAAAATACATGAGAAAAAGCATGAAGGTCTGAAAAAGCAGATTTGACGCGGTATCGCCAAGGGCATAGCCGATTTTTTCTTTTATCGGCACATGAAATGCAGCTTTCACTTTCACCTCCGTCTGGTTGATTTCTTAACCGATGATCTGACTTTTTAAATATAATAAATTTGCGCAGAGATCATAGCAAAAAGTCAGTCTTCCGCCTTCACGACGCGGTCCTGCTTGCAAGAAAAACGGGGTCTATGATGCTTTGAGTGCGTAAAAGCGAACCACCGAGTTACTATGTTAATGAATAATATATAAAGACAGAGACCAAGCTCACTTGGCGTGATTGCTCCAAACTCACGCAAAGCCGCAAAGGATACGCAAAGAAAAATTTAAGTATTTTTCTAGTGATAAGCGATCTGACAATGACACATGTCAGATTGTCCAGTCGTGCTCGAGTAGATATTAATGACAAACTTACGATGTCGCGCAAACTCAACATGCCAAACAAAATTATTTTCATTATTTTTAAAAACTTGGCGAATCTTTGCGTCTCTGCGTCTTTGCGTGAGTACGAAAAATCATGCAAGCGAGGTATCATGCAAAGTGAAATTATATTTTTGATTAACATAGTATCTCTGCGGTTGAAGATATTATGACCCATTCGATTCGTTATAGAGCCAAAAAAAGGCTGCTCGCATAAGAGAGCAGCCCGTGATGACCTATTGAAGAAACTGGATAAAATAATTGGGGATATCGGTATTGTCTATATATGGACCCTGCCGCGGGTCGTTGCTGCGGGCTAATTTAAAAAGGCCTTCTACCCCGACGCCTTTTGCCAGCACCGGCACCAGCGAATTGGTGTGGCCGCCGGAATGAAATTCCATGCCTGGCATTTTACCCGCACTGTTGTTGACGAGCGGCTGATAGATGACCTTTTCGCTTCCGTCCGCTGCCTTCACCACGCCGGAAGCGGGTCCGGTGAGATAGCCGGTCTCGTGATCTGCCGTCACCAGGACCACCGTTTCGTCCCAGCTGCTCTCCGCTTCCACCCACTCCACCACCGCTCGCACCATCTCCTCCATGCCGACGACCTCTTCCAGCAGACGTGGGCCATTATTGGCATGACAAACCCAATCGATGGCGCCCGCTTCGATCATCAGATAGAAACCGTCCGGGTCACGCTGCAGGACATTGATCGCCGCTCTGCTCATCTCAGCCAGGGTGGGAAGCGTGTTGGCGACGGGCACGGAAAACGGCTCCTTCCCTTCATCGCCGCCGGATCGGCTCGCCGCCAGAGTCGACGCCACTTGCGGAATGCCCAACAGCCGCTTCGGCGCGTCGCCCTCGCCATATCTGACGAAATCCTCTCGCCGCTCGATGAAGGTCCATTGATCAGCTGCGCCATCGCCATCCGCATCTGCGCCGGCCGATTGACCCTGCACCGCCCGCCAGACCTCTTCGCTCACATACTTGAAGGCTGGCTCGGGCAGCGGCTGGCCGTCATCGTCATAATAAGGGTGACCGCAGCCCATGATGACGTCCGCCGCGCTGCGCAAGACCATCTCCGCCGCGATCTCGTGATAATGAGCGCGACTCTCGTTGTGCGCGATGAATCCTGCCGGTGTAGCATGACTCAACGGCACGCTGGTGACGACGCCGGTGGCTTTGCCTTTTTCTTCGGCGAATTCAAAAAGATGTTTAAGCGGTTGCTTGAGCGTGTCAACGCCGATCGCGCTATCATAGGTCTTTGTCCCGGTCGACAGCGCCGTAGCGGCGGCGGCCGAATCGGTCGGTTTTTCTTTCAGATAATCAAAGCTCGCCTGAACCGCAGCACCGTCATAGCCTTCACCATCCGCTGAATAGGTTGTGGCGGCCAGTTTTAGCGGAAAATTTTGCGCTGTCAAACCATTTTCCGTACCATGCAGGTAGAGGCTGCCCGCTTGCAATTGATTGAAACCAGTGCCGTCGCCAATGATGATGATCACGTTCTTCGGCGCTGCTTTTTTCGCCGAGCAGGAAAGGAAGAGCGGCATCGAAATAATCAACAGTATGTGAAAAAATCGGTTTTTCATGATTCATCCTTTCACGTTTTCTGTATCAGTAGAAGAGTATTAACGATCCTGAGACCTCGAATCATCCCGCAAAATTTTACAAATATATTGGCCAATGATCTCTTGATGATGACGTTCACAATGAGACAATCCTCGCCACTCCATTTCGTCATCACCAGGCCGCTGCAACAGAGGACGCGTCTTTCAAAACCGAGCGCACGATTTTCCTCAGCGCAGTAAAATCATCTTGCTCGTCTGGGTGAAATCGCCGGCGATCATCCGGCAGAGATAGACGCCGGCGCTGACCATCGCGCCACTCTCATCCCGGCCGTCCCACACGACTCGATGATCTCCGGCGGACTGCCGGGCGTGCACCAGGGTTGTGATGCGCTGTCCCACTGCATTATAGATGAGAATGGAAACAAGCGCCGGCTCATTCACGGCATAGCGAATCCGCGTCTCCGGATTGAAAGGATTCGGATAGTTTTGCCACAGTTGATGCGAGTGCGGCGCATTCGATTTTTCTTCAACATTCAATCGTTCGCCGGCTTGCGCCCACTCGACCGCCGCCAGTAAAAGCTTCCAACTGTTTTCGGTGAAGGCGGCGGGACTCTCATCGGAATAGTAGAGTCCGATTTGTCGGGACTTGGCCGTCATATCGTTCAACATCACGTTCCCCGTCTCGTAGCAGAAAAGGACGGGCCTGGCGTCATTTTCGAGGCAGGCGATGGTCGTCGCATTGGCTCCGGGCATGGCCCACAGCAGCTCGTGCTCGACCGCGGTCACCTCGATGCGGCCCGACAGACCAGCGGCCAGGGGATGCGAGCTGTTGACGATTTCAATGTGCGAACCGAACTGCTTGCCATAATCGATGTTGTTCCTCCTGCCGGTCCAGTTGAAATCATCGAACAGGGAGTATTCCCAGCTGATGAGCGGCACATTGATATTGACGAGCTCGGCTCTGATCTTTCTGGTCGCACTGCACGTCGAGGAGAGGAGAATGGCGTCGACATCAGCGATGGCAAAGGCGAGCGAGTCATCGTCATGCTGCACCCGCACATGATAGTCATATTGCACCAGAAAATCGCGTATCGCCCGGTCGCCGGCATTCAGCTCGAGCGCTCCGACGACGAACAGGAGATCGCCGACGCTCTCGGCATTGAACACAATGACAGTCACCGCTGCCGAATAGCGAAAATCGCCCTGGTCACCCACGGCTTTGGCCTGTAATTCATAGACACCGGGACGGGCGTCTGTCCACTGCAAGACAAATGGGGCGTCGGCCTCGCCGATCTTGGCCGCGTTGGCGTAGAATTCGACCTTGACAATATTTCCGTCTGCAATGGCCGCCTCCGCCGAGATCGGAATGATCTGCGAAGTAGCATAACTGTCGCCTTCGCCGGGAGAGGTGATCTCGACGTGAATGGTATTGGGTTTTCCGGAACGAGACTTGATCGCTTCCACGGCGGCGGCGGCATAAGCGATCGGCGCATTCCAGTTGATGCAAATCTCGTTCGACGCATAGCTGCAATAATCGTCGAGATAGGAGCGCGCCGGCAGGTCCGAGGGATAGCCGGCACAACCATCCTGCTGACCTGGATTCGGACCGCCGACTAAAAGACCTGGGATCGGATCGATCACATCATCCGCTTCGGATGGTCGGTGATGCGGATGCATCGGCGGCTTGTCCCCTTCGCCAGTGACAAAGCAGTAGGTCGTGGCGTTTCGTCCCAGCAGATAGTCCAGATTGGCGATCGCCGCATCGAGATAACTCGAATCGGCGGTCAATTCGAAGGCCTGAATCATGGCGATGGCCTGGTTGGCGGCGCCGGAGTTGCTGCCCCACCAGAAACCGTTGATGAGCACATTGTAGGCGGAGCGCGACAATTCTGCCTTGATCCCGTTGGCAAATTGTAACAAGCGATTTTTCAAGGCGGTTGTATCAACAGCGGATGTCAGATTTTTGCGATGATGCGCCAGCGAATAAAAGGCCAGCGTCTCAACCGACGGCCAACCCGGAACCTCGGTGTCGTTATCGGACAATGGATTCACAATCGCAATAAAGCTGTCCTGCTTGGTGGTGATATACAATTCTGCCGCCGCCCATTTGAATTCGTCCGAGTCATCGCGGTCGCCATACTCGCCGGTGGTGATCGCCGGCAGGAATTTCTGATTATTTTCGCTCTGACGATAATAGACGTGCGGATGTGCGCGGGCCCATCTCCAGGCCGACAACGCTGCGGTCAGGCAGCTGTCCGCCAGGCCGGGCAGCTCCGACTCGAAGGCGCGAAAGATGCGGGCCGACTGCGCCATCACCGCGCTAAAGTCCAGGGTTGCCGTGCTGCTCTTCTGCACGACATAGCGCGGCGCGGTCGCCTGATGCGGCATCACGGTGCCGCTGAAATTCGCATGCGTGCACTTGTGATAGACGCCGCCATCGTGGGGATCCTGCATGGTCAACATCCAGCGGATATTCCACAAC
>JAFGJB010000221.1 GCA_016929295.1 Candidatus Zhuqueibacterota bacterium | reverse complement strand
CGGCACAAATTTCGATGCGATCTGAATGTATTCAGATGCCGGCAATGTCGGCGGCAAGATGGCTTCCTGCGCATGTTGAGCCTGCGCGAGCTCGATATTCATATCCGTTTGAAATTTCTGCAAGACAGCATTCGTCCGCTCAAGACTCTCTCGGGTGTCTTTTAGCTCGGTGATGTCAGACTGAACGCCGACAAAATGCATGATCTTGCCATTGTCATCGCGAAGAGGCGCAATGCTGAGGCGATTCCAGAATCTGGAGCCGTCTTTACGATAATTCAAAATATCCACTCTGCACTCGACACCTTGACGAAGAGCTGTTCGTATATACTCAATCGCTGCCGGGTCGGTGCCTTCACCTTGCAGAAAATGACAGTTGTTGCCGAGAATTTCCTGCCGCGAGTAACCGGTCAAGCGTTCAAAACCCTCATTCGCATAAATGATCGGATTATTCGGAGCAGTCGCATCAGTAATGACGATACCTTCATTTATCTTGTCAGTTGCATAAGCGACGAGTCGCAGGAAATCGGGCTTGTTTTCCTCATAAAGTGAGCTGAGCATGTCCGGTAAAATGGCCATAGCAGAATTTTCCATAAAATTTTATAAATGTACGGAGGCAGCGCGAGATACGCAAGGGCAAAAAGCCTCCCGAAATTATTTATTCACGACGAACTTTTGCTTGCAATAGTGCGGACATCTTTATAACATCTATGAATGAAAATCACCTCACCAAAGCGCAAGCAGGAGAGATCGAATGAGAACAGATCAGGTCAGTCGACGAAGCTTTCTGAAAAGCGTAGCCGGTTCCGCCGCTTTTCTCATGTCTGCCCATACATCATGCGGGTCGCGGCGTAAACAACCCAACATCCTGTTCATTTTTACAGACGACCATGCCTACCAGGCCATCAGCGCCTATGGCTCGAATCGTAACAAGACACCGCATATCGATCGCCTCGCCAACGAGGGAGTGCTGTTCACCAATTGCTGCGTGACCAATTCCATTTGCGCGCCGTCGCGCGCGGTCATCCAGACCGGCAAATACAGCCATCTGAACGGCGTCTATGATAATCTGCAGGAATTCAATACCGCGCAACAGACATTCCCCAAGCTCCTGAAAACGGCCGGCTATGAGACCGCTCTGATCGGCAAGTGGCACCTGAAAGCCGATCCCGACTATTTTGATCATTGGCAGGTATTGCCCGGCCAGGGACATTATTACAATCCCGATTTTCGCACCGTGAATGGCTCGATCAGGGAAGAAGGCTATGTGACCGAGATCATCACCGATAAAGCATTGGATTGGTTGCAGAGCCGAGATGCGCAAAAGCCGTTCCTGCTGATGCTGCAGCACAAGGCACCGCATCGCGAATGGTCGCCGAATCTCAAGGATATCAACATGTACGACGACATCGATATGCCGGAACCGGCGACGCTGTTCGACGATTATTCGGGACGCGGCTCGGCCGCCAGGATGCAGGAGATGGAAATCGATCGCCACATGACGCTGAATACCGATCTCAAGGTGTGGGAAAGTGATCCGAATGCCCAGGAAGCCCAGTTCAGGAACCGCCTGACGCCCGCGCAACTCGAAAAATGGCAAGCGGGCTATGCGGACGAAAATCTCGCCTTCCGCGCCGCCAACCCGCAGGGAAAAGATCTGGTGCGCTGGAAATATCAGCGCTACGTCAAAGATTATCTCCGCTGCATCCACTCGGTGGATGAAAATATCGGCCGCGTGTTAGACTATCTCGATGACTCAGGCCTGGCTAAAAATACCGTCGTCATCTACTCATCCGATCAGGGCTTCTATCTGGGTGAGCATGGCTGGTTCGACAAACGCTGGATGTATGAAGAGTCCTTCAAGACGCCGCTCATCGTGCGCTGGCCGGGGGTGACAAAGCCGGGGACGAAGAACGACGCGCTGGTCTCCAATCTCGATTTCGCCGAGACCTTTCTCGACATCGCCGGTGTGCCGATCCCGGCCGACATGCAGGGTCACAGCCTGGCGCCGCTACTGCAGGGCAAAAAACCGGCGAACTGGCGCACGAGCGTCTATTATCACTACTACGAATATCCCGCCGTGCACATGGTCAACAAGCATGAGGGCGTCTACGACGGCCGCTACAAACTGATGCATTTCTATGAACTGGACGAATGGGAACTCTACGACTTGCAGAACGATCCGCAGGAGCTGCGGAGCGTCCATGATGATCCGGCATACGCCGCCGAGGTGCAGCGACTGACTGCGGAGATGGCCAGGCTGAAAACACAGTATCAGGTGCCGGAGGAGCGAACCTATGAGTATGGTAAATGAGCAGGCGTTGCTGACCACCCGGAAAAGGAATCTTTTTCCCATCCAGAGCAGCTACCTGTGGCTGGAATGGCTCCGGTTTTGGCAGGATGGAGGTCACATGAGAATTTTGTCTTTATGTTTGATACTTGTTGTTGCTCTGCTCTTTTGCACTGTACGACAAAAGTCGATCATTTTATATCAACAATCCGACCAGGGTGTCCTCTTCACCGAAAACGGCGCGAACGTGCTCTTTTACCAGCGCACGCCGAAATCCTTTGACGGCCAATACACCCGCAACAACTATGTTCATCCGTTGTGGTCTCTGGATGGCGACACCTTGACCGAAGATTATCCGCCGGATCACGCCCACCATCGCGGCATCTTTTGGACCTGGCATCGCATCTATGCCGGTGATGTGGCTCTCGGCGATGCCTGGGAGTGCAGAGATTTCCTCTGGGATGTCACCGATGTTCAGATCGAGGATGGCCCCGATGGCGCCAAAGCATTGGCCGCGATTGTCTTGTGGAAATCGCCCGATTTCGTCGACGGCGATGGGCAGATGATCGCGGCGGTCCGAGAGAGCACGCGGGTGACGATTCATCCGCGCAGTGCTGACTGTCGCGCCATCGATTTTGACATCAGCCTGCTGGCATTGCAGCAAAACGTGCGCATCGGCGGCGCCGATGATGTCAAAGGCTACGGCGGCTTCTCGCCGCGCATCAAATGTCCTGACGATCTGATGTTCTTCAGTTCAACCGGACAGGTTGTGCCGAAAAATGAGCCCGTCGAGGCTGGATCCTGGCTGAACATGCTCGCCTCTTTTGACGGCGAGCACCGATTCGGCTTTGCCATGCTGAATCATCCGAACAATCCGGCGCCGATCAACCGGTGGATCCTGCGCCAGTCGCGCAGCATGCAGAATCCAGTCTATCCGGGCCGCGATCTCGTGGCGGTCTCTCAGAATATCCCAACGGTACTAAAATATCGGATCATTGTACATCGCGGCGATGCAGACATTGCGCGGTTGTATGCGGATTACAAGTGAGAAATTGACCTGAGGCGGAGTGCTCCAGTTTAAGGCGTATGAGGAGCGGATCGCAACAACCGGCAAAATGTTAGTCTGGATTACGAATAAACGCCTCACACAAAGTCTTTGTATCTTCGTGTGGGTGAATTTTTCGGATGAAACAGCTCTTTTCGGAGGGACCTGTTTTTCAGTCGAGGCCATTCAGCGTCGCCACAACCTCTCCCACTTCTTCAGCCAGGATCGTCCGGCAGTCCAGCCACACGCGATTATCCTGGATATAGCCGACGACCGGCGTGCGCCCGGACCGCAATCGTTGTGCCAGTTCATCGGCCGTCGTGCCGGGGGTCAGAACGAGGGCAAAGCCGGGCAGCTTTTCCAGCGGCAGGGCGCCGCTGCCGAATTGTCCCTCACAAGGCTCGATGCGAATGTCGAATCGTTGGGCAATCGCCGGCGCGAGCTTTTCCATAATTTCTGCGGCTCGTTTCTTCACCGCGCCGGCAGATTCAGCGACCATCTTGAGCACAGGGTGTTCGCGCAGCAGACTGGTCTTGAAATAGATCTTGAGCGTGGCTTCCATGGCCGCATAAATCAGCTTGTCGCAGCGCACGGCCCGCATAATGGGATTTTGATGGATCCGCGTCAGCAGTTCTTTTGAGCCGACAATGAGCCCGGCCTGCGGGCCGCCCAGCACTTTGTCGCCGCTGAACGTGATCACATCGACGCCGGCGGCGATGCTGTCCTGAACCAGCGGCTCATAAGGGAGTCCGAATTCGCGAAAATCGAGCAGCACGCCGGCGCCGAGGTCGTGCAGCACCGGGATATGGTGCTGGTGCGCCAGCGTCACGATGTCGGGCAGGTCAACGTTTGCTGTAAAGCCGAGGATGCGATAGTTGGAGGTGTGCGCCACGACGATGGCCGCCGTCTTTTCATTGATGGCATTGGCATAATCAGACAGCCTGGTTTTATTGGTCGTCCCGACTTCGCGCATGATGACGCCGCTCTTCTCCATGACATCCGGGATACGAAACGACCCACCGATCTCGACCAATTGACCGCGGGAGATAATTGCTTCTCGGCCACAAGCGAGGGTATTGAGCGCCAGCAGGACCGCGGCAGCGTTATTGTTGACCAGCAAGGCGTCTTGAGCGCCGGTGAGTTCGGTCAACAGCGCGCGCACATGATCGACGCGTTCACCTCGCTTGCCGGACGTCATTTCAAGCTCAATGTTCGCATAGCCTGCCATGATGCTTTGAACATTTTTTTGCGCCGCTTCCGCCAACGGCGCGCGTCCCAGCCCGGTGTGCAGGACGATGCCAGTGGCATTGATGACCGGTTGCAGACTGGGGGCAAAATCCGACTCGAGGCGAGCGATCACCCGCCGCGCCATGTCATCCGCCAACTCCTCGCGGCTGAAATGCGGCGCGCCGGCGCCTTTTGACGCCTGACGACACTCGTCGAGAACTGAACGGCACCGTTGCCGCACGACCTCTCTTTTGTAGGTGTTCAGCATCGGCGCGACGACAGGATGCGACAAGAGCGTTTCCACTGAGGGCAACAGTTTATACCATTCGTTCATTTCTTTTTTCGTGCGCCGTTGACAATGATGATCACGCCGATGACAATGATGATGAAGGGGAAAATAAACTCATCGCGCAGCCAGTCGACCTCATTCACATACACCAGTGTCCCCACAGCGAGCAAAACGCCGGCAGGCCAAATAGCCCAGCTAACGGCTGCGACCTCGTTTCGCAGGCTCCACAGATATAAAAAAGTCAAGCCCAGGCCAAGGAAAAAAATGACCCCATTCAGCTCCGAATCAAGCCAGTTGAACGAGTCAACCAGCGCGACCGTGCCCAGGGTGAAGCAGATGCCGGCGGGAATGACAGCCCACCAGCTGGCGCGATTGCGCGCAGAAATGAATGCAAAAACAGCAAATATCGTATACATGACTCCGGCGCCGAGTAGATCAGCAGCAACCGGGACATAGTTCTCACATATCACGCCGATACCCAATACTGCCAGGATAGCGCCCGGCAGGAGCGGCCACCACCTTGAACGATCTTTATGATAGAGGCTGAAAAAGAACAGAGCGCCGGCCAGCAACAGGACACCACCCACAAGTTCTTCTAATCCATGGAGGACATTGGTGTTGACTAAAAGGGCGACCACACCCGTCAGGACGATGAGACCGCCGATGATTCTATTGGTTTTATTATTCATAAAGCCACTCCTCTCTGTGTGAGATACAGCCTGGTTGTGGGGAGAGTTGTGTATGACGAAGAAAGGGAAGCCGGGACACCAGCGCAGATTAAAATGCCAAAGAATAAAAACCGTTGAGGCATACTATATTAACGTCGGCGGCCTCGTTGCTCTTCGATTTTGCCTTCGACGGACAACTCGGTGTGCGGGATGGCTTCCAACCGTTCTTTGGGTATCTTTTTGCCGGTCACACGACAAATGCCGTAGGTTTTTTGCTCGATACGCGCCAGCGCGCGATCGAGGTAACTGATGAGTTTTTGTTGACGGTCAATCATGATATAGATATTTTCACGTCCTGTTGCGACCGCTGCAGAATCAGCAATATGAAAGGAATAGCCGGAATCGTTGTCGAGCTCACCACGATTATCTTGCGAAATTTGACCCTTGAGCATTTCGATCTCCCGCTCAGCTTCGGCTTTTTTTTCCAGAATGAGCGCTCTAAAATAGTCGAGTTCCTGATCGCTATAGGGGATCATTTTTTTTTCACTCATCGCTGACGTCCTTTTCAATGAATAGACAGTTATGTGTATCATATTTGGTGATGAACGATTTTATCAAGAATAGCAAGTTACACACTTTTCAACAATTACACAAGGAATAAAATGCAGTTCATTCGCATCGATTTTTAGCTTGAAATTTAAATGACAAGCCAGTATATTTGACGTCTGAATTGAATGATCTTCAGAAAATTGAATCCGCTGTCATTGAAAGGCGTTGCCATGGAAATATTACGCACATTGCCGGGTGATGATGTTCGAAGCATTATGTGGCGATATTCTGATCGATTCGATTTGCAGATGTTGGTCCAGTCCGTACGCGCGGTGGCGCGCGGCCCCGTCGCACGGGCCGTGGCGAATGGCGCACGCAACTCGCATGACTGGACAGCGGAAAAATCCAATCTCTTGAATGCATTTGATGAATCCGGCATCACCGCGCTGTTCATGGCGCCTGAATACGGCGGTTTCATAGCCGGGCCGAAAAATCTGGCGCTGGCCATTGCGGCGTTTGAGCTGTCGTGGGTGGATGGCGGTGCAGCGACCGCCAGCCTGGCGGGCAATCTGGCGCTGGAACCGATTCATGAACGCGGCACTGAGGAACAGAAAGCATATTACATGAGCGGCGCCGTGCCGCCGCAGACGGGCGAGGATCGTAAAATCCTTCGTGGCGCCTTTGGTCTGACCGAGCCTCTCCCCTATGTCGGCGTTGAAACAGGCATGCTCGGCGGTACGATTCGGGTGACGGAATGGCAACAAGGCCAAGAACCGATCCTGCACATCAACAAGCGCGGCCGTTTTATCACGAATATGGATTTTGCCAATTTTGTCTGCGTCGCCGTCGAGAGCGATGACGATCGCATAAAAGGGACCTGCATGATCATCGTGCACGAAGATGACCCGGGTTCATTGGATCGCGGAGCGCCGACTCGCAAGCTTGTTCATCAGCTGTCATCGACGCGCGATCCCATCATCAACCAGCGCGTACCGGCACATCGCATCATCGGCGGCTATACCGTTCAGGATGGCGTCATCGTCCCCAATTTCAATCACGGCGA
Source organism: Candidatus Zhuqueibacterota bacterium (assembly GCA_016929295.1). Lineage (GTDB taxonomy): Bacteria > Zhuqueibacterota > Zhuqueibacteria > Residuimicrobiales > Krinioviventaceae > Kriniovivens. The sequence continues at coordinate 1,768 of JAFGJB010000221.1, read as the reverse complement.
AATTATCGATGCCGTATTCAAACGCACGCGCGTCACCGTCGGATTGATGAGTGCGGCCAAGTTGTTGTCGGCGATTGAACCGATCATCCGCTACCAGAGAGGACGCTTTCGCGGCGGAGAGCTCGAACCAGGCTCCCCTCGCTTCGAGCTCGGCATCCAGCAAAAAGAGGATGCCGTGCATCGCACGGCCGCCATCTGGGCCATGGGCGAGGCCGCTGCATCTTTTGGATTTGCGGCCGCGCGCATTTTTGACGAGCTGGCGCCATTGGAAGATGAAAAATTCAAACTATATGCAGCGCAGGGCATTCGCGGTCGCGCTGAATTCAAAGCCTTGAAAGTCAAGGAAGAGCAAGCCATCGAATATATTCAACTGAAAGCCAAAGACGAAACAGCGTCCGCTCGCTATGCCGAATTGGATAACGATGCCATCGTCAAATTCATCGCCCTCGATGCCCTGGCCAATGTGCTTTGTCCGGCGGTGAAATTATGGAACACCGGCCAGGGCGCGACGGTCATGCGCGAGGCGGTCAGTCTCATGGGCGGCTATGGCATCACCGAAGATTGTCCCGGATTTCTCGGGCAAAAATGGATGGATATGCAGCTCGAAGCCACCTATGAAGGCCCTGAAGCGGTGCAACGACGTCAATTGAGCCTGACGCTGATCACGCCGGTCTTCAAAGCCCATTTCCAGGCCTGGATTGAAGAAATGAAAAAAATCGCCGAGAACCATCCGAACACGGGAGCAGCGGCGTTGGCCGCCGGCATGGAGATGTGGCAATTTACGCAGGACTATTTACAAACCGGCAAGGATATGCACGGCGTCAAGCTCTGGGGCAGCGCCAGACAGGGTATCACCTTTCCCATGGCGGATGCCTTTTCGTGGCTGGCAGCTTCTCATCAGCAGATCCTGGATGTCGTCGAGTTGGCGGAAAAAGGCCCCGTCGTTGCAGAGGGACTGGAAGGCACAGTGGCTTTCCTGAACGATCTGTGCTGCATACAGGCCGCTCGAGCCGTTGGCGAAGCCGCGCGCATTTGCACTGAACTGTTTTACGGCTACGATGTCGACGGTCGGGACGATGCGCCGTTCATCAAACTGAAGAACAGAGCAGAAAAAATCGCCGGCGTCGGGCACGCCAAAGACCGCGCGGGCGTCGCATTGACCCAGGTGATGATTCCGGAAGCGCTGGACTATCCCTTATAGATCCTCCGCGTCCGCTCGTTATAAAATAAACCGTTTATGGCACGAGTCGAAATCCGTACAGGTCGCGATTCATTTTTTTGCGCGTATTTTTTGAAGGACAGTTTTGGATAGCACGATCATGGATATACAAAGACAGGTCATGGATATTGACATCGCCTGCGTTGGATTTGGACCGGCGACGGCCGCCTTTCTCACCACCGTCTCGCGCGAATTGCTGAACGACGACGGCACGCCCAAACTTGAGAGCCAAAAGATGCCCGGCATGCCGCTGCAGATCGTCTGTTACGAAAGAGCGGATGATATCGGTTTCGGCGTCTCGGGGGTTGTGAGCAAAGCAAAGGCCATTCGCACGTCATTCCCTGACCTGCTGGCCGCAGATATCCCCATGGCGATGGATATCAAAGAAGAAAAGCTGGTCTATCTGCTCGATCCGCTCGGCGCCAGCCGTCGGACGGCTTTTCATAGACTTTTTGACCGCGCAGCAAAGCTGCTGGCAAAAGATCATGCCATAGAATCGCCTTTTGTTCCCGGCCCCATGAACAAACACGGCGGCATGCTGTTTTCCAT
>JAFGJB010000220.1 GCA_016929295.1 Candidatus Zhuqueibacterota bacterium | reverse complement strand
TTAAAGGGCGTTGATTTCATCGCCATCAACACGGACGAGCAGGCTCTCAACATGTGCCGGGCGCCTTTCAAGGTGCAGATCGGCACCAAGACGACGCACGCCCTGGGTGCGGGGGCGGATCCGGACAAAGGCCGTCGCGCGGCCGAAGAAGATCGCGCAGCGATCCACGATGCTCTGGCGGACGCCAACATGGTCTTCATCACCGGCGGCATGGGCGGCGGCACCGGCACCGGTGCGTCACCGGTCGTCGCCGAGGTGTCGAAAGACATCGGCGCACTGACCGTCGGCATTGTGACGACCCCGTTCAAATTTGAGGGGCCGAAGCGAATGGAGCGCGCTGAAAAAGGTATCAGTCAATTCAAACAGACGGTGGATACGCTCATCGTCATTCCTAACGAACGGTTACTGGCCATTGTGCCGAAAGAGACGCCGTTGAACGAGGGCTTTCGCTATGCGGACGAGATCCTGCACAGCGCCACCAAAGGCATCTCTGATCTCATCACCGTTCCGGGCCTGATCAACCTCGATTTTGCCGATATTGTCACCGTCATGTCCGAAGCCGGTGATTCGCTCATGGGCACGTCCGCGGTGTCCGGTGAGAATCGCGCCAAGCTGGCGGCGGAGCAGGCGATTCGCAGTCCCTTGCTGGAGAATGTCTCGATCAGCGGCGCGCGCGGCCTGCTCGTCAATATTTGTGGCGGTCCGGACATGACATTGCATGATGTCAGCGAAGCGGCGAGCATCATTCAGGCGGAAGCCGGTCCGAACGCCAACCTGATTTTAGGCGCCGTGGTTGATCGTGATATCAGCGATGAGATGCGCATCACCGTCATTGCCACGGGTTTATCGGCTTCGTCGCACCGCTATCATCATCCGAGTCTGCAGCGGCCGCGACATGATATCACGAGTTTCAAAGGCATTGATCGTCGCGAAATTCCCGCCATTGACCGCATGGCCGAGATATCCGAGGACCTCAAAAACACCAATGCGCACGGTTACGATTTTCATGATGTCAGCGTGAACAACTATGCCGCTTTGGGCTCGCGCAAAAAAGAAGAGCCGGCCATCTTGCGGCAGGGCGGCAATAATCACAAGAGTGTCAAGATCATCGATTCACTCGACAAGCTGGAGAACACGGACATAAAGTATGATGGATTTGGCAAAAATGAAGCGGAAAAAGAGGATTTCGAAATTCCCGCCGTTCGTCGGCGTCGCTGGAATATGTTGAGTTAGCGCGCAGATCCTCTATTATTTTCTGTGCGGGGAATTTTATCGAACAAGAGTTGGCCCCACTCCTGTGGCGTTCGTCATCCCAACAGTCTATCTGCGGACGAAACGCCACAGATTAATATAAAAGAGCCTTCGCGAGAAGGCTCTTTTATTAAAGCGCCTTGACGACCTTTCCCGCCCGCAGACACTTTGTGCAGACGTAGGCGTGCCGTGTGCCGGCGCCCTGTTGAATTCGCATCTTTTTGATGTTCGGCATCCAGCGACGTTTTGTCAGATTGTGCGCATGGCTCACATTATTGCCCACAAGCGGTCCTTTGCCGCAAATGTCACATTTTCTTGCCATCGTTCACTCCATGATTTATCTAAAATTCTATCTTGCAATACAATATGCAGAAAGGTAATTTATTAAAATCATTCTATAAAATCAAGTTTTTCCTGCGGATCCGTGTAAAACGTCAGTTACAGGCGGCAAAAGCCTCAAGAACCTGATAAAAAAGCACACAGCCCTCTATAAGATCGAAAAGATCGCCCAGGACATCCGTCCTGGGCGGACAATAGAGCGGGATATTTATCCCACTCGAACGAATGTCCGTGTACATCTCCCGTCCGGTACCCGTAAGGGGCATGAATATGCCGAACGATCTGGATCTAAAGATCGATTCCCTGAAACAGCTTTTTTTTCTCCCGACTTGTACGCACTGCGGCTTTACGTCCGTATAGTCAAAATGACTTTGACACAACAAAAGAAAGTTTTGATTTTTAATTCAAATTGCTATATTGTTCACGCCTTAATAACCTGTATAAAAAGACGATCGACCGTCGCGTTTCATTTGGGATCGTTTTTATCAAAACGGGGAGAGCAACATAGTAAGGCAACATGGTATCATCAAGCCACTTAAAATTCATGCGTGCAAAATAGATTTACGCAAACGACTTTTTCTTTGATATAGTCATAATTGACAAAAAAAGACTTGTCGTGAAGGTAATTCTTGGTAGAGAAAGGTGGCGAATATGATTCAGAAACGATCACATGGATGTAAGTGACATTGCGGAGCTGTGTCCATTTGAAATTTATTCGTCACTTTGACATTTCATTTACGCAACAGAGTTTGGGCATTATGAAACGGAAAAACAGAGCTTTGCAGCAACTCTCGATTTTGTTTATAATTTCTACGGCCGCGCTGCTCTATGCGCAGGATCGGTTGATTCGGCCGGGTGATACAATTGACATCGTGGTTTACGGACACCAGGAATTGTCGCGAATCGTCACCGTGAATGCGAATGGCGCGATCGATTTCCCGTTCATGCAAAATATTCCTGTGGACGGTATGAGCCTCGATGAACTCAGGCGTTTCATGGAAGCGCAATTGATGCGCTATCTAGATGGTCAGCCGGTGATGACTCTGAACTTTACCGACACCAAGGTTCTGTCGGTCAGCGTCCTGGGACAGGTCAAAAATCCCGGCACCATACAATTATCGGCCGAAGGCACATTGCAGGAAGCCTTGGCCAAGGCAGGCGGGCCGTTGGCCGGGGCCAGCGTCGAGGCGATTAATCTCATTCGCGATGAGGATGGCAAGACGCAGAAGCGGCAGTTCAACCTCTACCGTCTCAATCTTTTAGGTGATATGAATCATAATCCGACGCTGCAAAATGGCGATATCGTGCTCGTCACCGGCAGCTCGATTTTTTCCAGCGTCAAGATTATCGGCAGCGTCCGCTCTCCCGGCGTCTACGAACCGCCGCAAGGCGCCACATTGCTCGATATGCTTTTTATCGCCGGCGGCCTGGACAGGAACGCTGACATTTCCAAGATCAGACATGTCTCGCCATCCGCGAAGCAATCGAAAGAGCTCGAGGTCAATCTGAATGATTATTTCGCCGCGCCTTTTCGTTATGAGTTGCCGCGCGTGCTGCCGGGCGACATCATCGTTGTGCCGGAAAAAAGACAGGTCTGGAGAAGCGCATTGACACTGATCGGCAGTGTTTCTTCAATATTATCCATGATCTATACCGTCATTATGATTGAGCGCTATACGAGCAACTAGCCAGTATTGATTGATAAAGCGAAATTCACAAAGCACGATATGTCAGAGGAAAATCGAACAGTAGCGGCAAAAGAATGGAATCTGGAGGATTATCTTGATCTCGCCCTGAGACGCAAGTTTTTGATCCTCGCAGTATTTGTCATTGTTTTTGTCCTTGTGCTCGCGTATAGCTTCACTCGCCCCGATATATACAGCTCCACCGTCACCTTTTCGACAGAGATGGCGCAGGATGCCGGCTTGAGCAGCGCCTTGCCCTATCGTTACTACCAGATGTCCAAACCGGTCGAGTACTATCAGGCGGTGATGAACAGTGGTCTTTTTCGCGACAAGATCATCAAAGCGGCCGCCAGTGACAGCATTCTGCTGGCGCATGGTGGTCTGTCCGCGGATGAGACCTATCGTCTCATCGGCAGGATAGGTCTGTCTAAAGAGGAATATTCAGAGCTCATGTATATGAGCGTCACCGCGTTCGATCCCGTCGTCGCCTATCGCATCGCAGATATTGCTGCCACCGCTTATAAAGATCGCTCGCGCGAGATTCAGGAAGAGGAAGCCCGCACCACTGTCCAGTACGTCAGCAAGCAAATCGAGCTCGCCGAAGCAAACCTCGAAAACGCGGAGCGGCAGCTGCAGGAATTCAAGTCCAAGACAAAATTCACCGCCACCAATGTCAATGACGGCATCATCCAGCGCCTGAACGAGATCGAAAACAAGGTCACCGAGCTCGCCACCCAGCGTCAGCTGGCGCAGGCCAATCTGGACGTCTATAACGAACGGCTCGGTCAATTCGAGGATCAAGTCACCGCCGGTCTGTGGGACGAGGAGACTCCCGAGATCGTGCAGATGCGTCGCGATATTGAAGAGCTGCAAAACAAAAAGAACGCTCTCGAGCAAAACAATGGCAGCGCCAGGCAGATCAACCAGCTGGATGCCGACATCATCGAGCGCAAACAGGTTCTGCGCGATGCGGTGCTCAAACGATCCACCGATTCCTCTTTGGCAAAAAGGCCGACCGGGGAGGCGCAGGAAGTGGCGGCCTATCAGGAACGCAAGATCGAAGAAGAGCTGAATTTATTCACCCTGAGGAACCAGGAGCGATACTATATTTCCTTGCGCGACAGCTATCGCAAGCAGCACCCCAACATGCTCGAGCATTCCATAGAACTCGCCAAGCTGCAGCGGGGAAAGACGGTGAACGAGACGTTGTACAACTTTTTAATCCAAAAGGGTGAAGAAGCCAAGATCAAAGCGGCGACCGGCACGGGCGGCGTCAAAGTGATTTCTCCGCCGGCCATTCCGGAGAGACCGATCCCGCAAAACACCATGCGCCACATTTTGGTCGGCCTCATCCTCGGGCTCGGCCTTGGTTTCGGTTTGGCTTTTGCTTTGGATTTCATCGACAAGAGCATCCACACACCCGAGGAGATCGAGCGACATCTGGGATTGTCGGTGATCGGCACAATCCCTCATATCGATTACCTGAAAAATAAAGTAAAGGTTGACAAAAAGCAGGCTGTTGTAGCGGGACGCAAGAATGGTCACGCGACTTTTGATAAAGAGGTCAATGAACGATCGTTCCAGCTCCTGCCGCTGCTCGGCAGCAAAAATCCGCTTGTCGAGGCCTATAGAAATTTGCGCACGGATCTGCAGTTTGTCAATGTCGATAATCCGATCAAGTCTATCATGTTTACCAGCGCCACCCCGGGAGAGGGCAAGAGCATCAACAGCGCCAATTTAGCCATCTCATTTGCCGAGCTCGGCAAAAATGTGCTGATTGTCGATTGCGATTTGCGCAAACCGGTGCAGCATCAAATCTTTCAGCTCGACAAGAAGCCTGGGCTTACCGAATATTTGGCGCGCGGCCAGACTGTAGACTCGATCGTACAAAAGACCGCCATAACCGGCCTGAAGCTGATTGCCGCCGGCACCTCGCCGCCGAATCCCGCGGAGATGCTGGACAGCCAAAAGATGACCGAACTGATCGCCCAGCTCGCCGATCTGTACGATCTCATCATCTACGACACACCACCGCTCATTGCTGTCAGCGATCCCAAAATCCTGGCGCCCAAAGTGGGCAACGTGTTGCTGGTTGTCCGCGCCGGCAAGGCCAATTATCATCTGGTGAAGGATGCTTTTTCCCGGCTCAATAAAGTCGAGACCAAAGTGATCGGCGCTGTTCTCAATGGCGTCGGCACGAAAAAAGGTTATGGTTACTATTACCGTTACAACTATTATTATAATAGCGAATATTATACAAGCGGCGACAGCAAAACGCGCCGTAAAAAGAACTATAGCAAGCCACAGCTTTTCAAGACCAGATAATGTATTGTCAAAGGAACGTCCGGACGTTCCAGGTCGACTCCTCACAACACCCGTCAAGCAACTCTCCTATGACAGAAAAATCTTTCAACTTTGCCCTCATCGGCGCCGCGGGTTATATCGCGCCGCGGCACATGCAGGCCATCAAGGACACCGGCAACCGTCTTGTCTGCGCGCTCGATCCCAGTGATTCCGTCGGCATTCTGGATCGCTACTTTCAAGATGTCGATTTCTTCACAGACTTTGAACGGTTTGACCGGCACGTCGGTCTGTTACGCCGCAAGCAGCATCAGGATATAGTTGACTATGTCAGCATCTGCTCTCCCAACTATTTGCACGATGCGCACATTCGTTTTGCCCTGCGCAATCATGCGGACGCCATTTGCGAAAAGCCGCTGGTGCTCAATCCCTGGAATCTGGACGCCCTGGAGGAAGATGAACGCGAGACCGGCCGCAAAGTGTACAATGTGCTGCAGCTGCGCATTCATCCGACCATTCAGGAGCTGAAAAAACGGATGGCGACGGATGGGGGAAAGCGGCATGTCATCGATCTGAGCTACATCACTCGTCGCGGCAAGTGGTATCACTATTCCTGGAAGGGCGCGGTTACCAAGTCCGGTGGCATTGCCACCAATATCGGCATTCATTTTTTCGACATGTTGATGTGGATCTTTGGCATGGCGGAAAAGAGCCAGGTGCACATAGCCGACAATAAAAGGATGGGTGGTTATTTACAGCTGCAAAAGGCTGATGTGCGCTGGTTTTTGTCGGTTGATGGCGCCGACTTGCCGGAGGCACTTTCTGCCGCTCGATCGACCTATCGGTGCATCACCATCGATGGCCAGGAAATAGAATTCTCCGAAGGATTTGCTGATCTGCACACCCTGGTATACCAGGATATATTGGCCGGCCGGGGTTATGGCATCCCCGATGCGCGTCCCTCCATCGAGCTGGTGCACGCGCTGCGCAGCGCTGTGGCGATGGTGACCGATCCTGAAATGGTGCATCCGATGGCGCGCGCATTCACGGGCATATGAGAGTTTTTTGCGAAAATTGGTCTCTCTTTATTGTAAAGCTTGATTTTCGTTTCAAGACTCTTTATTATGACATGACAAAAAGAAAGGGGAGCAGCAATGACCGAGATCACACTTGAAAGGACGCATGCGCTGTTGGAAAAGCTGGCGGAATATGTCATGACGCAGGTTCCGACGCGCCGTGAGTTGGATGAACGGTTTGAGCAGATCGATAAGCGGTTTGAGCAGATCGATGCAACTATTCATGGCATACATTCCCAGCTCGATCTCATCCGCACTGAGCAGCGAGTGTTTGCCAAGACCTTTGAGCTGCATCACAAACGCCTGGAGCTTGTCGAAAAGGCATCATCCGGCTATCGCGTACGGGATGCCGGTGGTGCCAAGAAATAGAGCGGGATTGTAGAAAATAAATGCGAGCCAGGCATCGGAAGAAAAAGCTGATCGCAGAGATGTGGAACACTGCGAGAGTCCGTTTGATCTGCTGGTGGAGGGAATGGGCAGCATTTTAAAAGAGCGGTCAATCTGCAAGTCATTTTCATGATCACAATCATCAGCAGCAAAATTTCTCGAGCCGAATTAAAAGAAATTTGCCAGAGCCATTTTGGCACGATGGTGAAATTTGTCATTGATATACAAAATGAAATGATCAGGGAAAAGATCAGACAGCAGATTGAGCTGTTAGTTCTCAACTCGAATGAAAAAATGGAGCCCCTCGCCTGATGCCTGTCTGGCACAAAACATTGCGAGACCGCTTTTCATTGCTACCGACCTATCAGCAGGTGCTCATGGTGGCGAATGAATTGAATCGCGCCCAAAATATGATTGAGGCTCCGCTAGAGTACAAAAATGCATTGGAACGAGCTCTGGAATTGACCGATTTTATCTCCGCTGACGGACGCTGGTCGAAAAGACTGCGAGAAATCCGCCGCGCCCGTGAGGTGATGGCCATGTTTTATCATCACCCGCGCCCCCAGGATACGCGCATCCTGCAAAAATGCTTCATCCAACTTGACAGCGGGGCGTGGAGATATATAAATGGCATGGCGGCATCAAACGGCGCGAGGGCTGACATAGAAGGGAAATAGCCATGGCAGAGATAACGCTTGAAAAAACGCACGCCTTGCTGGAGCGCCTGGCTGAATATGTCATGACAGAATTGCCGGCGATCAAGCAGGACGTCGCCGTACTCAAGCACGATGTCGCTGTGCTCAAGCAGGATGTCGCTGTGCTCAAGCAGGATGTCGCTGGTCTCAAGCAGGATGTATCTGGGATCAAGGGAGAACTGGCAAAAAAAGCGGACAAAGAAGATGTCATGCGCATCTATCTGCAATTGAGCAAGGCATTGGACCAAAAAGCTGATAAAAAAGATGTCGAACGTCTGCAGAGTCAATTTCATCTGCTGCTGGAGGGGATGGACAACATGGCAAAAGAGCTTGATATCCATCGGACGGAACGCGTGGCGATCTCCAAGACGCTCGATATCTACAACGATCGCCTTGGCGCGCTGGAAGAGCATAATTTCGGTACGCGGGTGCGGGATATCGATGCAAGCGGCGGACAGTCTGGTGCGGAAGAGTAAATGATTGTCGATGGCATGTAGAAACGGGAGTCTGTTCGCAGCAAACGAGAATCAATGCTGAAAGTCTTGAATTTATCCTTTTTAATCTACTTTATGTCAAAAAACATTCCTCCAAATTTACGACAATAAAAATATTTTCGCACCAACTGCCGAGCACAACCATGCCCAACCAAAAGAAAAAGCCCGTCCCGTATTATCGCAAACCGGACGATATGTCCGTTGAAGAATGGCAGATTGCCCTTCGCCGCCAGTTTGCCGAAAAACAAAATTTTGCCGTGCAAAATATAGGCGATCACCCCGTGTTTTCAGATTTTCTCGTCTACAATCCGGTGCGCTGCAGATCGATAATTTTGTTGAGGTAGATGAAAAAACCGGTCAGTCTTCCTTGCGGATTCCGGTCAAGGACAAAGAGACAGTGGCAAAGGCGGTACAATCCATGGCTGATCTATTCAGCGCTTTTGCAAAAGGTCTTGCGGAAAAGCACGACGAATGAGAATATTGTTTGAGAGTTTTTTGTGGTGATTTGTCTCTATTTTAAAAACGTGAGTTACGTTTATAAGCGGAGGAATTCTATTTCTCAGGCATTAGCAAACCAAGCGATCAGACGAGGAGACGATTACAAATGTCAGAGATAACCCTGGAAAAAAACCACGCGTTGCTGGAAAAGCTGGCAGAATACATGATGAACGAGCTTCCGACCCGCAGCGAAGTTGATGCCAAGCTGGCGCAGCTGCGGGAAGAGTTGCGCCGAACGGCCAGCAAAGAAGAGCTGGCGCAGCTGCGGGAGGAGTTGAGCCGGACGGCCAGCAAAGAAGAGCTGACAGAATTACGAATAGAATTAACCAGAAAAGCCTCTATTGAGCAGCTGGATAAGCTGCGAGTCGAGATGAATCAAAAGCTTGATCAATTGCTGCAGGGCCAGGACGCCCAGGCTGGGCAACTGGCTGACCTGCGTCTTGAAATGGCGGCTGTCTCGAAAACACTGGATGTCTATAACGATCGCCTCGGCGCGCTCGAAGAGCATAATTTTGGTACAAGGGTGCGGGATGTCACAGGGAGCGGCGATGAGCGCAGTCTTGCGGAATAGCGCCTCGTTCGCAACAGGAAGCAAGCGGGAAAATGTCCTTGATATACCGGTTCAGCGCCCAAAAAAGTCTTGAATAGCGCGGCAGATAAAGTTATATTGCGGCGGATAAAAGAAGGTCTGGGGCTTTATGGAATATTGCCAGACATTACGGCGAAGAGGAACTGCAGCAAGACGTGGCGTGTGCAAGGTGAGCCTATGAATGAAATTATCTTTCAGGTTTTGCAGGATGAAATAGATGGCGCCTACCTGGGCGAGTATCTGTTGAAACAAGGCTATATCGTGCACGGCAGCAAACGGCGATCGTCCCTTTATCTTATCGCACATCGCGCAATAGTTTTGCAAAGAATTAGCCCTTGACAATATGCCCGAATATTACTACTATTTCTTGCAAGTCGAAACATTGACCGCCGCTACTTTATTTGTAGTGCTTTTGCCATATTAAAGTTCGGATCTTGAAATGAATAAAGATTTGCTATTAACCGTTCCGGAAGACATCGCAGAGGCAGCAAAACTGCCGCCTGGTTATAGGTGATTCCTGTTATGGATAAATATCTAAAACTGGCGCAAGATCTTGTCCTCTCTCATATAGAGAAGGACGATTATGCGGTTTTTTTATTCGGCAGTCG
>JAFGJB010000219.1 GCA_016929295.1 Candidatus Zhuqueibacterota bacterium | reverse complement strand
TTAAGATGCAAAAATACGGGTGTAACAATTCCGGGTGCTACATAAACATTTGTTGATCCACTATAAATAACAACATTGCTGCTGCTAAATGCATTTACGGTTACTCGCCATTCTCCATAAACTATATCATCAGTAGATGCATAAGCAGAATCATCTTTAATAATAAAATCAAAACATATCGTATCGAACGATGTCCTGCTAAGAAATCCCCTGATATCCATAACATCATCTGGCGCATTCGCCACGCTCATTTTAAAAGAGATTTCTCCCAACTCATTTTGGTTAGAAGGTGTGATAGCTTGTTTTTGACAAGCTAAAAAGTATAGAAAAATCAAAATGAAGCAAAACGATAATTTTTTCATAGTTATGTCCATTCAACAAATTATTTTTATCTATCTCCATACCGATGTCGACGAATGCCGCTAACGCCATACTCGCCTGGTGTTGCTATAAACGTCTTCCTTTTTTTATAGATATCATAATCCGAAAGTCGGGAATCTTGAACAGTCTTTTCAAACAGCAAAGATGGCGACATCATGCTTTAACATAATATCAAAAATAATTATCAAACTTTCAAATGAAACATTCAACTTTTTTGTTCACATCGTAAATGCAGGTCGGCAGCAAAAAATCGAGCGAGCACCAGTTGCCGATATCCACCAGGACGTTGACGCTGTAGAGCTCTTTGTTCTTGAGCGCGCGATTCAGCAGCGCCTCAGAGGAGGGCCGACGTTTGGTCGGATCGATGCCGATGGCGCGGAAAAACTGTCGCGCATTTTGCACGCCGGGAATGTCACCGGGCGTCCCCTGATAGAGATCGGCATAGCGCCGAGCACAAGCGGCGAGACGGTCGTAGGCGGTCGTGTTTTTGCCCACTCGAACATCTTTAATTTCTGCAACTGCCAGTTGAACGGGCAGCTGCGTTGTCATCGTCCAGTTCACCATAAATCTACCTCATGCGGTCACCGTCTCACTGGCCTCGTTGCTTCTATCGCTATCCTCGCTTCACTCCGCATCGCTTATTTCACCCTCGCCGCCATCCTCTTTGAACGACTCGCTCCACGTCTTCACAATCTCCTTGTCCGTCTCGTTCAAAATCGCATCCTTGTGAATTATAGCATATGCTTTCAGCGGCATCTCGCCTTTTTCGATCTCTTGCCAGATCTCTTCAGCGAGACGAGCACGTCGCTGTGGCGGATAATTTTCCCACTCGGAGAAATTGAGATGCGCGCGCCCCTCCTTAACGTGCGTGGCTAAGAGCCAACTGACCGGCGCCACATAGCCGTACCACGGCCACACGGTGGCATTGGAGTGACAATCGTAGCAAGCGCGCAGCAGAATCGCTTTGACATCAGCGGTGCTTTGCACGTCTGCAGAGACGGAGGGATTGTCCCGTTGCACGGGGATAAATTGAATGCCGATGAGAATCAAAACGATCACCGTCACAATAATTTTTCTCATAACGCCCTCCCTAAATATAAACCTAAATTTCTAAAACAAAATTTGGTAAATTCAAAAAACAAGCACCAAATCACAAAGAAACAACAAATTCCAATGTTCAAAAATTGCAAACAGTCATTTAAAATGTGTTGAAAAGCATCGAGATTGATTTCGATTATGTTTGGGATTTTGATCATTGGATTTTTGGAGTTTATTTGGATTTTGGTATTTGTCGCTTGTGGCTTTTTCGATTTAGAATCTTAAATATCAAATTCTCCAACGTTCGGCCGTTTGCCCGTGTAGCTAAAGATGAAAATTGCCACTAATGATAATATAAATCCCGGCACGATCTCATACAAGTCGAAAATTCCGCCCGACAGCTGCTTCCAGAACAGGACGGTCAAGCCGCCGACAATGACGCCGGCCAGGGCGCCCCTGCCGGTCATCCGCTTCCAGAACAGCGACAGCAGAACGACCGGCCCGAACGCCGCGCCAAAGCCCGCCCACGCATAGGAGACCAGGTCAAGGACGCTTGAATTCGGATTGAGCGCCAGGATAAAGGCAATCGCAGAGATGAGGAGCACCATGGCGCGGCTCACCCACACCAGCTCCGGCTGCGAAGCATTTTTGTGCACAAAAGCATGATAAAAGTCCTCGCTGATCGCCGAGGAGGCGACCAGCAACTGCGAATCAGCTGTGGACATGATGGCCGCTAGAATCGCCGACAACAGGAATCCGGCGACGATGGGGACAACCGTGCGATTCACCAGCACCATGAAGACGGTCTCAGATTCGCCGGTGGATAAAGGCTCGATATAGGCGTTGGCGATGAGACCGATCAAAACCGCGCAGGTCAGGCTGATGATCACCCATACTATAGCGATGCGCCTGGCTTGCGAGATCTCCTCAGCGCGCCGAATAGCCATGAAGCGCGCCAGAATGTGCGGCTGGCCAAAATAACCCAATCCCCAGGCGAGGAGCGAGACGATAGTGATCCACGACAACGGCTGACCGTGGATGTCCTTGAACATCGTCAAAAGATGGTGATTGATGCGATGCAACGCCTCCCATGTATCACTGATGCCGCCCAGTTCGCGGACGACCAGGCCGGGCACGATAAGGATGGCAAAGAACATAATCAGTCCCTGGAAGAGGTCGGTCCAGGCGACCGCGTGAAAACCTCCGAGGAACGTGTAGCTGACGATGACCAGGACGCCGATGAGCAGCGCCACGACGTAGGGAAAGCCAAAGACCGTGCTGAACAGCTTGGCGCCGGCGACAAAACCCGAGGCAGTGTAGATCAAAAAGAAAATGAGAATGAAAAGCGCGGAGACGACGCGCAGTGCCCGCGATGAGGCCTGAAAGCGATTGTCAAAGTATTCCGGCAGGGTGATCGAATCGCCCATGGCATAGGTTAGGCGCCGCAATCGGCAGGCGACAAATTTCCAGTTGAGATAAGTGCCGATGCCCAAACCGATGGCTATCCACGCGGCCTCGACGCCGGCGAGATAGGCGTAACCGGGCAAGCCGAGCATCAGCCAGCCGGACATATCGGACGCCTGCGCACTGAGCGCCGTAACCCAGAAATTGAGCCGCCGGCCGCCAAGAATATAATCGGATAGATTTTTCGTGCGCGAATAAAAAAACCAGCCGATGGCGACCATGAAGAGAAGGTAAAGCAGGAAGGGGATGAGGATTTGGATGTTCATAGGGAGAATTTAGTCCCAAATAGTGCTGCAATAGCCAAAGCTTTGCGATTAACTGATCTTTTATGACTTTTGATACAGTCCCGATCGTTCTTGTCTAAATCACTCATCACTGTGTTTTCGATTTTATGAGCTAACTGGATAATCGGTCCATCCCACCTATAATAATTGCATTATTTTTAACTTACAAGGGCGTCTACTGATGATCAGCGATCCCATCTTGGCACAGAAATGGCGTAGCTATCGCACAATTGTAAATCGTTCCGCCTCGACGCTGTGCGCCGTGCGCGCCCGCACCCAATAGACGCCGGACGCGTAATTTTGGGTGTCGAAATGAAAAATATGTTCACCGGCGGGCAATCGTCCTTCATGCAGCGTCTGCAGCCGTTGCCCCTTCGCATTGCAGACGAAAATTGCAGCTTTTTTTTCTTGGGGCAGAAAGAATGTGACATGCGTGGATGCGTTTGCTGGATTTGGAAAGATGCGTATTCGCGAGGAGATCGGTTCGGGCGGCGGATTCTGATGCTCGTCTTCCCAGCGCAAAATCAAACCCTGCTCCCCGACAGCCCACCCTCGATTCGGCTGGGCGAAAAAAATGTCCCACAATGTGCTGTAGACGCCTGTTTGATATTCCTGCCAGGAAAGACCACCATCAGCCGTCGAAAGAATAATTCCCGCATAGACAATCCAGCCGAACAACGGATCGCTAAAAAAGACGGCCTGTGGCGCTCCCATGTATTTTTCTGTGATGAAATACCAGGTTTCACCGCCATCGCACGTTTTTGCTAATGAGCGCGCGCTGTAGCCATCGTCATCCCCTATGAGCCAGCCATGTTGACGATCGATAAAACAGAGGTCGCGGACGCCACAAGTCAACGGACTCTTTTGTTCTGTCCAGCATTGTCCGCCATCTCTGGTCGCAAGTATGATAGAGCGATCGCCCCAGCCACCGACGCACCAGCCGCAGTGCCCGACGAGCTGAATGTCGCACAGCTCCATGTTGGTGTAGCAAAATTGTTGCTTCCACTGATCTCCTGCGGTGCCGGAAAACCAGATGCTGCCGTTCTCTGAGCAGAGCCACACGGAATCCGGCGCCGGAGAGCTGACGGCATTTATTTTTGCTTCGCCGACATGATGCTGCAGTTGGGTTCGACCATCGAGCAGGTGAAGCACCGTTCCATGACTGCCGACGATCCAGCCGCTGCTCGGATCATTCAAATCGATATCGGTTAGATCGGCCGTTGTGCCGCTCACCTGCTCCTGCCAGGTCGCCCCGCCATCCATGGAGTTCAAAATCGAGCCGTTGCAGCCGACAATCCAGCCGCTCTCACCGTTGAATTGAAGAGCGGTCAGGGTTTTCGTCATCCCTTTTTTTGCATCGCGCCAGGTGAGTCCCATGTCATTCGTCAGCAGGAGCTCGCCTCGTAGCCCACAGATAAGGGCCCTGTTTGGCCCTGTGGCAATGATATTCTCAGATCCCGTCAGATAATCGGTCGCTTCCCAGGATCGACCGCCATCTGTCGTGCGCATCATGTTGCCCCACGAGACCGCCGTGCCGACCGAATCATTGTAAAAAGCCATGGCCGTCATAGTTTTCTTAAAAGGTAATGAATATTGGTCCCATGTTTTACCGCCATCGACCGTTTTGTGGACATAGTCCGCATAACCGCCAACGATGACAGCGTTTTCGGAAAACACGTACAGCGCTTTTGTATCAATCGCTGGACCCGGACTCACATCGCTCCAGGTCTCGCCACCATCCGTCGTTTTGAGAACACCATATCCCGTTGTGATCCAGCCGACTCGTTCATTGGCGAAACTAATTCTATAGATTTCATCCCACTTGAGGCGCTGGCTTTGCCAACTCTCTCCGCCATCAGTGGTGCGCAAAATGTGACCATGGGTGTTGCCGGCAAATCCGAGTTGTGAATTGACGAAGGTGAGTGCAAGCAGCTTTGTCGAGATCGGCAGCGACACTCGGCGCCACGACTCGCCACCATCCGTGGTGCGAAACAGTTGAGCGTCATAATTCGCGCCGCCACCAATCCAACCGTTCAGTTCATCAAAAAAATAGAGACAATGCAATTCTTCACGCGTCGGCGTGTTCAACTGCTGCCAGCTACCACCGCCGTCCGTAGTTTTATAGATGGCGCCGGCATCGCCGACGACCCAGCCGGTATCCTGATTGAGGAAAAAGAGATCGCGGAAATCAAAAGGCGCCGGCATGGGACTGACAATCTCCCAGTCCGCACCGCAGGCAAATGGCACAAAAAGCAGCAATATGAACAATCGATTCTTCATTTCACTCCAGAAGGCGCTCAAAGTATCGCTCGTAGGCCACCAGTTTATTATCAGGAGAGATGGCCATCGATTGTATGTTATAGTCGGCGTTTTTTTCGCGCGACAAAAGAATCCGCTCGGCTCGGTTCTCCATATCGTATAAGCACAGATTATAATGGCTATCCAAATAGACTAAAAAGCGACCATCGGGTGAAAAAGTGACGTCATAAGCGTATTCAAAATTGAGTTCGTACCGTTCAAAGGTGTTCAGATCCAGCAGGTGCGGACCGCCGTAGCGATAATAGAGCTCATCTTTCATCGGAGAGAGCGTGTAGGAGCTACCGCTAAATTCAATGACCGTGTCACGGGCGGTATCGATCAAATCGACAATGCGCAGACTTTCGCCAGGATGTTGTATCAAAACCAGCTTGGTGCCCGATGCGCTGAGGCGGACGAAAGTGAAACTGCCGCTGCTGAGATGGTCCAAAATAATTTCTTGTCCCCTCACGCCCATTCTGGCGATGAAATCGTAACCTCTATAAGCGATGTATTGACCGTGATTGATAAAATGGGCATCAGATTCGAATATATCGATGGTCTGCGTCACATTTTTTAATATATTCGAGGTCAAATCAAAGACGAAAATATCCTGATCCCGATGCTTAAAAGTATTGGCGTTGAAAACGAGCTGATTCGATTCATAGCAGATATCAAAAGTATTCAAACGCAACATCGCCGGCGTAAGCGTCTCGATCATCTGGTTGCTCACACTCATCTTTTTCAAAACTGTGTTTGACTCCCCACTGCGCTGCAAATAGAGAATGGATTGATTGTCGCCACTGAAACGCGGAAAAAAACCGTCCGCTATTTTTCCATCCATAGCGGATGCTATATCGAAAAGCCACACCTCGTTGATGTACTCGGTCGGGGGTATATAGCCACCATCATCCTCCCATTGCAGAATGCCGCAAGATAAAAGCAGGCTGGTCAGGGTGAACGACCAGAGCAATTCTTTTGTCAATTTCATATACGCCACTCCTCTTTAAAGCGCCATCAAACCTCATGCCGAAATTGACGCGGCGTAATTTCAGTAATCACAATACGTGTGCACAAACAATGTACAGAAAAATAATCAATGACTGCGAATACATTTCGTAGCACTGAGGCGCTGAGCTGAATCTGCGCATAATAAAAGTTTCGCCGAGAACTGTTGCAGTTAAATTTGCAGCATCTCATCCGCATGCGCAATCTGACTAGAACGAAATCCCAACTCCCGCCGATCCATAGGTCAGCATATACTTATCTTCCGCACCTTTCGATTTAATCAAGTGGCTATCCATTACCGCACATGAGATGGCCAACGACTTTATCACACGCACGTTGATTCCAGCGCTCACAAAGTGCTGATCCAAGACAAGTCTAAAAGACGAGCCGACGGGTTCCTGCTGAGAAAAATAGCCGATACTGAGCTGCACGTTGCTGATCCGAAAATTCGATCCTATATGCACATTAATGACATCGTTGTACTCATCATTCACGACGCGCCAGTTTTGAAAATCCAGGGCACCGTGCAAAGAGAGCCAGCCATTTATATCCCAACTCCCGCCGGTTTCAAAGATGCGGGGGAAGGCGGCAATATAGCCAATTGATCGAACTACATCTGTGCTGACCAGAAGATCGTTTTCTCCGAACGACGGATCGATATCTAATGGATTGATGATCTCAAGCTCTGGTTCAAAATGAGCATCGTATTTTATTGTCGTTATAAAGCGATAGTTACAGGCAAGAGCGAGATTATCCAATACCTGAAGGCCGGCGCTAATAGTCGTAGCAAAACCGAAACCGTCACCTGTCAGTCTAGTTTGATAAATTTTATCAGATTGCTTTATGTGCGCCAGTCCGGCGTTGACACCAATTGATAAAAGCCGATGCGGTTGAAAACGCGCTGCCAGGAAGTAACTCTCCGTTCTGAGGCGGGATGTCATCTGGAAGGTTTCACCGGTCCCGTACGGCTCCTCAATTGTCGTACGCTCTACGACCCCATAATCCCAGTTCATATCATACAGGTTAGCATATCCGATGGCGATGTTGGCAAATTTCAAGTTCTTGCCAATATAAGTGAGGCTCGGAAGAAGCCTTTGCCTATTTCGTTTTACTTCCGACAACCACTCTCCTTTTGACCATTGCCCGCACTCCGCATAGCCGTGCCAGCCGGAGGAGCGCATAAAAGCGGGGCAATTGACAACAGCGCTGTTCATGTCCGATGATGCCAGTGCTGCCCCACCAGTGGCCCATATATCAGCACCGATGCGGCTTATCCCATGCGCAAGAATCATCGCCGGTTGTTCATCGTCGGGAATTTGTGAGAAAATGGCTGTTGCTTGGAACAAAATCAATAGGATGCATAATGATTGTGGACGTGACATTTTATTGCCTCATTCAATCACGACAATTCACATAATGGAGATATGTAAGAATATCAAAAT
>JAFGJB010000218.1 GCA_016929295.1 Candidatus Zhuqueibacterota bacterium | reverse complement strand
GCGGGGCGGCTGGATTTAAGAGGGGAAGCACAACGGAGTGTATGGTGGAATCTCGCTTAGCGGCAAGATCAGAGAGGGCGATGGTCCTAAGCAAATGGCTGGCGAGTAATTTTTTGAATCAACGGATATCAAATAAATAGATCGTGCGAGGGCGGGAAAACTCTCAGGAATTTTTAAAAAAAGTTGAGAAAATGAAGAAGGACGGAGCGGCCCCAGGTAGGCGGGCTGCTGAATCCGCAAGGTGTTGAAAGGGGCCGCGACGGAAAAGGGGGAGGGTAATCAAGGCTTCAACGTTTTAATCCTGACAAAGATAGCTAAAAAACGAGAATTCTGACTGATCTGGCAATTCACCTCCTACCTAGCGGCTGACTATTGTAGTTAACCAGGGGGCTTCGACCGCGAATTGCGATTACCAGCGAGGATGCCGCTCAATCAATAAAAAGACCGCCTTAGTGTTTAAAAAAAGAATAATAATTGTACTTTTAGTACAATTATCGCAATAAAAATGAACTATATGTTGTGCAGGTTTGAAAAAATCACTATATTTGCACTATGAGTACAGAAAAGCAGACAAAAATAAACCGGCTGATCAACGGCTGGCCGCGTGGCACGGTGATGACACAGGCTTATTTGACGGACAAGGGCTATGATGCATTTCTGATGCGGCGCTACCGGGAAGGGCAATGGGTGCGCTCCGCTGGATCGGGCGCTTATGCTATGTGGAACGATAAGATAGAATGGCAGGGCGCACTCTATACCTTGCAGCAACAATTGTCGCTGGATGTGCACGTCGGCGGACGCAGCGCCATCGAGATGCTAGGCGGCGGACATTATGCGCGGTTTCGCGAGGATGCGCTGTATTTGTTTGCGCCGCTGAAGACGGTGGTGCCAAAATGGTTTCTGCAACTGGATATAGGACGCGAGATCGTCTTGAAAAAGACCTCGCTGCTGCCGTTCGATATGAGGCAATCGTTCACAGAAATAAAGCATCGCGATTTCAGCGTTCGGGCTTCATCGCTGGAGCGGGCTAGCCTTGAGATGCTCTATTTTGTTCCAACGCAGCAGGGATTTGACGAAGCCGTAAAGATAATGGACAATATGATGAATCTGCGGCCGCGCCTCATGCAGGAACTGTTGGAAAAATGCAATTCTGTGAAGGTCAAGAGGCTGCTGTTGTACATGGCGGAAAAGAATCAATTGCCGTGGTTGGAGCACCTAGACCGCGATCGGATCGGGCTGGGAGAGGGCAAGCGGAGCATCGTCAAGGACGGCGTTTTGGATAAAAAGTATCTCATAACGGTGCCGAAAGAGGATGGGATGAATGGATGAGATTTATCTCAGTCAGGCCAAGCTGGTGTTGCGGATGTTGCCGCTGCTTGCCCCATATCCACAATTTGCCATCAAGGGCGGCACTGCAATCAATTATTTCTATCGACCGTTGCCTCGGCTGTCTGTCGATATTGATCTGACCTACTTGCCGATCGCCGACAGAACATCTACGCTCACGGCCATCTCGGATTTGCTGGACCAGCTCATTGCTGATATTCACGCTCGCTATCCAGATTATTCTATATCGAAAAAGCACCTGGAAAATGAAACCGTTGCTTTTCGTCTGTCTGACCAGACGGCCATCATCAAGATCGAGCCGAATCTGGTGATACGGGGCGCTGTCTATGGCGCAGAAAAAAGAAATATTGTGCCGGAAGCTGAGCGAGAACTGGAGCTGTTTGCTTCCGTTCTATCGTTGTCCACTGCAGATCTGTACGGTGGGAAAATCTGTGCGGCGCTCGATCGGCAACATCCGCGCGATTTATTTGATATCAAACTCTTATTGGATAATGAGGGGGTGACCAACGAAATTCGGCGGTCGTTTGTTGTTTACCTCGTCAGCCATTCTCGACCGATGGCCGAGCTGTTGGCGCCGAATCTGCAGGACATTAAACGTGTATTTGAGACGGAATTCGTTGGCATGACGAGAATTCCGGTAAAGCTGAGCGAATTGGTGGGGGCACGGGGACGCCTTTTGAGCATCATCAGCGAACAGCTGACGGAAGATGAGAGGAAATTCATCCTATCGATCAAGTTGGGCGAACCGGAATGGGATCGTCTTGCTATTCCCGGGATTGAAAAGCTGCCCGCCATTCAGTGGAAGCTCATGAATATCGAAAGAATGCAGAAAAAGAAACATAGAATAGCCGTAGAAAAATTGAAGCGAGTGGTGGGATTGTGAGTAGGTAGTTAATGCGCTGCTATGTTTCGGATCGGATTTTGTCTAGTAGTTCTTTAATCCTCGATATCGATTTCGGCGCCGATCCTTCGTAATGGTTATTCACGTACACGTGAACATCGACATTATCGCTCCATAAATCATCGATCATTTTAGCCAGCTGCACCAGTTCATCGTCTTTGGGCTCGACAATCTCATTCCAGACACTGTTGGTTTTTTTCTCAATGGCCGCTCTGTCCGGACCGTGCAGGCGAATGACGGTCAGGCCTTTTATGAATTGACGGTAAGAAGCATAAAAAGGAAAAATTGGCGGCATG
>JAFGJB010000217.1 GCA_016929295.1 Candidatus Zhuqueibacterota bacterium | reverse complement strand
GCCTACGGCTGGAGCGGCTTTTTTTATAAAGAGCGCAACGGCAAAATATTCGCCGGGCCGGTCTGGGATTTCGATCAGGCAATTGCCAATTCGACCCATATGGATGGAGATCGGGTGCAAATGTGGATGATCGAAAACTGTATCGAAAACGCCGGGCCGGCGTTCTGGGAAAAGCTGTGGGAGACGCCCGCTTTCAAGCGCCAGGTGGCGGAGACCTGGTTTGCTTATCGCAAAGGGCCGCTGAAAATGGAGCGGCTCTTCGCCTATATCGATTCCTTGACAGTCTATCTCGATGAAGCGCAGCAGCGCAATTTCACGCGCTGGCCGTATCTAGGTGTACCGATTTGGCGAAGCACCGCCGGCGCGGAGAATCGTAACACCTATGAAAAAGAAGTCGATTATATGAAGGACTATCTGCTCGACCATATCGAATGGATGGATGCCGAGCTGTCGCTGCACGCCGGCGTCCAGCAGCAAGAGGCTGATCAGACAGGCGCGACGCTCAAGATGCAGCTATCACCCAATCCCGTACGCAACGACGCAACCTTTCACTACTCTTTAGACGATGATCGCTTTGTCACCATTCGCATCCACAATATCCTTGGGCAGGAGGTAGCCAGCCTGGTCAATGCTGCGCAAGCACGCGGCCAGCACCGCTTTCGCTGGGATGGTCGATCCGCTGCCGGACAGCCCCTGACCAGGGGAGTCTACTTTTACACCCTGCATGTCGACGGCGTGCAGATGCTCAAATCCAGGTTCATAAGACAATGATCAGGAATTGCAATCGATTTGACTCCATGGCGATGAGATCATCCAGCTATCACCGGCGCATCGAGTTCTCAATATAAAACTTGCAGGTGATGATGCTGACATCGGCCTGTTTTTTGCAGCTTTACTTGGTTCAGAAATTACAGGCAAGGACACATTGCAAAGCGTGCAATAAAGCTGGAGACAGAGAATGAAAAGAGAGTTGCTGCTGGTCACCCTTCTATTGATCACTTCATCACCCAAAGCTGCGGATGAACGCTTGAATCCCGGCTATCCCCGTACAGCCACGTACTCGATAGGAAGTAATGGCGGCTGGCCGACCTATTCGATTGGCACTCGCGACTTAAAATTGAGTCAATATGACATGACCTTGATATATGGCACAAAGTCCGAATACGGTGAATATCTCGGCCGCCGTCTGCGCCAATTAAAGCCTGACCTGGTGCTCATCGCCATGGTCGAAAATGGTCTCTGGTTTGGTGATCCGCCGGAATTTTATTTGTATCGCGCTTATCGTGGACATCTGCTCAATAACATCGTCCCCGGACAGAGTCGGTTTGCCGTTGACTCTGCTGCAGGTATAAATCAGGGGACTGAGGGATATCGATTCACCTATGGTGTCGTCAATAATGATGTCATCGATGTCCAAGACGTTGATGGTAATGAAATCATCACGACAGGGGATATTGACGACTTTTATGGAGTCAGTGCGCGTCATGCCGCAGGCGACATCCTCCTGAGTCCGCTGCGATTGGCTGGCCCAGGCGTCATGCCCAACTTTAGCAAATGGACGCCGGCTGTGGATGGCAAATATGTGTGGGACTATTTAGCTGAGAAAATTCTCCTCAATAACAACATTTGGACCCTGGGAATTTTTGATGGCATATTCCATGATGCCTTTTACGATAATGTCTATCTGCAATCTCAGACAATGGACATGGATTTGAATGGCGTGAATGATTATGAAGAGTTTGGCAGCACTCCCGACAAAGCGAATGAGTATTACATCAATCCGCATCGCAGAGAGTACATGAAACTGTGGATTGCAAAAGAACTGGAGCTCATGCAGCAGTTGGCGCCGGATCGACCGAACATGCTCTCGGTCAATGCCGGCGGCACGTTGGAAACTTTTAAAGATCAAATGAACGGCCATATGTATGAAGGCTTTCTTCGCTGGTCAAACTGGTACTACCTGAAAGATGATTGTCTCGAATGGAAACAAGCCAATGAAAGTTATGGTCGGCCATCCAATATGTTCATCGAAGATTATATTCCGGAAAAATGGACGAACAATGGCAAGGACCGATTTGACAAAATGCGTTACGGCTTGACAACGGCGCTGCTTTTTGACTGCTATTACGGGATGGCCTTTGGTGATTTTTATTATATCACCTTCTGGTATGATGAATTCGAAACCGATCTGGGATATGGCACAGCCGCGCCGGTGGAGCTGCCGAATGGTTTGTGGATGAGGACTTTTGACAAGGGCGTGGCGGTATGCAATCCCACCGGATCGTCTCAAGTCATCAGCCCTTCTGACCTGGACGGCAGGATCTATTACAGGTTGCGCGGCGGACAAGATCCCGAGACAAATAACGGCGAGATTTTCGACGCACCGATCGAGATTTATGGCCATACCTACAGTTCCAATGACAAGCGCGGCGATGGCATCATATTGTTCACCGAGCCGACGACCGCCGTTTCTGACATCATCATCGACAATTTTTATAATAATGACACCTCCCCGGGGAATCATCCGGTCGAGTTGGAGGGTGACTGGAATCGCTATGTTGCAAAGGGGGATCTTGATTTCAGCCGCAACAATCCCTATTGGTGCCAAATGAGCAACAAACAAGTTGTTATGGAGTATGATGAGGCGTATGGCTATCATGCGACGAAAAGCGGCAACGGCGAGGCCAAAGCAACATGGCGACCATCGATCGGCGTTGCCGGCTATTATGAAATAGCCGAGTGGCATGGTTGGCATGGCGACACCCCCGATTCCTATGAAGAAGCGAGCAATGTCACCTATACGCTTGTCATCAACGGTGAGGAAAAAAAACGCAGCGTCTTTGATCAGCGAAAAAATTACGGGCGCTGGAATTCACTTGGCAACTATTACTTAGAAAAGGGCCAGGAGAGTTATCTGCAAATTACCAACAAGGCGAATGGCTGGGTGATCGCAGATGCCGTTCGATTCCGCTTTTTAGGGGAGAATATTGAACCAGACACCCAGCCGCCGGTCCCTCCAAATAATTTAAAAATAGTAGAGTAGGATCCTTGTCATAGCGGCCGCGTCAAACCATATCTTTGACTTGCAGCTCTACCTTTTTATTTTTATATTGCCGCTGCTTTGCACGAGATCGCAACGAGGGAGTGAGTATGGTGAAAAAACTTGGTCCTCTGGTCGCCGTTCTGACGGCACTGTTGTCTCTTGCCTGTTCCCGATCGCGCCCCATTCATCTGCATCCCGATAATCCGCACTACTTTGTGTGGCAGGATAAACCGACTGTCCTGCTCACATCCGGCGAACACTATGGCGCGGTCCTCAATCTCGAATTTGATTTTGAAATCTATCTGCAGACCTTGCAGACTGGGGGATTGAATCTGACGCGCACCTTCAGCGGCGTCTACTGCGAACATCCCGGCGCGTTCAACATCAGCAAAAACACTTTGGCGCCCGCTGCCGGGAAACTCGTCTGTCCCTGGGCGAGGAGCGAGCAGCCGGGCTACCGAAACGGCGGGAACAAGTTTGATCTGGAAAAACGGGACGACGCCTATTTCGAGCGTCTGCGGAGTTACGTCAGCTGCGCGGCAGATCATGACATCGTCGTCGAGTTGGTGCTGTTCTGTCCATTCTATGGCGACGAGCAATGGGGGCTCTCGCCGCTCCATATCGCCAACAACATCAACGGCATCGGCGATGTCGATCGCACCGAGGTCTACACCCTCAAACACCCGCAGCTCACCCGCATGCAGGAAAACATGGTGCGCCAGATCGTCACCGAGCTGAACGAGTTCGATAATCTCTATTATGAAATCTGCAATGAGCCCTACTTTGCCGGTCCAACCCTGGAATGGCAGGCGCATATCGCAACGGTCATAAGAGAGACGGAAGCGACGTTGCCAAAGAAGCACATGATCGCCCAGAACATCGCCAACAATTTTGCCAGGGTCGAGAATCCGGATGAAAATGTCGATCTGTTCAACTTTCACTATGCGCTGCCATCGGCTGTCGATGAGAATTACCATCTCAACAGGGCAGTGGGGGATGATGAAACCGGATTCGCCGGCACGGGCGATGAGCCCTATCGTCTGGAAGCCTGGAATTTTATGCTCGCCGGCGGCGCCGTGTTCAGCCATCTGGACTATTCATTTACGGTCGATCATGAAGACGGCACCTACGCTTTTCCGGCGACGCAGCCAGGAGGCGGCGGCGCTGCGCTGCGCCGGCAGATTCGCATTCTGAAAGAGTTCATCGAAGGTTTTGATTTCATCCGCATGCAGCCGATGCAGCAGATCTTTGCTTCTCCCATACCTGGCCTGCAGGCGCGCGCTCTGGGTCGCGCCGGCGAGTACGCCATCTACTTTTCACGGACGCGACAACTGCAGCAGAATTACTCGCTGCGTTGGACTGGGCGTCTCACACCAAAATACACGGAAATCTATACCTTGCATACCATCACCGATGACGGCGTGCGCTTGTGGGTGGATGGCGAAAAGCTGATCGATGACTGGACATCGCACGCGCCGGCGGAGAATGCAGCGGAGATTGAGATGCATGCCGGCGTTCCGGTCGATATTCGCATGGATTATTTCCAGGGTATGGGCGGCGCAGAAGCGACACTGTTGTGGTCCAGTGCAAGTCAAGTGAAAGAGGTCATCGCCGCAGACTATTTTGAACTGCCGGATGGCTCGGCGTCAGGACTCAAAGTAGAATGGTTTGACGATACAGAACTCGAGAATCACCAGGCTGAAACCGTGGTCTCGCAGGTTGCCTTTAGCGGCAGCCTGAAAGGGCTGTTCCCAACACCAGAGGCCAAAGATGAAATGATCGTCAATTTAGCGCTGCCGTCCGGTTCTTACCAGTGTCAATGGCTTGATCCTATCAGCGGCGATTTGATCAAAACTGAAACCATTCAGCATGCGACAAATGTCCTGACGCTGTCTCTCCCGACATTTGATCGGGATATCGCTCTGGCTCTGCGCAAATGAAAGGATCAAGAATATGCACAAAACAGAGCGATCTTCCTATCGCTGTCCTGGCATGAATGGACCTGGATGATTCACATGTGCGTGCATTTCTCATGTGGAGCAAAAATGAAAAAAATTATTATTCTAGGGCTGCTGTTTTTTGCCTGTTCGTCCTCTCATTCCCCCGTTAACACCTCTTTTCATCCCGGCGACCTCTGGCTTGACGATAACGGCGTGCACATCAACGCGCACGGCGGTGGTATTCTCTGGCACGATGGCGTTTATTACTGGTTTGGCGAGCACAAGGTGGAGGGGAGAAAGGGCAATGCCGCCTGGGTCGG
>JAFGJB010000216.1 GCA_016929295.1 Candidatus Zhuqueibacterota bacterium | reverse complement strand
TCGGCCAGCGCATCGATATCGACGCCCTCGTCCCCGCGCACGCCTTCGAGCATCTGATAGGTTCTCGTACTTTTCAGCATCTGCTTGGCTTCCTCTGATGTGACCGGCGCGAGATAAAAGGAGACATCCTTCAAAACTTCCACCATGGTGCCGCCCATGCCAAACATCATCAATGGGCCAAAGCGCGGATCTCTGTTCATGCCAAGGATGACTTCCTTGCCGCTCGTGGCCATCTTTTCGACCAGAACCCCATAAATATTGGCGCCGGGTTGCTTTTGGGGAATCCGGTACATCATCAGGTCAAAGGCATCCTTGACCTCGTTGACTGTGCGCAAGCCCACTCTGACACCGCCGACGTCCGATTTGTGAATGATATCCGGCGACCATATCTTCATGACAACCGGAAAGCCGACCTGCTGGGCGATGGACGCCGCATGCTCAGCACTGGTGGCCACCGAACCGCTTGGCGTCGCAAATCCATAGGCTTCAAGAATCTCCTTGGCTTCGCTCTCGCCGATTTCGCGACTTTTGTCACGCAGATGCTTTTCGATAATTTTCTCGACTTTTCTCCTGTTGACCGGAAAAAGCTTGACAACCCGCTTTGGCCTGGCGCACCATCTCACATAATCAACCATGACCTGCAGGGTGTCGACAGAATCTTCCGGAGATCTGTATTGCGGGATGCCGCCCTTTTGCAGGATATCGATCCCTCCCCTGACCTTGGAAGCGCCCATGAAAGAGGTGATGACCGGTTTGTCTCCTCTTTGCCGAGCGATCTTGACGATCGCTTTAGCCGTTTTTTCTGGTTCTGTCATGGCTTGCGGACTCATGATGACGATGACGGCATCCACGTTTTCATCGGCCAGGACAACGTCGAGCGCAAATTCGTAACGGTCGGCCAATGCATCTCCCAATACATCTACGGGATTGTTTACGTTCGCCGCAGGCGGCAGCTTTTTCGCCAGTTTCGCTTTTGTCGCATCGTCGAGCGTGGCGAAATCAAGTCCGTGCGCCTCTACAGCATCGGCGGCCATGATCCCAAAACCGCCGGCATTGGTGATCACAGCAACGCGCGCGCCACGCGGCAGTGGTTGATTGGCAAAGGCGCGGGCATAATTGAACTGCTGGATGATGGATTTGCAGCGAATGATGCCGGCTTTGGCAAAAACCGCTTCATAGGCGGTTTCACCGCCGGCGAGACTGCCGGTGTGCGACGACGCTGCCTGCGCACCAGCAGCGGTGCCACCCGACTTTATGAGCAAGATGGGCTTCCGGGTCGAGACCTCTTCAGCCACGCGCGCGAACATATTGCCATCTTCAATGCTCTCGAGATAGCCGGCGATGACCTTGGTGTTCGGATCGTCATCCATCGCCCCTAGAATATCGAGCTCATTCAGATCGGCCTTGTTGCCAATGCTGACCAGCTTGCTGAGCCCGATGCCCTGATCGTTGGCCATATCAAGGATGGCGGCCAGCAAGGCGCCCGACTGCGAGATATAACTCGTTCCACCCTCCATCGGCAGATCGCCGCCAAAACTGGCGTTCAATTTATCGAAAGTGGAAATGACGCCGAGACAGTTCGGACCGATGAATCGTACATTCCCCCGCCGGGCGATCTGGGCGACCTGCCTTTCCAGCTTCCGGCCCTCCTCACCGATCTCCTTGAAACCCGCCGTGATGATGACGACAGCTTTGATGCCGACCTTGACGCACTGCTCCATGACAGATGGCACGACCGTTGCCGGCACGATGATGATGGCCAGGTCAGGAACCTCGCCAATGGATGGCAAATCCGGGTAACATTTCAAGCCTTTAATTTTTTCCGCTTTGTTATTGACCGGATAGAGCGCACCCGGAAATTTGCCTTTGATGAGATTTGTCAAAATCTCGTAACCAACTTTGCCTTTGTGTTGTGAAGCGCCCACAATGGCGACGGATTTGGGGCTGAAAAACTTTTCAAATGACATTTTAAGAGGTGACCCTTATGATATTTATGAGTTTCTATTCAGATCAGTATTTTACTGAATTCTTGCACGAATATCAAGTAAAACAATGTTCAATTGGCAAAAGGGCAGTTTCTGGCAAAGAGGCAAAAGATCAACTTGGCGCTGCCTTTAGCAGCAACTCACAATATCCAAACCACCGAGGGCACCGAGACCGCCGAGAGAATAAATGGAACTGACCTTTTACTTCAATTGGCAAAAGGGCAGCGGATCTGCACATGCTCTCAAAGATGAATACCAGTTCATCCATGTTGTTTCGCCCAGCCAATGACGGAGCGCTCTTTTGATCCGTTCTGCAAACGAGGTCAAAATTACAGGCCGTAGATGAGGCCGACCGACAGCAGCGAGAGACGATCGAACGCCTCGATCTCGAATCGTTCCCATTCGGCGCGCACGCCCAGGGTGCCGAGACGAAGCGTTGCGCCAATCCCCCACATAAAGTTGGTGCCACCTTCGGTTTCCTCGACGCCGTTCAACTTGTTTTCCTGATCCCACCAGAACGCACCGGCCTTGGCGAAAAGATCAACGATGCCGAGGTAAAAATTGCCGACCGCGCACAGATCATAGCCCGATGTTCTCGATTCGAAAGTGTAATCCGCCACCTTATCGCGAACATTGCCGAGGTGCTTGTAGCCGCCTTCGAATCCCAGAATCGCTCCCATCCGGACACCGGCCATGAATTTGAAGGCAAAATCGTTTTCGTCCAGCTTGAAATCGACATCCTGGATATCCGACACTTCGGTCTTGACAAAGCTCTGGCCAACAGCGCCGCCAAGGTAGAGACCCTGGGTTTCAGCCATCGCAGGCAGAGTCAGCAGAGCGAGCAGAAAACAGAAGCAGAAAGATTTCATACAGTCCTCCAATCGATCATAGCTCTTGTACGCGCTGAATATAAGCGACTCTGATCAAAAATGCCATTATTTTTATGAAAGCACACAAGAAAGCAGAGACGACCAACCGATCATCAAAATTTGCGCAAAAGATCGTAAAACAGATTTTTGTTCAAAAGTTCGGCTTCTCTCGGGGAAACGAGGAATGGACTGACGTCTCGCTGGATGAAACTAAAATCAATTTGCTGTAAATGTTCATATAGAAATTCCTTGAAATTTTCCGATCCAACAAGATGTACGCCTTTGGCTGTCTGCTGGATCGCATTATTTAGCAGCTCAAAATTGGGCTGGATTTTTTTGCTCAGATACCACAACAGATCATAGTAATCCCGCCCTTTGCGAAATTTTCGAAAAAAGCACGCATGAATTTTCGTCGCAAACAGTGACGGCAGATCAAAATGCCACACGGGAAATATAAAAACATCATTGATGAGTGACATTTCGCATTTCCAACCTTTGGGTGGATTTGAATCAATTTCAATCCGAATGGACAGTCTCTCATCCTGCAGAGGTGAGAGATCGAGATCATACAAAAGATTTTCGAAGCGAATGTAAAGGCTCTGAATGACCTTTTCGCATTTAGGTTTCAGATAGAGATCAAATCCCAATTTCTCAAAATTCAGCGCAATCGATTTTTTCATTTTTTCAAACTCGTAGGTATCTGGCTGAGTGACGCAAAAATCGAGGTCCTGAGAGTAACGCTGCAATTGAAAAAGTAATCTGAGGGCGGTTTCTCCGACAAACGCAATTTTTTGAAAATACCCTCCTTCACTCAAAATTTGCAGCACAACGAGTTGCAAGAATTCACGCAGTCGATGAACCTTCTCTTCCCTGGAAGCAAGAGATGCCAGTCTCTTTTGAATGATCTCCTTCACACAACTTGCCCAGTCCGTGATAGAATATCAAGTTTTTTTGATCGAAACAGCTTCATATAAGTCAAGAGCTTGCTCTGATCCAAGTCTTCAAGATTCTCAATTCGAAATGATTCGATAAAACTCGCATCTTTAATGCTTTTCACGGGCACATTAAAATATAGAAAATCGAGAAAGGCTTTTTCTTTATTGGCGATAAAAACCGGCATGCCATGCTCATCCCGCACGAGTTGGTAACCAAAATAGCGAAATGGCTGCAGAGATTTGTAGGTGAAAGTGCCGAAACTGTTCGTGTAATGGTTTGTTTTTTTTGACGTCACCGACGTTACGGTATAGACGCGTTCAGGAATCATGCCATAAAAGGACAGCGCCGTTTCCAGGCTCACGTACGATGGAAAAACAAGCTGATTTGCAATATAGAGACGCGATGGCGTCGTTTTACGATCATGTTCATGCAAAACATATAAATTCTTTTTGAGAGGCACAAGCAAGCCGTGTTTCTTCCACTGAGAAACTTGCAGTTTGAATACATTACGATCCTGGTCGAATGGCAGATAATCGAGTGGGGAAAAAATCGCCGCCTCGGCAACTCGCTTTTTAAAATCTGCGTATTTCATTTCTTCTAATTATAATAAATTATATTTTACAGAAATATAGATAACCTACTGCTCATTGTCAAGGGGCAAATCGCACTCATCTTAAGAGGTCAGTTACTGGTAGCTGTGATTGCCAGGAAACCGTTGAGAATAATAAGCTAATAAGATGAAAATAAGGTATGAAGACAATGTCGCCGCAGTTTTCATCCTCGGACATTCTGGTGCGCTAGACTGCAAAACTTGAGATTCGGCAAAATCCTTTGGTTTGTTGCGGCATTTTATAAAGAAAACTTTCGATAAGCTTTCGTCGAGATTTGAGAAACCTTACTTTTGTCTTTTCGACCTTAATAGCCCGGACATCCAGCAACCACCACTACCTTATTTGACGTGAAAATCGAAAGCAAATATGGCTCTATAATGTTTTGAGTGGGTAAAAGCGAACCGCAGAGTTCACCGAGGAGCGCAGAGAAAATTATATTTCATTTCGAAATATTCAATGCTTGTGATAAAAAGCCTTTTTACACACGTGGATCCCTCGTGAAAATTCGTGTTCCCTTTTGGGGTTGCGGCTAGAGGTCGCGCCAAACATTTCCGTGTCCTCTCTGTGACCTTGGCGGACTCTGTGGTTTAAGATATCATGACCCACTCGATTCGTTATAGAACCGCAAATATTTTGTGCACTCGCGCAAAACTGCAGAGGAATCAAGCGCGAAAGTTTTTCTTCGTGATCTTTTGTGTTTTTGTGGTTTTGTGATGATTTTTTATTCAATCTTACCCGTAACTGACGTTGTACCACTCATCGACCTCTGGGATCGCCTGGCGGCAGCTTATTCAGAGTCGCCTGTCATCCATCGTCTCCCTCCTCCAGCTGCGCTTCGAGCGATGGATCGAGGCCTTTCGTCAGCCGCTCCATCCGCCCCATCGGCACCCGGATGAAATCGCGCCAACCCTCTGGCGTGTCCAGTTGTCGCACTTCGATGCGGTCGATCTCTTTGCGCTTTGTCATCAGCGTATAGCGGAGGAATTTCAAGCCCGCGACCAGCGAGCGCCAGCCCTCCTTTGGCGACCGCAGCGCCTGGCGCAATTTGTAAAAAAGATACCCGGGACTGAAATGAAACGCACGAAAGGCGCGTTCGCAAAAGGCATCAATATCCTCAGGCCGTAAATCCGGCAGATTGATGACGCACCGATGCCCGCCCGCCTCGGTG
>JAFGJB010000215.1 GCA_016929295.1 Candidatus Zhuqueibacterota bacterium | reverse complement strand
GATGCCGCGCAGCTCAGCAGCGGCGTCTATCTCTATCAGCTGCAGACCGCCAGCCAGACGCTGACGCGCAAAATGACGCTGCTCCGCTAGTTTACTCTGACGCCGCGAGAGATCTCTCGCGGCGTTTTTTATCAACCATGTCCGATTGACTCATGCGACGATAAAGCAAGCAAAGCGGCTTGAACAAATAATCACTTGACAAAATGCTTTAAATGCTGTAAAATTTAGCACCATTCCATTCCAGATAGAAAAGAAAGGAGGCAAGCGGACGCGACAATTTTCTCGCAGTTCATAATTTTGTTTCAGGAGCATTCTGACAGCATTGAGGAGGAGTATCATGAGGAACCTGTTACTATTCAGTTTGACAGTGCTTTTAGCCTTTGGCACGACATTCGCGCTCGACATCGTCATCGATGTCCAGAAAGATGATTTTTATAAAACCTTGACCGGTCCCGACGACGGCTGGGTCTGGATGCCGTCCGAGGCCTTTAACGATAACGGAGCACAGCCCGACGACGATTGGGATCTGTCGGCGAATTGGTTCTCGGCCTGGGATGAGACCTATCTTTACGTCTACGAAGAGGTGTCCGACGATCTCGTCAACCAGAACAGCGCAACATGGTACCAGAATGACTGCATCGACGCTAAAATCGATCCGGATCCTTTCGTGACAAATGCCGCATCCGTTTTTACCTTCACAATAGGTTGCATGGACAGTTTCGATGTCGACCCGTCACTGTATGGCGGCATCCGGAATCTTGCTGAAGGTTGGACGGTCACCGAAAGACCCACTCCCGAGGACTATGCCCGCGAGCTGACCGACTATGGCTATGTCCTTGAACTCCGGCTCAAGTGGGCATGGATTTCTACCAGCGATAAAGGTCCAATCGAGCCTCGAGTGGGAGACACCTACGGCTTTGCCATCATGAATCATGACAACGACAGCAATACGAGAGACGGGTCGATTGAATGGGCGACCGTGCTGACGGACGCGGTCTGGAATAACTGCGAAAATCATGGCTATATCGAACTCCTTGCCGACAACAAGATTAAATACGTGGCCGAAAACATTAGGACCGGCAATGCAAATCCGAATCCAGAAATGTATATCCCGGTTGGAAATGCTGTTTCACAAAAATCGGCTGTCGTGGATAACTTTGGCCTTTCACAGAATTATCCCAACCCGTTCAATCCGGTCACGACCATTTCTTATTCACTGGAGAAACCATCCGCAGTGAAAATTGGCGTGTACGACCTTCACGGCCGCGAAGTGGCGACCCTGGTGGATGGTGAGAAAACAGCGGGAGTGTATACGGTTCAATTTGACGGCGCAAACCTGAGCAGCGGTGTATATTTTTACAAATTGCAGTCAGAGGACAAGGTCATTTCGAAAAAGATGACTTTATTAAGATAGTCCGCTTTGACGCCGCGAGAGAAATCTCGCGGCGTTTTTTTCGCTATCCATCTCAGATCTCACCATGTGTCCATGTCAAAACTTTGATAAAAAACGCAATATTGTCACCTTCACCTAGTAAAGAGTGAGAGCAGCCTGGTTTAACAAATAATTACTTGACAAAGAGCTTTGAATAGTTTAAAATTGGCACAATTCCAGCCATCAAAAAAAAGAGAAAGGAGATGAATGCGGAGA
Source organism: Candidatus Zhuqueibacterota bacterium (assembly GCA_016929295.1). Lineage (GTDB taxonomy): Bacteria > Zhuqueibacterota > Zhuqueibacteria > Residuimicrobiales > Krinioviventaceae > Kriniovivens. The sequence continues at coordinate 3,944 of JAFGJB010000215.1, read as the reverse complement.
AATATACTACAAATTTACGAATCGATACATGAAGAACTACTAGAACAGCTCAAAGGAGGAATCGCGTGAAAAACCTGTTACTTTTCGCTTTGGCAGTGCTTGTGGCTGCCGGCACGACCTTCGCGTTGGACATTGTCATAGATGCGCAAAAAGACGACTTTTACAACACCTTGACCGGTCCAGATGACGGGTGGATCCACATCCCGCATACAGCGAATAACGATAACGGCAATTGGGGGATACATGACGATGAAAATGATTTATCCGCCAACTTTTGGTGTGCCTGGGATGAAACCTATTTTTATTGGTTTGAAGAAGTGTGGGACGAATATGTGACCTGTATCAACGGGACGACATACAATAATGACTGTCTCGAGCTGAAATTCGATCCGGATCCCACAAAGGGTGCGCCAGCCTCAGGGAGTGGCATTTTTGCCATCAATATATCCGCTTTGGACACGTTTGACACGGATGGCCCAGTCACCGGCATTGACAATATGTATCCGGGCGGCAATAGCGCCCTCACTGGACATGGTGTCTACACCCGCGGCGTTGACTATGAGAAAACATTGACAGCGCTAGGTTACAATATCGAGGGTCGGCTTCCCTGGGAGCACATCTATTTTACATCGGATTCTCGTGGTCCTGTCCTCGCCCAGGTCGGCGAAATCTTTGGCATGGCGATCATGAACCATGAGAACGATGGAAGTGGATCGGCGCCGACGCGTGAAGGCTCCATCCAGTGGGCATCCCACATGCGGGACGCAGTTTGGAATGACACCTCTCTTCTCGGCAAGGTGACTTTCCTGGAAGGCAACAAGCTGAAAATGTCGACTGAAAACTATATCACCGGCATGGATACCAACTTAGTCGACTATCAACCCGTCGCCCAAGCCGTTGAGACACAACCGTTGCTGCCGCTGCAATACGAGCTGGCGCAGAACTATCCCAATCCCTTCAATCCCATGACGACGATCGAATTCTCGCTGCCGACGCAGGCGTTGGTGACGCTGAAAGTGTACGACATCCTCGGCAATGAGGTGGCGGAGCTGGTGAATGGCATCGTCACCGCCGGCACACATGCCGTCGCGTTCGATGGTGCTGATCTCAGCAGCGGCATCTATTTCTACAAGTTGAACAATGGTCACCAAATCCTGACAAACAAGATGATGCTGGTCAAATAGATTGACCGTTTCAAAAAAAGTTGCTACCTTTGGCATGCTTGCATCGAGTGCAAGCATGCTTTTTTTGCTTCTTCAGGAAAATGAGTACCTGGAACCACCGAGATCTTGGCGCGGCCTTTGGCCGCGACCAAACAATGTTGCAATTACGAAAAGCTAAACGCAAAGGCGCAAAGGAACGCAGAGGTTCGCAGAGAAAAATGGATGTGCTGCGAAATCGCAAACCTCTCTAGATAAGCGAGGCAATGAAAAATCAGTATCATTTCTTCGCGAACCTTTGCGTGCTCTGCGCCTTTGCGTTGAAAAATATTGAAAGAATATAGGTGTATTTGCCGAGTGTTCTTTGTGTGGGGACATTTAAAATATTCACCCGAAAGACGAATCCATTCATGGCTAAAGCCCGTAAAAAAAAACCGGCCCAGCTTCCGCAACAGCTGGCGCCCGCCAAAAAACGCCTTTTCACCCTCATCGCCGTCAGCTTTCCCTTCCTGGTCATCATCCTGCTCGAAATCGGCCTGCGACTGGGTCATTATGGCGGCGATACCAGGCTCTTCGTCCCGACGCCGACGAAAGAGTCACCTTACTTTGGCCTGAATCAGAATGCGGGACGGCGCTTTTTTTACCGCGACGACTTTTTGCCCTCACCGCGCAAGGATCTCTTTCTGCAAATCAAGCCGGAGAACGGATTCCGCATCTTTGTCCTGGGCGGCTCGACCACGGCGGGATTCCCGTACGGCAACAATTTGACATTCACACGCATCCTGCAGCGCCGGCTGATCAGCATCTTTCCGGAAAAGCACATCGAGGTGGTCAACTGCGCCTTCACCGCCATCAACAGCTACACCATGCTCGATTACATGGATGAGATCCTCGCCCAGCAGCCGGATCTGATCCTCATTTACGCCGGCCACAACGAGTTCTACGGCGCCCTCGGCGTCTCTTCCATGGAGTCGCTGGGACGGGACCGCTGGTTTGTCAAGAGCTATTTAAGGCTGCAGCGACTCAAGATCTTTATCTGGATACGGGACATTGTCAATGCCGTTCGATCCAAACATCAGCCATCTCGGGATTCGCTCGCTAATGCGGATCCGACGCGCACGGTCATGTCCCGCATCGTCAAAGACAAGAATATACCCTACGGCAGTTCCACTTATGCAAAGGGCGTTGCGCAGTTTCGCGGCAACCTGCGGGATATTTTAGCACAAGCCCGTAAACGCGACGTGCCGGTCATTCTGAGCGAGCTGGTCAGCAATGTCAGAGATTCACGGCCGTTCGTCTCGGTGGCGACGGATAAATATCCGGCCCTGAGCGAATTCAACGCCGCCCGCGCCGCAGAAGAACAGTCCGACTTTGCAATGGCCAAAGAACACTATTATCGCGCCAAAGACTATGACGCGCTGCGATTCCGTGCCGCGGAAGATTTCAACGCTGTCATCCATGAGCTGGCTGTCACCTTCAAATTGCCCGTCGTGCCGATGAAAGCCTTCTTTGAACAGGCGTCGCCACACGGCCTCATCGGCGATAATCTCATGTGGGAGCATTTGCATCCGCGCAGCAGCGGCTATTTCATCATGGCGGACGCTTTTCTGCAAAGCATGCGCGATAACGGCCATATTATTCCCGACTGGAGCGCGAGAAAAGTCCTGCCAGGCGCAGCCTTTGAGCGCGAGTGGGGTCTGACGAAAATGGACAGCGTCTACGCCGGCATGGTGATCATGCATCTCAAAGGCAGTTGGCCGTTCGTTCAAGATGGGCCGAATCGGTTCATGACCCAGTTTGTGCCGCGCAACCGCGAGGAGGAGCTCGCCTTTCGCGTCCTCAGGGATGGCGAAGGGACGCTGGAGCAGGCGCACCTGCAGTTAGCCGCTGAATACGAAAAGCGCGGCGACTTTGTCAACGCCTACAAAGAGTATGCCGCCCTCATCTATACCGTGCCGACGCTGGAGCTGTTCTACGAGCCCATGATCCAACTGCTGCTCAAAATAGAGAAATATGAGCTGGCCCTGCAAATCCTCTTCGATGCCATGCACTATCAGGACAGCGCCTTTGTGCACAAATGGATCGGACAGATCTATCTGGTGCTGGACGAGACCGAACGCGGCATTCAATACCTGCAAAATGCTGTGCAGCGGGAACCAAACGACGACCAGGCAGTTTACAATATCACGCGCGCCTATTATCGCATCGGACGATTCGATGAGGGTGACAAACGACTGGCCAGACTCAGAGAGCACATCGGCAACACGCAAGAATTTCGCCAGCTCGAAGAGTTTCGCCAGTTGATGGTGACAGAGCAGCAGATGAAAGGTGAATGAACAGTCAAAGGCGCCTGTTCGGCAGATTTACGACTAAAAAACTGCGGAGCAGAGGAAAAAAGCTGGGTGCCCGTTGTCGGCGCTCCTCTGTGTCCGCCGCGGTGAATATCTCGATCATCTGAAGGCTGTAAACATGATGTTGAATGTCTTTTCTCATCCAGGCATTCCAACAAACGCGGACGTAACATATGCATCCTGTTTTACAAAAATGGACTCTATTCTCATCTCTTTTACTTCTATCAACGATCTGCATCGGTCAGGGAGAGGATTATGCAGAAACATTGATGTTTTCCCACCAACGCGGTTTTTATACTGATAATTTCGATCTCACCTTATCCACGACGACCCCGGGTCTGCTCATCAAATATACGCAAGACGGCACGGATCCACTGACCTCCGGCTCAGCCGCCAGCGGCGCCTCGCCGCTCACCATCCGGATCGATCCTGG
>JAFGJB010000214.1 GCA_016929295.1 Candidatus Zhuqueibacterota bacterium | reverse complement strand
GCTGCATAGCCGCCGGGACCGGCGCCGATGACGACAAGTTGAGTTTGATTTGCCATGAGGGATCCTTTTTAATTTTACCGCCGAGCCCACCGAGGAGCGCCGAGAAAAAAGGCGTACTTTTTTGATGCGGCGGCTGAATTGAAATTGGTGTTAATCCATTTAACAAGTATTTATAACTTTAATTTATTTCTCCGCGAATCTCTGCGATCTCGGCGGTTCAATCTTTCTCGAATGACGCAATGCCTTGACCTTTTAGCTGTGGCAAAAAGCCGAGCACGCCCGCAATTCTCTCATCCCTCCAGCAGCATGGTGAATGGCTGCTCCAGCGCTTCGACAATCCAGCGCAGGAAGCGCACGCCATCGGCGCCATCGATGACGCGATGATCGTACGACAGGGAGAGCGGCAGCATGAGCCGGGGGATGAATTGACCGTCCACATAGATCGGCTCGAAGGCGCCGCGCGACACGCCGAGGATGGCCACCTCGGGTGCATTGATGATCGGCGCAAAGGCCGTTCCGCCCAGGCCGCCGAGATTGGTGATGGTGAAATTGCCGCCCTGCATATCCTCCAGCGTCAGTTTGCGGTCGCGCGCTTTGCCGGCAATCTCGCTCAGCTCGACCGAGAGGGCGATGATATTCTTTTGGTCTACATTTCGGAGGACGGGCACTAAAAGTCCGCGGTCCGTGTCAACGGCAACGCCGATATTGATATACTTTTTGTAAAGGATCTCCTTGCCGGCCATGTCCACGCTGGCGTTGAATTGCAGAAATACCTTGAGGGCTGATGCCACGACTTTGAGTAAAATGGCCGTCATCGTCAGCTTGCCGCCGGCGGCCTGGGCTCGGTCACCATACTGTTTGCGCAGTTTTTCCAGTTCGGTGACATCCGCTTTGTCGAATTGCGTCACGTGCGGGATGGTCTGCCAGGCGGTGCTCAAATGGACGGCTGTTTTGTCGCGCACTTTGGACATGGCCTGCCGTTCCACCTCGCCCCATTTGGAGAAATCCGGCAACGGAGCGGCAGTACTGCCCGGGGCAGAGGTGGTTATCGTCTTGGATTCTTGATGCAATTTTTGCGACAAGGCTTTCACATCATCGATGGTGATGCGCCCGCCGGCTCCGGTGCCGGTGACGCTGTTGATATCGACGCCGATTTCACGGGCAAAGCGCCGCACCGATGGCGCCGCTGCCGCCGGAATACCTCTGGCATCACTGGCAGTCAATGCGGCGGGAGGCGGCTCGGGAGAGGGTGGCGGAGCCGTCGCGAGCTCAGGGCTGGCCTGAGATGGAGGTCGTGGTGACGGTGCCGGCTTTTCCGCCGCCGGCTCGGCCTCTGCTGCTTCTTGTTTTTGCGGTTCAGCTGCGCCTGATTCGAGGCGGATGATCACCTGGCCAATGGCGAGTTCATCGCCGGTTTTGACCAGCACATCCTTGACGACGCCCGAGGCGGTCGACGGCACTTCCAACACTGCTTTTTCCGTCTCCAATTCGACGATGCTCTGGTCTTTGGCAATGCTCTCTCCCGCGGCGACGAGAACATTTGCCACCGTGCCGCCAGTGACATTCTCACCCAGTTCCGGCACGGTGATATCGACCAGACCGCCGGTTGGTGGAGGCGGCGCCGGTTCGGGTGCAACGGCCGGCTTTTCGGCTGTGGGCGTCTCGACATGGACTGTTTTTGGCGCCGGCGTTTCGACTGGCGTCTCGCTTGCACCACTCAAGATGAGCACAGTCTGGCCGACGGTTACGTCATCACCCGCTTTGATCAAGATCTCATCGACAATGCCGCCCTGATCCGCCGGCACTTCGAGCACGGCTTTTTCGGTCTCCAGCTCGACGATCGGCTGATCCTTTGCGATTTTGTCACCTTTTTTAACCAGCACCGACGCCACTGTGCCGCCGCTGACATTCTCGCCCAATTCGGGTATCTTAAATTCTACTGACATTTCTGCTTTCCCTCATGAGGTAAATTTTTAGAGAACCTAGCCTGGATTATTCAGAAAAACCTCACACAAGACACTAAGACACAAAGGCTTAGAAATGAATCAGCAGAATAAAAGTTTTTAAAGCCATCTTTTGCACGGTATCTAACCATAGTAAAATCAATCTTGGTGTCTTCATGTGGGTGAATTTTCCGGGCTAGATGAAAAACATTTTTTTTTCAGTTTCAGCTCGTAAATGGATTTGCCTTTTCAGGATCGATCTGCAGATCCTTCATCGCTTTCTTGAGCGTTTTCCCATCCACCTTTTTTTCCCGGAACAGCATGTAAAGTGCAGCGTAGGCAATATAACGCTGGTCCACTTCGAAGAAATTGCGCAAGTGACGTCGGCCGTCGCTTCTGCCAAAGCCGTCGGTGCCGAGAGAGAAGAGCGGTTGCGGCAGCCATTTGGCGATGGATACAGGCAACGTACGAACATAGTCGGATGCCGCAATGATGGGCCCCGACGCGCCGGCGAGTGTCTGCGTCACATAGGCAATTTTTTCCTTCTTGTCCGGATGGAGCATGTTCCATCGATCTGTTTGCGCGGCATCATAGTATAGTTCTTTGTAGCTGGTGACGCTCCAGACATCGGCCGCAATGTTGTATTTTTCCGCCAGCAGCTGCTGCGCCTCCACAACGCAATTGAGGATGCTGCCGCTGCCCAAAAGCTGCACCTCGAGATCGCTCTTCTGCAGAGGAGATGTCTTGAATTTATATAGTCCTCTCAATATTCCCTCTCTGACATTCTTTTCCTTGGGCATGGCGGGCTGAATGTAATTTTCGTTCATGACGGTCAGATAATAAAAAATACTCTCCTGATCGACATACATCCGTTTGATGCCGTCTTCAATGATGGTGGCAAGTTCGTAGGCAAAAGCCGGGTCATAGGCTTTTAAATTGGGGTAAGGATATGCCAGCAGATGGCTATGGCCATCCTGGTGCTGCAAGCCTTCGCCGGCGAGGGTCGTGCGCCCGGCCGTGCCGCCGAGGAGAAAACCGCGCGCGCGCATGTCGCCGGCCGCCCAGGCGAGATCGCCAATGCGTTGCAGGCCGAACATGGAGTAATAGATATAAAACGGAATGATGTTGACGCCGTGCGTCGAGTACGCCGTGCCGGCGGCGTTGAACGACGACATGGCGCCGGCTTCGGTGATGCCCTCCTCCAGAATTTGGCCGTCCTTTGCTTCTTTGTAATAGAGCAATTGCTCCCGATCCACCGGTTCGTATAACTGGCCGGTGTGGGCATAGATGCCGACCTGCCGGAAGAGCGCCTCCATGCCAAATGTCCGGGCTTCGTCGGGGACAATAGGCACGACTAGCTTACCGATATTCTTATCCTTCAAGAGTTTGGATAAGATACGAACGAATGCCATGGTCGTGGACACTTCGCGGTCTTGCGTGCCCTCTTGAAACTCCTCAAACAGCGATTCCTGCGGCGGATCGATGGGAACGCTCACGACGCGCCGCGTCGGCACATAGCCGCCCAACTGTTGGCGGCGTTCTTGCACATAGCGCATCTCCGGCGAGTCTTCCGCCGGACGATAGAATGGCACATCATCGATGTCATCATCCGAGATCGGGATGCCAAAGCGGGAGCGAAACTCGCGCAATTCATGCTCGTTGAGCGCTTTTTGCGAATGGGTGATGTTTTTGCCTTCACCGGCTTCACCCAGTCCGTAGCCCTTGATCGTTCTCGCCAGGATGACCGTCGGCGCCCCTTCATGTTCGACAGCGCGTTTATAAGCTGCATAGACTTTTTCCGGATCATGGCCACCCAGCCGCATGCCGGCAAGCTGTTCATCGGTCAGGTGCTCGACGAGCTTGAGAAGGCGTGCATCAGCGCCGTAAAATTTTTCGCGCAAATAGGCGCCGCCGCGCACGGCATAGTTCTGGTATTCGCCATCCACGACCTCGCCGGCGCGTTTGATAAAGAGGCCCTCGCTGTCTTTGGCCAAAAGCGGATCAAAATCTGCTCCCCAGAGCACCTTGATCGTATGCCAGCCGGCGCCGCGGAACACTTTTTCCAGCTCCTGGATGATTTGGCCGTTGCCGCGCACCGGGCCATCCAGTCGCTGCAGATTGCAGTTGATCACAAAGATGAGATTGTCCAGTTTTTCACGCGCTGCCAGCGATATCGCGCCGAGGGTTTCGGGCTCATCCGTCTCACCATCGCCGAGAAAGGCCCACACTTTGGCGTCATCCTGCTTGAGTCCGCGATCCTGGAGATAGCGGTTGAAACGAGCCTGATAAATCGCCATGATTGGCCCCAGACCCATCGATACGGTGGGAAATTGCCAAAAGTCGGGTTTCAGCCACGGATGCGGGTAGGAGGGAAGGCCTTTGCCCGCGTGACATTCATGGCGGAAATTTACTAGATCATCAACGCTGAGACGGCCTTCGAGAAAAGCGCGCGAGTAGATGCCCGGCGAGGCATGGCCTTGAAAATAGATCATATCACCGCTCGAACCGTCCGATGGGGCGCGGAAAAAGTGATTAAAGCCGACTTCGTAAAGCGTTGCCGCTGAGGCATAGGTTGAAATATGTCCGCCGACGCCCTTCTCTTCTCGATTGGCGCGGACGACCATGGCCATGGCGTTCCAGCGAATGATGCTTTTTATGCGACGTTCTATTTCCCGGCTGCCGGGATAAGCCGGCTGCTCGTCAAGCGAAATTGTATTCGTATAGGGCGTGTTGGCGGTGAATGGCAGTTTGATGCCGGCTGTATCCGCCCGATCCTGCAACGCTTTGATCAGATTTTGGACACGTTCTTCAGTGCCGTTCTGAATGACATAATCAAGCGATTCGATCCATTCGCGCAGCTCGGTTTGTTCTATCGACCTCTGGTCTTGCGTGCTCATTTTTACATTTTCCTCATATAGATCATTTTCTCCTAAATATATTGATTTTTTATTAAAAATCCAGAGAGGATGGCGTTTACTGCAAAAAATGTCACGCAATATAACACGAATGATCGAACATTTATTCTGTGACAAGGGCAAAGTGAAACGTCAGTTACAGGCGGCAAATGCCCCAAGGACCTGATAAAAAAGGACCCAGCCCTCTAAAAGATCGCCCAGAATATCCATTCTGGGCGCATTCTGGGCGGGTAATTTGGTTGGGACATCTGTCCCAATCGGACGTATGTCCGAATCCATCTCCCGTCCGGTATATCCCGTAAGGGGCATGAATATGCCGAACGATCTGGAACCAAAGATCGATGTATCTTGTGCTATTTTGCGTTAAATAGCTCTGATAACCTGTAACTGACGTTTTACGCGGCAAAGGCAAATTTGCTTTGTTTTTATTCTCTGAAAGGTTAACTTAATGAATCCAATGACACTATGGGGATGATATGTCAAAGTCACTCGTCATCGTTGAATCGCCGGCAAAGGCCAAAACGATCAATAAATACCTGGGCGCAGAATATATAGTCAAATCGAGCATTGGGCATATTCGCGATTTGCCGGTATCGGCAAAAGTTTTGCAGGAAAAGGAGAGAGAAGCACCCATTCCGCAGAACATGGCTGAGGAGGATAAAGCGCGAATCCGTCAGCAAAGGGCTTATGCCGGCCTTGTGCGTACGATGGGCATCGATCCGGAAGACGGCTGGAAGGCAAACTATGTCATTCTGCCGGATAAACGCAAGGTGCTGAGTGATCTGCAAAAACTGGCTGCATCTGCGCGCGAGATCATTCTGGCCACTGACCTTGACCGGGAAGGGGAGGCCATTGCCTGGCATCTGCGCGAGTCGATAGGCGGCGATCCGGCAAAGTACAAAAGGGTGACATTTGGCGAGATCACCAGGCCGGCGATACAAAAAGCATTTGCCGAGCCGGGCGAATTGAATATGGACCGCGTGCATGCGCAGCAGACGCGTCGCTTTTTAGATCGCCTCGTCGGCTATATGATTTCGCCATTGCTGTGGAAAAAAATCGCCCGCGGCTTGTCAGCTGGACGCGTTCAGTCCGTCGCCGTCCGCCTGATCGTGGAGAGAGAACGGGAAATTCACTCTTTTGTGCCGCAAGAATATTGGGAGCTGTTTGCTGATCTCAAAGGTCAGAGCCTATTCCGCGCTCGCGTCGTCGCCTGTGATGGTGAAAAATTCGCGCCAAAGGATCGCCAGGATATTGATCGGGCCCTGCCCGATTTGCGTAAGGCCATCTATGAAGTGTTGGATCGAAAAGTGACGCCGGTGACGCAAAAGCCGTTCGCTCCTTTCATCACCAGCACGCTGCAACAGGCTGCGAGCGTTCGGCTCGGATTCTCGGTGAAAAAGACCATGACCCTGGCGCAACATCTCTACCAGGCCGGTCACATCACCTATATGCGTACCGATTCGCGCAATATCAGTTCAGTGGCTTTACAGGCTGTACGAAAATTGATTGCCCGAGACTATGGCGACAGGTATTTGCCAGGCAAGCCGAATTTCTACCAAAGTGGTGAGAGTGCTCAGGAAGCCCATGAGGCGATCAGGCCGACAGATGTCGATAAAACGCCCGATGTGCTGCATCTTGAAAAAGATGAGATGCGATTGTACGATCTCATCTGGCGGCAGTTCGTCGCCTGTCAGATGACCACTGCTGAATTTGATCGCACGACCATCACCATCAAAGCCGATGCCTATGAACTGCGCGCCAGCGGACGCGTCATGCGCTTTGACGGCTGGATGAAGGTGCTGCCATCGGCAAAGACAGCCGACGAGGAGACAATCTTGCCGACTGTGCATGTCGGCGAAAAGTTACAGCTCATTGAACTTGATCCGGTGCAGCATTTCACCAAACCGCCGCCGCGCTATAGCGAAGCCAGTCTCGTCAAAGAGCTGGAAAAACGCGGCATCGGTCGACCTTCAACATACGCCTCGATCATTTCGACGATCCAGGAGCGCGGTTATGTGCGGCTCGCCAATCGTCGTTTTTACGCACAAAAAATCGGCGATATTGTCACGGACCGGCTGTTGGAAAATTTCCAGGAGCTCATGGACTATGATTTCACCGCCGGCATGGAAAAACAGCTGGATGAGATCGCCCGTGGGCGTGAGCAGTGGCAAGAGGCGCTGGATAAATTTTACGCCGGCTTCAAGGTGACGATGGCTCGGGCTCATGAGCATATGCGGCTGAATCCGCCCGTTCCGGTCACTATCAAGTGTCCGGTCTGCCGATTGCCGATGGTCGCTCGCACGGCAAGCACCGGCACATTTCTGAGTTGCACCGGTTATGACAAGCCCGTCAAAGAACGCTGCCGCGCGACCATTCCTCTCACTCCCGCTGACGAGTCCGTCGCCGTGAGCGCGAACGATGAGGAAGGCAGCGCCGAAGAAATACTGGCGAAAAAGCGCTGTCTGATCTGCGGGACGGCCATGGACTCCTGGTTCATCGATGAAAAGCGACGATTGCACATATGCGGGAACAGCCCCGATTGCCGCGGCGCGCTCATTGAACAAGGCGACTTTCGGATGAAAGGCTATGACGGTCCAATCATTCAGTGCGAAAAATGCGGTTCTGATATGCAGCTCAAGAGCGGACGATTCGGCAAATATTTTGCCTGCACGGGACAGGAATGCAAGAGCACTCGCAAGTTGATGCGCAACGGACAGCCGGCGCCGCCGATGGCTGCACCCGTGCCAATGCCGGAATTGAAATGTGAAAAGTCTGCTGCGCACTTTTTGTTACGCGAAGGACTGGCCGGACTCTTTTTAGCGGCCCATACGTTTCCGAAATCACGCGAAACCCGCAGTCCGCTGGTCGAGGATCTGGCGCGCCATCGACATGAACTTGATGCCAAATTCTATTATCTGGCTGATGCGCCACAAACTGATCCCGATGGCAATAAAGCCGTGATCAAATGGAAGAGAAAAGAGCGCTATCAATATCTTGGATCGATCCGCGATGGCCAGGCGACCAAATGGACGGCCGAATACAATGACGGCGTGTGGGAGTGGAAAAAGTCCAAAGTCTGATCTCTGCGAGCGTGGTACTATTTGTTGAGAGGAGATGAGCCAAAATGCATCAATTATTATACCTGCGAAGAGCAGCCTTGATTGCAGATATTTAGACCATGCCGGTCCTCTTTCGGATGAACCATTCCAGCGTCAAAAAGAGCAGTATGAGGATGAGAATATATTTATTGTTCCATAATTCATTTTCGATCGTCAGGGGCATCGTCGTGCTTTCGCCCCGGATTGAGGTCATTTGGGAGAGAGAATCCGTTGTCAAAAACTGACCGCCAGTGACGCGCGACAAGGCCTGCAGCACGGCCGGCTGCGCCTGAATATCGGTCAATTCGGCGCTATACTCACCCACCGAAAACAACACTGTCTCCTCACCCAGCCGATGCCCGTTGATTTCGGCCGTCACCTTTGCCGTATAGTCACCGGGTTGTGGCGTTCCCAGAACAACACTGTAAGCTCCTCCGCCCTGGGGACGGGACGGGAACTCTTGGGCGGGTTTTTCGAGCGTCACTTTTACGTCGGCTTTTTCAACAGGATTCAAATTCTCGTCAAACACGTCGATACTCATGGATATGGGATCACCATAATTATAGTGTGTCTTGTCCATGCTCACGCGAACAAGACTCTCGGAACGATTGGTTTCGAGCCAGCGCATGATATTTTGCAGCAGATGGGTGTAAACTTTATCGGAACGGTTTATGCCGCTCATCATAAAATCCCAGCGCCACAGCTGATGGGCAAAGATGGCGGCTGATTTTTGCTGTCCATGAACTCTGGCAACAATGAGGGGCGCTAGGCCGCTATTTGCCTGATCCGCAAAGCGCGCATAGGCTAATACTTCCGTGCCCGGCGGCACCTGTTGCACAAGGAGAGCGGCAAAAACGGGCGGCAACTGCTGCCAAACCGTTTTGGAGTGCAGTGGATCGAGATTGGTCTGCAAGATCGGGTGATTCAATCCAAGCGGAGAGGGTTCGGCGCGGACGAGGCGTTCTTTTGGTAACATCACAGCATTTTGCAGCGGTATGAAATTGGCCAATTTTGTCACCTCTGCCAGGGAGATATGAATGCCCGGGATGAACAGTACCGACTGCTTTTTCGAGTTTAGACTGGCTGACAGATTTTGGCTGAACGATTGATCCATACCGTGCATTGGAAAATCTAAAAATATAAAGATATCCGTTTCCTGCAGGGTTTCAAATGAGAGGGGCTGTTGGTAAAATTCACCTTTTGATCTGCGGATGTGGTCTTTGATCTGATAACGATCGTTTTGCAGGATTGTTTTGATAAAAGAGATATCCGGTGTGACGGCGCCGGCAATCAATAATATCTGCAGTTTTTCTTTGAATACATCTATATAGACCGTGCGCGAATTGTTGTCGACGAGGTGTTCGCCAACCTGTTGAGGTACGTTGAGCTCGACTTTGGCCCGCCCGACTTTTGTGGGGGTGAAGCTCATCGTCACCGTTTTTTCCGCGGGCGAGGCGGGCAGCTGCACTGTTTCTCGGAGGACGTCCTCCTGCCGCAGTTCGAGCGGAACACTCAATTTGTCAAATCCCGTGTTTCGTATTGTAACCTGCACCGGTGTGGATTGATTGACATAGGTGAAGGGATGAGCATCCACGGCTGTGATCGCCAGATCGATCACGGGATCGCTTGATCCGATGCCAATGGTATGGACTGGAACGCCCAGCTCTTCCGCATAGCGAAGAGGATTTCCTCCTTCATTATAGCTGCCGTCTGATATCAAGAGTATGTTGGTCAGGTTTTCCGTGGCGTGACGCGCCACGATGAGCTCAAGACTTTTGCTGATATTTGTCACATCTCCCAGAAAGTCCAATGAATCCCCTTGAGTTGTGCTGTATGGCTCAATGTGATTGGAAAAGCGGTAAAAAACGATTTGAAATTTACGTCCCAGTTCAACCAGATGATCGCTGTTGAGAATATCATGCAGAGTGCTTTGGCGGGAGCCATTGCTGTCAGTGATGGTCATGCTGGCGCTGTTGTCAACGGCGATTGCTAGAATGGGTGGATTGGTTTTGTTATAGCGAAAATGAAGTGTCGTTTCATAGATGATAAAAAGCAACAGCAGGAGGCTCACTGTGCGCAGGAGAGTGAGTATGACGCGTAAAATATGAGATACAACCGGATTGGTGCGGCGATAGACATAAATTGAAAAAAGGCCGGCGCTCAAGAGAAGGGCGAGCAGAATGGCTGCGTTCCATGAAAAAGTTAAATGGAGATTGTTCAGTTCGGCACCTCTCTCACTGATGTTTCATGAGCAAATTTGATCGATAGCGAGATTTGGACAGACGTCCAGACCATAGTCTGAACGTTCTCCCCTTTGCAGGCGAAAAAGGCCGGCGCGGGCGATCATTCCGGCATTATCTGTGCAGAGGATCGGGTCGGGAATCCGCAGTGCGATCTGCTCCGTTTTGCATCTCGATTCGAATTCTCTGCGCAGAACCGTATTTCGGACTACACCGCCGGCCAGTACGAGTTGTCGGCATCCATAGGCGTGCAAAGCTCGAAATGTTTTTTCAACCAGGACATCCACAACAGCTTGCTGAAAACTGGCAGCCACATCGGCTATGGAAAACGATTCGCCGTGGCGCTTTTTTTTCTGCACATAATAGAGGACGGCTGTTTTCAGGCCGCTGAAGCTGAAATCAAGGTTGTTTTTCCCCCAGAGCGCCCGGGGAAAATCGATGGCTCGAGCGTTCCCCTCTTTGGCTGTTTTTTCGATAGTGGGTCCTCCGGGATAGCCAAGCTGCAGGACATGCGCTACTTTGTCAAATGCTTCCCCTGCGGCGTCATCGATTGTCTGGCCAACTATCTGGTATTGAAATGGCTTTTCCACCAATACGAGCAGGGAGTGTCCTCCTGAAGCGACCATGGCAATATATGGGCAATCGATCGCCGGATTGTCTCCGGCGACGGCGAGAATGTGGCCTTCCAGATGATTGATGCCGATGAATGGCACATTCAGGCTGAGAGCAAGTCCTTTCGCGACGCCGAGGCCAACCAGGAGAGAGCCGGCCAAACCGGGGCCATGCGTGACAGCAATGCCATCCAGATCAGTCAGCGTCAGCTCTGCCCTGGCCAGTGCCATGTTGATAATGGGGACGAGCTGTTTGAGATGGGCGCGGGATGCAAACTCGGGGACGACGCCGCCGTAATCTTGATGAATGGTCTGTGTGGTGATGATATTTGACAGAATTGTCCGCTCATTCACAACGGCAGCGCTTGTCTCATCGCACGATGTCTCGATGCCCAGGACGGTCATATGAGGCGTGTCCCCTATTGGTCCGTATGACGGATGAATGTAATTTTAACCCGTTCCGAGCTTTTATCGCGAAAACTGACTCCCGGAATCGGTTCGATCGATATGGGGATGTTCGTCAATATCGAGTCGGGTGTGGCTTGATATTCCACGTAGGCGTTAATATCATTTGCGTTCAACGGTGAAATAATCTGCATGCCACCTTGTACTTTCAGCGAGATGTGGGATGGATGAACGAGCGCATCGATGTTTTGCGGCAAGTATCGCACCGTGACCGGCACCTGAGGAATCACTTTTTCCAATAATCGCTGAACATCGGCCGCCAATGTCACATGGGGATCCAGGAGTGTAATCTGTTTGTCCGCAGGCGGCAGCAGGGGGACATGTTCGTGGATGCGGAACTTGAGGTTGTCACGCGTCAGGTTTTGTGTGTTAACAGAGTCCAGTTGTGCAACCGCTTTTTCCGGGCCTTGAACTCGGATGGAGTCCGGCTCCAAAATAATATCTCCCACAATCGTATATCCAGGCATCGGCTTTAAAGTAATAGTATTTCGCACCGGAATTTTTGCGGCCACCAATCTTTCGATCTTGTATTGAATTGAATCCGGTCCCAATAATTGCCTGACGACAAGCTTGCGAGTGTTGCTTGAGAGAAAAATATTTTCGCGTGTGGGGAGCAGGATGTGTTCGCCGGCGGTCCAATTGATGTCGAGGCGCAAGCGCCCTTCGCGAAACAGCATAAAGCCAACTAGATAACGTCCTGATCCCTGCAATATGATGCGAGCTTTGGCGGGTATTTTAGAGGTGATGATATAGTCCGGGTTTTTTTGACTGATCTCGATTGGAATGGTCGTTTCATATTCATATACTTCGTCTGTGACCACGAGGAACCAGATAAAAATTGCCACCAATGTCGAAGCAATTTTTATCTTGTGTTGCTGCCAAAAGTTGGTTTCTCTTTTAAATAGTGTGCGGTTGAAAGCCATACAACATATTCAAGTCAGTGGTACTGAATGCAAGTGTGAGAGATCCCCTGTCGATTTTTCATTTCGTCGTCATTCGAATCTCGTTGCCTCGACTGATTTCACCATTGTCAATACGAATGCTGAATCCGCATTCGGGATTGGTGCACACCCATGCTTTATAACGAAGGGATGAGCCCTCTCGTCCGTAATCTGAAAGTGGAATGAGCACTCCAATATTGCATTTCAGGCATGCTGGATACGAGTTTTCCATGAGTCTTTCCTGGTCTTTTGATATCCGGTGGTTGTAAGTTTAATTTCAACATTAAAACTACGGGTTAATTATCTGAAAGTCAATCAATTTTTTGATTTATAGCAAAAGATGAACGACGACGCCGCAGATCAGGCTGAGAAAAAAACCGACAGCAGCGCTCACGCCCATCATCGAGCGATCCGCATCTGTCCATTTGACCATGATGCGCGGAAGAAATGCGCCAATCGTCAACATGAGCCACCAACCTCCCCATACGACTCCCAATGTCGCCAGGAATCGCTCAAAATATCCCGGTACTCGTTGCAGGAAATTCGGGTATAAAAGTGATGCTTCATTTTGTTTGGATTTAGTCCAAAATTTGCGCGCATAAAAGATGATGGGCGCTCCGGCAAAGGCGGCGAAAATGTACGCGGTCAGTTGGATGATGAGTTCTTTATTGGCCAGAATGCCGGTGACCGCATAGTCGCTTCGATCCACCACTTTGGTCAACCATAAAGCGACGAGCCACACAGAAAAAACATGCAATGCCTGATCGACAAAAAATTGCAGGAAATTGTCTCGCGAAATTTTTTCCGCGACGCTTAATTTTGTCCGATCCAAAATAATATGAATGATCGCCAGCAATAAGATGGCCACCCATGTCCTGAAATTGTTCAAGAATGGGATGAGCACCAGGGTGTTCATGATTGAGCAAATGAAGACATGCGGCAGCACACCCCAGGAGTATTTCGTTTTTAGACGAAAAATGGCATCTGTCTGCAAAGGGAAATCGCCAATCACATGGGCTAATAATAGGCTCCAGAAGAACATGGTGTTTTCGCCTGGCGTCTGGCGCCCTATTCTCTCACGATCCAGACTTTAATCCGGGCTTCGACCTCGCTGTGGAGCTTGATTGGAACTTCGAAAATGCCAAGGGCTTTTAAAGGTTCCTCGAGAATGATTTTTTTACGATCAATATCAAACCCCTTTTCTTTCAGCAGGTCTGCAATATGCTGGTTTGTGACTGCGCCAAAAACCCTGTCCTCTTCTCCGACCTGAACGTTTGCGGTGATAGAAATCTTGTCGAGCTGAGCGGCGACCGCTTCGGCCTCCTGAATCTCTTTTTGCGTTTTGCGTTGTTCTGCTAGCCGCTCTTGTTCATATATTTTCATATTGGCTGCGGAGGCGGCAACGGCAAAGCCTTTTGGTATCAGATAGTTTCTCGCATATCCGGTTGTCGTCTCGACAATTTCTCCCGCTTTTCCGAGTTTCTCCATGTCTTTTTTTAATATTATTTTCATTCGCAGCTTTCCTATTCTATGGTTACTTGGCCAAGTCAGAAATATAGGGAATCAGCGCCAGTTCACGAGCGATTTTTATCGATTTGACGAGCTGACGTTGGTGTTTAGCGCACGTTCCGCTCGTCCGGCGAGGTATAATCTTGCCCTGTTCGGTGGTGAAACGGCTCAGTCGTTTATCATCCTTGAAATCAATATAGTCGATTTTCTCTTCGCAAAAACGACATATTCTTTTCTTCTTCAGCATAGGTGTCCTTTCTCTCCGGTTAAATTTTCAGGTTTTGATAGCCGAAATCATATTCAGTCGGCTCAATATGTTGCAGTGCATCCATCTTTGGCTCGGCTCTGTCAGCGGTGAGCTCTTCAACGTCATGGGTCACGCTGGGCTCGAGGAACTGGATCCGACGCGCCCGAATTTCCACGACACTTCGAGTTGAGCCATCGTCATTTTTCCAGCTTCGGCTTTGCAGCTCACCGTCGACGAGTACAGAGCTGCCAACCTTCAAAGTTGTGATGCAGGTTTCCGCCAGTTTGTGCCAGGCGACAATCCCCACATGACAGACGTTCTCTCGCCAAATACCCGAGTTGTCTCGATATTTTCGATTAGAGCTGATATAAAAATTTGCTACCGGCGTACCACTTGATGTTCTCCGCAGTGTCGGCTCATGGCTGACATTGCCGGCAATCAGCACATTGTTTATATCCGGCATTTTTAGATCTGCCATCGTCGGACTCCTATCGGCCAGATGTTAAGGTGCAATCCGTTTATGAACGCTCGCTATTCGTTTTTATCAACGCTCTCTTGATCTGCTGCTGCCTCCGGCGTCGCCTCCTCCACCTCTTTCTCGGCTGTGGCTTCAACCGCTTCGCTCTCAATCTGCTGCTCTGACGCTGTATCCTCCTCGACCGCCGGCGCTGTGGCGGGCTCATTCGCCGTTGCCTTGTCTTCAACAGGAGCCTGTGCTTTTTGTGCGTTGATTGGCGCTTTTGTGACCACGGCTTGGGCAGCGCGCTTGGGCATGGCCAGGGTTTTGAAGCGCAGCAACGATTCGTTCAGTCGATATTCTCGCTCCAACGCTTTGATCATAGTCGGCGGACCGTCAAAATGGATGGCGACGTAATAGCCATATTGGCGTTTTTTAATTTCATATGCCAGCCGCTTTTTGCCCCATCGCTCGATCGTTTCGATCTGGCCGCCATTTGCCGAGAGAAAACGCTCATATTTGTTGATGATGTTGTCAATCTCTTCACTTTTCAACAGTGAATCGATGATGAAAATGGTCTCATACTTTCGCAAAATGTCCTCCTTTTTTCATTGGCCAAAGTTACATGAAAATAACAAATTTATCAACGTCTAAATGTCAGGCGCATGCCTATCGGCAGGATGAATGGGATTTGCAGAAATAGCAGCCAGCAAGAAAAAGGGCACAAGAACGAGATCATCACCTTCATTGCGATTCGGATGATGTTTGATTGAAGGCATTCATCGTCCTGTCAATGCCGTCGCGTATGAAACTGCTGACAACGCGGACGGACAGTGCGATGATCGCTTCCAGTTCTTGTTGCTCATTTCTGGTAAAGTCGGACAAGACAAATTTGATCATGTCCTTCTTTGCGTATTCAGTCCCGATGCCGATGCGCAAACGAGCAAATTCATGTGAATTCACATGTTGTATAACGGAGTTGATGCCGTGGTGGCCGCCGGAGCCGCCCTGTTTGCGAACGCGCACGCGTCCGAACGGTAAATCAACTTCATCAAAAATGATCAATAACTGCGACAGATCGATATCGTAATAATTTAAAAGTTGCGCGACAGCAAGCCCGCTCCTGTTCATATAGGTGAGCGGTTTTGCCAGGATCGTCTTGCAGCCCTCAATGACAGTCGTCGCATGATGATAGGCGCCACGACCTTTTCTGAATTGAGCATTGAATTCTTGAGCGATACGATCAACAACCATGTAACCGATATTATGACGCGTCCTTTCGTACTCTGATCCCGGATTTCCAAGACCCACTATCATATATTTTTCGGACATATTGAATGATATCAGCTCTCCTGTTTGGGCTCTGTTGCTTTCTGTGAGATAACTTCCGGCTCGACGCCTTCTTCAGCTTTTTCTTCAGCTTCAACTTCAATGACGCGTGGCGCACTCACGGTGACGAGCACAGTTGAAGGGTCCGTTAAGATGGTATAATTCTCACTTACGAGATCAGAGACCGAAAGGCTGTCGCCAATTTCGAGCGGCGTGACATCGATCTCAATGCTTTCCGGAATATCCGATGGCAGACATTCGATTTCGATTTCGCGCAATACGTGCTGCAGGATGCCACCGTTGTTCTTGACGCCAGTCGAGGTGCCGACGAGAGTGATGGGCGCGTGAACGGTGATTTTTTCATCCATTTTGATTCCCAGAAAATCGATGTGAATGGGATGCCCCTTGACCGGATCGAACTGGATTTCGCGAACGATGCATTTTTTGCGCTCTTTTCCATCCAGAACGATCTCGATCAAACCTGATTCATGGCCCCAAATCGAACGCAATTCGGTGCGCTCGACAACGAAAGGAATATTTTTGCTGCCATGAAAATAATATATGCCGGGAATTTTATTCTGGTAACGCAGTTTTTTTGCCGCCTGAGTGCCGGTTGCTGCGCGTGTCTCGACATTTAATGTGATGTCCGACATGTTATATCTCCAAAGTTATGTGCTTAGTGCATTGGTCCGCTCTTCTGCGGAAACAGATCAGAAATGGATATTTCATTGTGAATACGAGTGATCGAGTCAGCAAAAAGCGATGCCAGACTCAGAATTTGCATTTTCGTCGTGATGCGTGCGGGCGACAACTGAATCGAATCCGTCAAAAAAATCTGCGTGATCGGCGAAGACTCGATCCGTTCAGCCGCATCGCCGGAAAGAACTGCGTGGGTGCATGCGACAAAGATGTCTTTCGCGCCCTTCTCTTTGAGGACCTCGACTCCTTTGAGCAGTGTTCCGCCTGTATCGACGAGATCGTCAACGATGAGAACATTTTTACCATCGACATCGCCGATGATTTCGGTGACCGTGCAGACATTATGCTGAACGCGTCTTTTGTTCAACAGCGCCAAATCTGTGCTCAAGCGCGTCGCATATGATCGTGCGAGATGAACTCCGCCGATGTCCGGCGAGACAACCACGAGATCTTGTAGATGCATATTGATGATATGCTTGATAAAAATAGTGGCGCCGTATAAATGATCAAGCGGTATATCGAAAAATCCTTGAATTTGCGGCGCGTGCAAGTCCAGCGTGAGCACGCGATCCGCCCCGGCATGGACAATGAGGTTAGCGATCATTTTGGCGGTGATGGAGACTCGCGGCTGATCTTTGCGGTCTTGCCGCGCATAGCCGAAATAGGGAATGACGGCTGTTATGCGATGCGCCGACGATCGCCGGGCGGCATCCAGCATGATGAGCAGCTCCATCAAATTATCTGCCGGCGAATTCGTCGACTGGACGATGAAAACGTCCGTACCTCTGATATTCTCCTCATACTTGACCCAGATTTCACCATCGGAAAAGTTCTTCGTCGTAACAGTGCCGAGAGGCTTGTGCAGACATTCTGCGATGTTTCGTGCCAGGCCGGGATTTGAACGGCCGGAGAAGATTTTCGCTTCACCGTTACGCGGTGTGTTCATGGCAAGTTGCTTTTCCGTAACATTATCCGACGAAAAAAATGACGAAAGTCATATTGACTTTCGTCATTTTCGACTGCTGGGGCGGGAGGATTCGAACCTCCGAATACTGGAACCAAAACCCAGTGGCTTGCCGCTTGCCGACGCCCCATTGTTAGTTGATGGGCTTGAAATGTATCGTCTGATACCTGCTCCTGAAAAACTGCTCCGCCCGCTCTGCCTGAGAGTGCGCAGCGAACAGTCCGAAGAACGCTGAACCGCTGCCGGACATCTGTGCGTAAAAAGCGCCAGCCTGGTACAATTTTTCAGGAATATCTCTGAATTCCGGATACCTGGCGAAAACGACCTCTGTCAGGTCATTTTCCAGCTCTTTTTTCCAAAGATGCTGTTCAGAAATCTTTGCAATAAAGTCGATTAATTTAACCATTTTCTTCTTTTTTGTCAAGCTTAAATTAAATTGACTGTAAACCCATGCGGTTGAAATATGAACATGCGGATAGACCAGCAGACCAAAAAAGTCGAGTTTTTCGGGCACGGCTGTGAGGATATCGCCCTTGCCCGTGCCAAGCGCCAGGCCGCTGCGCAGGAAAAACGGCACATCCGATCCGAGTCCGGCGGCGCACGCCGATAGTTCTTGTCCTGAGAGCGCGCAGCGCCACAATCTGTTGAGCGCCGTGAGTGTCACTGCCGCATTGCTGCTGCCACCGCCGAGGCCGGCGCCAATCGGTATGTTTTTTGACAAGCTCATCCGACAACCCAACGATGCGTCGCCGACCAGTGATTTGAGTCGTTCTGCGGCACGATACGCCAGGTTGCTGGAATCGGCGGGACAATCGCCCCGGTTCGTCTTCAGCTGGATCTGACCATCGCGCGTTGGCTCAATATCCAAAACATCGTGAACGTCAATTTGCTGGAAAAGAGTCTCGATATTGTGAAAGCCATCGCTGCGCTTGCCAATAATCCGCAGTCCTATATTTATTTTGGCGAAAGATTTAAATTCCATGACAACTCTCGCGTTCTTGCAGGAGGCTGATGCAGGGGCGACCCGGTGGCGCCGACACGCAACACTTATTTTGTGTCGCATGCCAATTCGCCAACCTGCGTCTTGCTTTTCAGCAGCTTTATCATTAATTTAGCAAAGTTTGTTTGCGAGAAAAGAACTTTATGCCGAAGATCTATTTTTTTTCCGACGCCCACCTGGGCGCGCATTCGGAAGAGCTGGAAAAGCGCAAAGAGCAACGACTCGTCTCCTTTTGCCGGATGGTTGAAAAAGAGGACGCTGAACTCGTCATCGTCGGCGATTTGTATGATTTTTGGTTTGAGTATAGATATGTTGTCCCCAGGCGACATTTACGCGTCTTAGGACTGCTATCGCTGCTGAGCGCTCATAAAAAAGTTCATTATACGGCCGGCAACCATGATTTTTGGTTCGATTCATTCATGAGCCACGAGATTGGCTTGACTATTCATGAGCACGATCTGGTCCTTGAAAATGGCGGGCGGCGTATATACATCACCCACGGTGACGGCCTTTTAAAAAATGACCATGGCTATCGATGTTTAAAAAAAGTGCTGCGAAATAAAGTGAATATTTTACTCTATCGACTTTTGCACCCTGATTTTGGCATTCCGCTGGCGCTCTTTTTCTCACGTCTCAGCCGCGATGCCGGCGAGAGAAAACGCGATACATACAGGGACGACGATTATCGAGATTACGCGTATGGGAAAATTGATAGCGGCTACGATATGGTCGTGCTCGGGCACACCCACTGGGCGGCGCTCGATCCGTATAAAAAAGGCCATTATGTAAATCCCGGTTTTTGGGGACTGGATTTCACCTATGCCGTTGTCGAAGACGGCGTGCCAGGTTTGTACATATGGGATGGCGAAAAAGGGATTCCGTATGCCCCGACTTTACCACCAGGAAATCGTAAATCTCTAAGCTGAGGAGGTGCTTGTGTATCCTGTATTGTTCAGAATTGGCGCCCTGGAAATTCGCGCCTATGGTTTGATGCTGGCTCTCTCTTTCCTGATCGGAATCTACCTGTCCGCCAAGCGGGCAAAATCGCGCGGCATCGATCCCAACCAGATTATGGATCTGTCCGTGGTTTTGATCATCAGCGCTATTGTCGGCTCACGTCTGCTTTACGTCCTCTTTCATTTAGAAGAGTTCCGCGGTCACTGGCTTGACACCATAAACCCTTTCCAAAGTGATGGTCAGATCGGCATAGCGGGTTTGACGGTGCTGGGCGGCATCATCCTCTGTTTCATCAGCTCCATCATCTACCTCAGAGCCAAAAAGCTGCCGTTTTACAAATTTGCCGATGTCATGATGCCGGCAGTGGGATTGGGCATTTTTCTGACGAGAATCGGCTGTTTTTTAAATGGCTGCTGTTACGGATTACCCTGTGAAGGACAGGGACACTTGTGCGTCACTTTTCCGTTCAACAGCGCCGCAGGCAGTCAGTTCCCTGATGTCCCGCTCATACCCGCGCAGCTTTATTCTTCACTCTATGGTCTGATCATATTCATCACGCTGCTGCTGGCAGAGCGATGGAAAAAATTTGACGGTTTTCTACTGGCGCTTTTTCTCATCCTGTACGGTGTCGCACGCTTTATCATCGACTTTTATCGTTACTACGAAGACAGCATGGTCATTCTGTCGATGGGTGACAGAGGCATCAGCCTCAATCAGGGCCTCAGCCTGATATTGATTCTGGTTGGAATTATTTTACTTTTAATTGGTTATAATAAAATAAAAAGAACGTCATCAGATTGAACCTCTCAACGCACATTTATAAATTGACCTAAAATATTGTAACCATTAATTTTGAGTCAAAAATAACTTGACATTAAATGCCAACTTTAATATCTTGAGCATAAACGAGAAAAATAGTGTTTGGTAGAAAGGAAGCCACGTTGAGAAGAGCCGTTTTCAGCCTTGTTGTTGTCTCCCTCCTTTGCCAATTTTTACTGAAAAGCAATTTATATTCGGCCGACGATAAATTCACCATCGGCTTGAAAGCAGGCGTCAACAAGCTCGAGGGGGATTGGAAACAACCGCGATTCAATCCCATGGGATCGCTGGTGTTGTCCTATTCACCGATCTCATATTTTGCCATCGGTGTCGAAGTGAACTATTCGAGTCTCATGACGAAAGAGAGCGTCGATCTTCATCAGGCAGCCCTGTACATCCCGTCAACATATCTCGCGGCGGGCGGACAAGCGGTTGCAGATGAGTTTCAGACAACTGCAATGCCCATTGAACTCGACTTTAAATTCAATTTTCTCCCGCGCAATACGGTCAATCCATTCGCCTCCATCGGTTTTGGCGGGATTCATTGGGAATCCAAATATGCCGGCGCCACGATCAGCCGAGACGGAGAAGAACAAAAAAGAATCGACTTGTTGTTCAAAACATCCGGCGGTTTGGAATTCAATTTTGAAAATGGATTGGGTCTGGCAATTGGCGCTGATTTCCGTTACACGGGCGTAGATCTCCTGGATCAGCGCGAATCAGGCGATCTGAATGATGGCATCACCTCCATTTGGGCTGGCATTCATTATTCTTTCCTGCAGAAGGATCCGCTCGATTTGGATCGCGACAATGTGACAAAGAAATTGGACCTGGATCCTTATCTCCCCGAAGATCGAAATGGTTTTTGGGACCATGACGGCAAGCCGGACATGGGAAAACCACCCAAGCCAACCAAAGCGCCAACGGTCATCCATTATCCTGTTTTTCGGGCTGAAGAAGGCCGTGATTTGCCGTTGACAGCTATCATCACCTCCGAGGTTCCACTTCGGACCGCCACCGTCATCTATCGCACAACCGGGACACAAAAATGGAAACTGGCGCCGCTGAAAAATGTGGGAGATGTCTATTATGAAGCCGTCATCAATGGAGCATATGTCACGACGGCTGGCATTGAATATTGTGTTGTGGCTGTTGACACGGACTTGAAGGGCATTGGATATTCGGGGCTGCCGAAACGTCCCATCCAGGTCAAGGTCGAAAGCAGCGGACGAAATTGGCGAATTGTTTCGGGACTTGTAGCATTCTTCGGCTGGGGTGCAGCCACCTACATTGTCATGAGAGAACAAAACATTAATTAGGAGAATGAACATGAAACGCCTGATTTGGATCTATTCATTTTTGTTCACTGTCGCACTTTTCACTTTTCTCCTAGTTTCATGCGCGGCAAACCAGGCAGCTGGCTATGGTGAGGAGGAGACGTACCCAGGTGAGATGAGCGCTGATCAAGCGGCCTCTTCAGATGAAGACGAAGTGCTGCGATTACTCGGAATAAAAGATGATACAGTCGAAGCCGAGCCAACGCCATCTGCACCTAAAGATGAGCAACAGGTTTTGCAGGAGGAATTAGGGCGGCTCGAAAACGAGATCACCGCAAAAGATCGAGAACTGGAACAGCTGAAAACCCAGCTGCAGCAAAAGGATTCTCAAATTCAAACCAAAATGCAGACGATCGATCAAATGCGACAATATCCTGTAGCAACAGGATCAACCTTTAAAAGCCGATATGATGAAGCGTTACGCCTCTATTACAATCGCCGATATAACGAAGCCATTGTCGCCTTTGATCAACTCCTGGCATCGGGCGAGACCAATTCTCTGTCAGATAATTGCCAGTACTGGAAAGGCGAATGTTACTATGGTCTCGGTAACTATGGGCAAGCCATCCTGGAATTCCAAAAGGTTTTTAGTTTTCCAAATTCAAATAAATTCGATGATGCTCAGCTCAAGCTGGGATTATGTTATATGCAGATGAATAATTACGAACGAGCACGGATAGAGTTTGACAAACTGCTCAGAGAGTATCCCTCCAGCGAATACGCCAGCCGAGCCCAATCTTATCTTGGTCAACTCTAGATCATTCTGAAAAAAGGGTAACTCGTGTTACCCTTTTTTATTGCATTTCACGAAAATTTTATTAACTTAAAGATTCATAATTCAATTGCTTATAATCGTATGCAAGGGGATGTTATTGCAGCACTCTTTTATCATTAAGGTCACTAAATGAAAAATCGATTGAGAATCCTATTCCTCGCTTCAGAAGTATCCCCGTTTGCAAAAACCGGTGGTTTGGCTGATGTGACAAGCTCTCTGCCCAAGGCTTTGTACGATATGGGGCATGATATTCGAATCATCATGCCCAAATATGGAGTGATCAGCGAACGAAAATACATACTGCGCGAAGTCATTCGACTCAAAAAAATTCCGGTGCGTATGGGAAATAAAGAACATGTGACGTGTGCAAAATCGGCTTTTATTCCAGATTCGAAAGTGCAGGTCTACTTTTTGGATTATCCGCCATATTTTGCACGGCCGGATCTTTATGTGGATTCAAAAACCGGGGCAGATTATCCTGACAACGCCGAGCGATTCATGCTGCTGTGCAGAGCTGTCCTGGCGACGACCAAATTGCTGCACTGGCAGCCACAGGTGATCCACTGCAATGATTGGCAAACGGCCATGATACCCTGGCTATTGAAGCATGAATACGCTCAGGATCCATTCTTTGCCAGCACCTCAACGCTGCTCTCTGTTCACAATTTGGCTTATCAAGGCAGCTTTGATAAATCCGTGCTGCCTAAAATTGGCATCAGGCCGGAGCAGACTAACGAGGATCTGGAGATCTATGGTCGCGTTAACTTTTTAAAAAGCGGCTTGGTGACGGCAGATGTCATCACAACCGTCAGCCCCACTTACGCTGAAGAAATACAGATGGATATGGAATTGAGCGCCGGTCTTTTGGATATTTTGCGCGCACGCAAGAATGATATATACGGGATTTTAAACGGGATCGATCATTCTGTCTGGAATCCCGAAAAAGACGAATTCATTTCCGCCTATAATATTGATGATATGAATGGCAAGCTCGAAAATAAAAAGGCGCTGGCTGCCAAGGCCAGGCTGCCATTTGATGAAACGACACCGATCATCGGCATGGTCTCGCGCATGGTCGATCAAAAAGGGTTTGACCTGGTCGCCGATGTCATCGACAAGATAATTTCGCTTAAAGTTCAACTTGTCTTGTTGGGCACGGGGGATGAGAAATATCATAAATTCTTCAAAAAAGCTGCCAAGACCTACGCGGATAATATCGCTGTTTTTCTGACGTTCGATGAAGCGCTTGCTCACCTCATCGAAGCCGGCAGCGATATGTTTTTAATGCCCTCCAGATTCGAACCGTGTGGGCTCAACCAGATGTACAGTCTCAGATATGGTACTGTTCCCATCGTGCGCAAAACAGGTGGTTTGGCGGACACGATCACCGATTTTGTACAGGAACCGGACAAGGGCAACGGCTTTGTCTTTGAGGAATATAATAGCAGTTCTATGCTGACCGCCATCCATCACGCGGTCACCGCGTACCAGGATCAAAAAAATTGGAGTAAAATCCAGCGACGCGGGATGAAGATTGATTTTTCGTGGACACAGTCGGCTGAGAACTATGTCAAGGTCTATCAAAAGCTGGAAAGTAAAAAGCGAAAATAGCTGCATTTCGGCGCTGTATTAGTGTGGGACATCTTTGTATCGTGTATTGACAAACAGTGTTTTTTTTAAACCTTCAGCTTCATCTCGCATCAAATTGATAGTCATTTGTCTCGTCCTCTCTTTCATTAGACCAATAAAAATATAGAATTACTGTCATTCGGGATCGTGCTGTTTTATTTCTCAGGCATGCGCCGCATGACATCTTCCATTGGCACCAACTTTGCTTGATCTTGTGTGCTCTGTCAACAGGCTTTAATTTTTCTGTTTTTGTCGGATCGCACGACTATCGAATGAACAAGAGATGAAGAGTTTTATGGAAGGCATTCAGATTGATGAGTATCGTGTTGGCGCGCTGAAGGATATCGCCCTGCTTAAAACGCATGGCTATGTCGATACAAACACGTCACCCGAGCTGCAAAAAGTTTTAGGACTAACGATTGAACAGGGAGTCTGTCAATTTATCATTGATATGGGCGCCGTTCAATATGTCAGCAGCGCGGGATGGGGCGTTTTTGTCGGCGAAATACGCCGATTACAGGAGAAAGGGGGTGACTTGAAAATCACCCAGATGTCGTCGGAGGTTTATGAGGTTTTCGAAATGCTCGAATTTCATCGCATCCTCTCCAACTATGACTCGATTGAGGAGGCGATAGAGGATTTTGATTTTTATCGTGAACTCAATAACACGGTCCCGGCAACCTCACATTCGCACGCTCTTGCATCCGTGAGTGATGAGGAGATCGCGGATAGCTCATTCATCAGCGAAAAAAGCCGAACGCTGAATCATGTGCCCGTTGAGACGATGTCGCCCAGCTCAAAGCCAGGCCGCTTCAATCACAGTAGAGAAATTGATGAAACGCTGCTGCCGATGAATGAAAAGATAAAAAAAATCGTTTTGGAAAACCCGATTCTTGGTGCTTGGGGGCTGAAAAGGATGCTTTATTCACCACGTTTTGGCTATACCAAGATTGGCCTTTTTAAATTAAACAAGATATTGAAAAGTTTATCTCTGAATACAAAAACAAAAAGGTTCCGCTATTTCCGCTCGCGATAAATGAAGGAGATGATCAAACATGTTGCAGATAAAATATATTATCTATTCCATAATCGCATTACTTTTCACCGGGCTCGATCTCTTTGCTGCGGATGATTTTAAATTTAAAAAGGCCGATGGTTTGAGAATATTAATCTATGATAACGACATGGAACCCGAGCGTAACAGAATTCTGGCAAGCTTTCATGACACTGAATTTGTGATCGACGGAGAAGGTTACGTGCATCTGGGATCCTTTGGCAGAGTCTACGTGGCGAATCTGTCCGTCGAGGAGGTGACCAAGCTGTTTGAAGAAAAGCTGCGAACATATGGAAAAAACCTGACAATAATGGTCGTTCCCCTCATACGGCTTATCCTCAGGGGAGAGTTTGGCAAGCCGGGCATGTATCGCTTCAGTCCGCGCACCTCTTTTTGGGATCTTGTTGCGGAAGCAGGAGGTATGTCGAGCAACCTGGCGGCGGAGAATATATATGTTGTGCGGCGGGGTGAAATCATTTACGCAGAGTTTTGGAATTCTCTGAACGAAGGTGCATCCATTGGCGAGCTGGGACTTGAGTCGGGCGATGAGATCGTCGTCCCGCGAATCAATCGAATCAGCTTTGATGCAGTTATGAGATATATCAATCTTTTTGCATCTCTCTTTTTTCTATATTATGCGTTGACGGATGAGAAGCGAAGGTAAAACTATGGCGATGGAAGATTTTCAAGCATTTGAAGAGTCATTTGATGCAGGGCAAACAAACCAAATAGATTTTGTCAAGTTCATTAAAGGTATATGGAAGCGCAAGTGGCTCATTCTCTGTCTGAGTTGCATTGTTGCTATCCCTTTTTACTTTGTTGCCAAAAACCAGGTGCCACGCTATAAATGCCGGGTAGTCATTCAGTCGAAAAAAGTCGGCAGCGACGAGTATAATATTTTTGATGGCGAAACCCAGGCAGAAATTCGTAGCCAATCTTTCACTGAGCGTATGGCGGCAATCCTGGGCTTGGCATATGCCGTTTCGGACTCGGTCTATAAGGAACTCGACGAGGTTTTCCTGGAATATCAGACAACGACAAATCCTGTTGAAGCCCAATATAAAATAGTAATTGATAAACTGGGAACCTATTATTTATTTCAAAAGAAAGGGGATGTGCACGTCGCTGTCGATAGTGCCAATGTTTGGGATGCCGTCGATACGCCTCGCTCCATCAACGGGATTTCATTCCGTCTCAATCCAAATTTCAGCTATAAACCTGGAGAGTTCAATTTCCGCATCAGGCCGTTTATCAAAGGTTTTAAATTCCTTGATTATAAGATTGCAAAAAGTTTCAACAGGGCCGGCAATTTCATGGTTTTGGAGCTTGAAGATGTAGATCCTGATTTGATACCTAAATTGCTCAATCGCATTGCCGAGACCTATCTTGCCGAAATCAAAAGGCTGAAGCTGATGGATTCTGACACTTATCGAGACATGCTGAGCCGCAACCTTGCGGCCGCTGAAGAAAATGTGAAGAATAGTGAAGAATATCTGCACCGATTCTATTCGCAATATCCGCTCTCGCTCGATGCTGAAAAAAAGAACCTGATGAATCAACTCTCAGCCAACGAGACCGCCCTGCGAACTCTGCCGTCGCAGCGGCGGACCCTGACAAATCTGCTCACAAAGCTTGATAATCCCGAAGACGGCTATGAGATGGAATATCGCCGCGTCGTCATACAACAGATAGCCAATTTAACCCCTATGGCAGACGAGCCCGAATTGGTGATTTATCGCCAAAACCTTGGGAATTTGGAAAGGGAATATGATCGATTGTATGCCCAGTATTCCGCCGAACATAAGGATGTCATCAACTATGCCAGGAGAATAAAAGAAACGCAGGATAAAATCGTGCAATTTGCTTCCAACTATCGAAATATCCTTGCCGAGCAAGAATCGAAACATCGCAAGGAAAAATCTGAACTGGAAACAAGATTGTATGCCTTGCCAAGCGATGAGAGACGATTGATGGAACTGGAGAGAAAAAAACAAGTCGACGAGGAATTGTATACGGCTTTTTACGTTGAAATGAAAAAACTCCAGGTCTCCAGCGCCGGTTCGGATACGGGCATCCGCATCCTCGACCGTGCTGTTCGACCCACCAAGCCGGTCAATCCGAGCAAAAATATGCAGGTCATGATTGGCGCAGGACTCGGATTCATGCTCGGACTAGTCCTCTCCATCGGCATTGATGTTGCTGATCGGTCGCTGCATACACTCAAAGATGTGGAACGTTATCTGAACCTGCCGGTGCTCGGGACAATACCTGTTGTCTCTTTCAAGGATATTCCTGATTTTCGCGACGACCAGAAAGCGTCGCAAATTGACCGCCAACTAGTGACGCACGACTACTCGCCGACTCCAGTTGGAGAAGCGTACCGCGCGCTGCGAACACAGCTGTTATTTGCGCGAGGTTCAGAGCAAATCAGAACGCTGCTCATCACCAGCATCAGCCCGGAAGAAGGGAAATCGTTCACCGCCAGCAACCTCGCCATCATCATGGCGCAACAACGCACGAACACGTTGCTGGTTGACGCTGACCTCCGTCGCGGCGTTCAGCACAACACCTTCAGCACCTCGAAGGATCCGGGATTGACCAGCTATCTGAGCAACAAGGCGACCCTCGTCGGACTCATCCAGCCGACGCATGTCCCAAATCTCTCTGTACTGAGCTGCGGTTCTTTGATTCCCAATCCCTCTGAATTATTGGGCTCCATGCAGATGCGGCGATTTGTTGCCGAGGTAAAAAGAAAATACGACTTTATTATTTTTGACGCACCGCCGCTGGATGCGGCGACCGACTCTGTTGTCATCAGCACACTGGTGGACGCTGTCGCGGTCGTCGTGCGCGCGGGTAAGACCAATCGCAACAATGCCAAAGAACGTTTGAACATCTTTCATTCCGTCCCGGCAAATCTTGTCGGCATCGTCATGAACGGCACGCAAGAAGCAAATATGAAAAGTGCGTACAGCTATTATCACTATTAAAATAATAAAGAGCGTTTGATGAATATTCTCGTCACTGGAGGAGCTGGATTCATCGGCTCGCACCTGGTTGAAAAGCTGCTGCAAGAAGGACACACTGTTGTTTGTCTTGATAATTTCAATGACTATTATCATCCGGACATAAAACAACAGAATATTCAAAAGGCGCTGGCGTCGCCTGATTACGCAGTTGCTAAAGTGGATATTTTGCATGAATCCGACGTCGCAGCCGTTTTCAATCAGCGCCATTTTGATGCAATCGTCCATCTCGCAGCGCGCGCCGGTGTTCGGCCATCGATCGAACAGCCCTTGCTCTATGAGAGAGTGAATGTGCAGGGCACGATGAATTTGCTGGAGCAGTGCAGAATCCATCGTATCAAAAAATTTGTCTTTGCCTCTTCTTCGTCTGTGTATGGCGCCAATGAAAAAGTGCCATTTGCAGAATCGGATCCGGTGGATCAGCCGATATCACCCTACGCTGCGACAAAAAAGGCGGGAGAGCTCATCTGCTATACCTACCACCACTTGTATGATATTTCGGTCAATTGTCTGCGCTTCTTCACCGTCTATGGCCCGCGGCAGCGACCGGATATGGCAATTCACAAATTTACTCGTCTGATCTACAACCGGACGCCCATATCGGTCTTTGGCTCCGGAAAAAGCCGTCGTGATTATACCTATATTTCGGATATCATTCAGGGCCTCACTGCAGCGATTCACCATTGCGATGGTTATAACATATACAATCTCGGCGAATCAAAAACCGTTGAGCTCATGGCGCTCGTCGGACTCATTCAGCATGCGCTCGGCATTGAAGCTCTCATCGAATTCAGATCGGATCAACCGGGTGACGTTCCGATCACCTATGCTGATGTGGAAAAGGCCAGGAGGGAGCTAAAATATGATCCGCAAATTAATATCGAGGACGGTATAGGATATTTTGTAGAATGGTTCCTTCAACATGAGGGACAGCGAGGACCGACTATTCCAGGACATGATTGATAGATGCTGGCAGATAAAGAAAAATTCATACAGAATGTATTCAAGTTTGTTGACCTGCTCATTCTCTATTCGGCGTTTCCGCTGGCCTACTATATTGACGAGTTCATCCGTCATATTACTTTCTGGAATGTAAAGGCTTATGCGACCAGCATAAATGTGTCCGGCCTGTTGTATTTTACGTCAAAATACTGGGTCATGTTCATCGGTTTTCCGCTCATCTGGTGGGGACTCTACAATCTCAACAAGATCTACCAGGATTACCGGACACGTTCATTTAAAAATTTGGCGTGGATTCTTTTCATCACCTCCGTATGGGCCAGTTTTGTGTGCGGCAGTTTTATCTTCTTTTTCAAATTTGATATGGCAAGTCGGTTGTTTTTCCTCGTCTACTCAGGTACGGCCTATACGCTGATCATTATGGAAAAAGCGATCATTCTCTTCATCCTGGAGCGAATGCATGCCAGAGGATATAATCAGGAGAATTTGCTCATCGTCGGGACCGGCAATCGCGCCCGCGAGTTCATTCGCAATGTCAAAAGTCATTCGAATTGGGGATTGCATGTCGTCGGTTTGATCGATGATGATCCGCGATATTTTGGCAAAGAGATTGAAGGCTTTCGTGTGCTGGGCCGAATTCAGGACATCGGCTTCATTGTGAATCGGTTGGTCATCGACCGGGTTATTTTCGTGGTGCCACGAATCTGGCTGGATCGCATCGAAGGCGCCATACTGGAGTGCGAAAAAGTCGGTGTATCAACATCCATTTCCCTGGATCTCTATAATCTGCATATTGCCAAAGCGCGACAGACGGACTTTAACGGCTTCCCGCTGCTGGAATTCCAGACTTTTTATGCCAAAGAATGGCAACTCTTCATCAAAAGAGTGCTCGACATTGCTATTTCGTTGACGGCCATCTTATTTTTCTCGCCGCTCATCCTGCTTGCAGCTCTGTTGATTCGAATAACGTCCAAAGGTCCCATCTTTTTCAAGCAGGAACGTATTGGACTCAATGGACGTAAATTCCAGTTGTATAAATTTCGCTCCATGGTATCGGATGCCGAAACATTGAAAGACTCGCTCCTTCATTATAACGAGATGGATGGTCCTGTATTCAAGATAAAACATGACCCGCGCATCACACCGATTGGATATATCATCCGCAAAACCAGCATCGATGAAATTCCGCAATTCTTTAATGTGTTGAAAGGAGATATGAGCATCGTCGGCCCGCGTCCGCCCTTGCGAAGTGAAGTCGAGCACTATGAAATTTGGCAACGCAGAAGACTCTCTCTCAAACCCGGGATCACCTGTATCTGGCAAGTCAGTGGCCGGAACAAGATAGGTTTTGAGGAGTGGATGCGGATGGACCTGGAATACATCGATCATTGGTCTCTCGCACTCGATCTCAAACTTATGTTTAGAACCTTTTTGGTCGTCATCACCGGCTACGGTGCTCAATAAGTCCTTTTGTATTAGGTATTTTTCGATGAATATAAGCATCCCTTATAGTGATGAAATGGAAAAGCTGCGTATTCTCATGATCGCACCACAGCCATGGTTCCAACCTCGTGGTACGCCGTTCAGCGTATTGCATCGCATCAAAGCGTTGTCACTGCTCGGCCATCAGGTTGACCTGGTGACCTATCATGTGGGGCAGGATGTGCCAATCGACAATCTCTCCATTCATCGCGCAGCAAAGCTGCCATTCATCAATAAAGTCAAGATCGGCCCGTCTTTGGCGAAAATATTTCTCGATATCGCCCTCTATCGTAAAGCGGTCGAATTGCTAAAAAAAAACACCTATGACTATCTCCACACCCACGAGGAAGCGGCGTTCTTTGGTATTAAACTCGCAGCGAAATACGGTCTGCCTCATCTCTATGATATGCACTCGAGCCTGCCGCAACAGCTCGGCAACTTTAAATTTTCCAAATCCAGGTTGTTGCGAAACCTGTTCGAGTCCCTTGAAAGAAATGCAATCGTAAAGTCGGCCGGCGTCATAACGATTTGCCCCGAATTGCAGAGCTATGTTGAAAGACATTTTTCCGCTCAAAAAAGCATGCTGATCGAAAATGTCGCGGACAACAGCATCGTTTTCCCGGCGACCGATTCACGGCGAGAAAGTTTGCGAAAAAAGTATAGCTTGAATGGCGCTAAAATTGTACTCTATTACGGCACGCTCGAGCCGTATCAGGGGATTGATATGCTCATAGAGAGTGCTGCGAGAGTGAATAAAAAGCGGCCGGGCGATGTTCACTTTTTGATGGTAGGCGGCAATGAACAGCAGGTGTCGAATTTTCGCAGCCAGGCACAACGATTGGGCGTTGCATCCAGGTTCACTTTTACCGGCTTCGTTCCCCCCGAGATGATCCCCAGCTTTGTTTCGCTCAGCGATGTGCTCGTTTCACCGCGTTTGCAAGGGACAAATTCACCTCTTAAAATATATTCCTATTTGAGAAGTGGGAAGCCCATTGTGGCTACACGTCATATTACGCACACTCAAATACTCAGTGACTCCGTTTCCGTTCTAGCCGATCCGAATCCAGAGGCGTTTGCAGATGCTTTGCTTGCCATTTTGGATGACAGTGAGGAGCAACGTCGCCTTGTCGCTGCCGCGCAACAACTGGCAGAGAAACATTACAGCTATGATGATTACCTGCAAAAGACCAAATGGATTGTGGAACGAGTGAAGAGGACAAAAAGTTAATGTGCGGTATTTGTGGCGTTATCCATCGGAATAAAGACCATCCTGTTGAATGCGCCGACGTTCAGAAAATGTGCCATGCCATGGAACATCGTGGTCCGGATGACGAAGGTCAATTCGTCCATGAAAATATCGGCATCGGCATGCGGCGATTGAGCATCATTGATCTGTCCACCGGCCATCAGCCCATTTTTAATCAAGACCGCTCCATGGCCATTGTTTTCAATGGCGAGATCTATAACCATATCGATATCCGCAAAGAGTTGACCGCCAGAGGCTACCTCTTCAGCACCAAAACCGATACAGAAGCGATCCTGCACGCCTATGAAGAGTGGGGCACGGACTGTGTGAATAGACTGAATGGCATGTTTGCCTTTGCGATCTGGGACGGACGAAATAAGCGACTCTTCCTCGCTCGCGATCGCCTCGGCATCAAGCCACTCTATTACTACTGCGATGAGCTGCAATTTGTGTTTGCATCGGAACTCAAGTCCATCGTTCAACTCGATTCCGTCCCCAGAGAGATTGAACCGAAAGCGCTGGATATTTTTCTCACTTTTGAATATATTCCAAGCCCTTACAGCATCTTTGCCAATATCTTCAAACTGCCCCCCGGGCATTGGATGTTGTACCAGGACGGCCGAATTCAAACGCAGCAATACTGGAATGTGGAATACCACTGCACAATGGCCGGCGAAGCGGCTTTGAATGCGCGCCTGGAGGAGCTTTTAGAAGACGCGGTGAAGATTCGATTGATGAGTGACGTCCCTCTCGGCGCTTTCCTCAGCGGCGGCCTCGATTCGAGCTCGATCGTCGCGATGATGAGCCGCAACAGCGCTGATCCTGTGAAAAGCTTTTCCATCGGTTTTGATGAAGCGACCTATAATGAACTTCCATATGCTCGTGCCGTCGCCGACAAGTTCCGTACAGAACATTTTGAGGAAATTATTAAACCCGACGTCACCAGGTTGACAGAAAAAATCTTGTGGATGCTTGATGAACCATTCGGGGATTTTTCTGTATTCCCGACATATCTCGTCTCCGAGATGGCGCGAAAGAATGTGAAGGTCGTGCTCTCCGGTGATGGCGGGGATGAATTGTTAGCCGGCTATGACACCTACCTGGCGCAACGGCTGGCAAAAAAATACAATATGCTGCCACGGTTTCTGCGAAAAGCGGCCATTGAGCCTATAGTGGACGCATTGCCGCCGACAAAAAAGAAGAAAGGATTCATCAACAGATCCAAACGCTTCATCGAGGGAACACGATTGCCCGGCAATCTGCAACACGTTCGCTGGATGATATTTCTACAGCAGACCGAGAAAGAGCTGCTCTATTCGCCAGAGTTTGCCCGATCTTTGCACGGTTATAATTCTTTTGGCTTCATCGAGGAGTATTTTGCCCAGGTGACGTCGCCGGATCCTCTTGACCAACAAGAATATGTCGATATCAAAAGCTATCTGGTTGATGATATTCTCGTCAAGGTCGATCGCATGAGCATGGCGAACTCGCTGGAAGCGCGCGTGCCGTTTCTGGATCATCGGTTTGTCGAGTTCGCCGCGACTATACCCGGTCATCTGCGGCTCCGCGGCAAGCGAACGAAACACATTCTCAAAAACAGCCTGCGCGCTGTGCTGCCACTCACGGTCATTGAACGAGGAAAGGAAGGCTTTAGCATTCCGATCAAAAACTGGCTTAAAAATGAGCTCAAGCCGATGATGCTCGAGTCGTTATCGGAAAAGAATGTCGTGGAAAAGGGCTATTTTGATCCCCAGTTTGTCAATCGCCTCGTCAATGAACATTTGAAGAGCAAAGAGAATCACAGTCACAGATTGTGGGCATTGATGGTATTTCATCTATGGTACGACTTGTACATGAAAGACACACGAAATTTTCAGGGCTGACACTATAATGATGAAACGAGAATTACAGCGCCTCGCGACCGAAGAGTTCGATCTACTCGTCATCGGCGGCGGTATATATGGCGCCACAGTGGCCTGGGATGCTGTGCTGCGCGGCCTGCGTGTGGCCCTCATTGAAAAAAATGATTTCGCCTCCGGGACATCAGCGAACAGCCTCAAGATCATTCATGGCGGCCTGCGATATTTGCAGCACGCGGACCTGATTCGCATGCGCGAATCAATCGCCGAACGGCGCAGTCTGCTCAGGATCGCCCCACATCTTGTATTCCCACTGCCGTGCATCATGCCGACTTTCGGCCATGCGGTGAAGGGACCTGAAGTGATGCGGATTGGCCTGTTGATGAATGATCTGTTCAGTGCGGATCGTAACCGAGGTCTGGATGCCGCTCACAAACTGCCGCACGGCAGGATAGTGTCGAAAAGACAGGTGCAGCAGTTGATCCCGGGAGTGAATAGAGATGATCTCAACGGCGGCGCGCTGTGGTATGATGCCCATATGATAAATGCAGAACGACTGCTTTTTTCTTTTCTTCATGGGGCTGTTGAGAAAGGTGCGACCGCGGCCAATTATGTCAAAGCCGAAAAATTACTCGTGAAGAATCGCCGCGTCTGCGGCGTGCTGGCGCGCGATCTTGTGGGTGAAAACTCGTTTGAAATCAGCGCAAAAATGACCATCACGGCGCTTGGTCCGTGGATCAATGACCTCCTCGCTGATCATTGTCATGCGGAGAAAAAAATCGAGTTCTCGACCGCCATGAACCTCGTCATCAACCGACAATTGACAGACATCGCATTCGCTGCCCCCTCAAAAAAAGAGTTCAAGGATAGCGATGCGCTCATTAACAAGGGATCGCGCTTGCTGTTCTTTGTGCCGTGGCGGGGAAAAACGTTGGCCGGCACAGCGCACAAACCCTATCGCGGGGATGCCGATGAATATGCCGTGACCGAGACGGAAATATGTGAGTTTCTTGATGAAGTGAATGGTGCGCTGCCAAATGAGAAAATCAGGCGCGATGAGATTGTCCATGTTTATGCCGGCTTGTTACCGATGTCCGGCGTCAACAAAGAGACCGGCGATGTGACCATCACCAAGCATTTTGAAATCATCGACCATAAAGAAAAAGATGATCTCGACGGCTTGCTCTCCATCCTGACGGTCAAATTTACCACCGCTCGCGGCGTTGCAGAAGCAGCTGTCACCAAGGCTGTCAACAAGCTTGGCTATGGGGATAAATGCTCCCGCAGTCGCGATGTCCCGATATGGGGCGGCGATATGCGCTCTTTCGAGGAATTCCGCAGCAAAAGCATGGCGAATCTGAACGGCGATTTTTCGCCTGAAAGTAAAAAACATCTCATACATACTTTTGGTACGCGGTATCAAGACGTTCTCAACTGCGCAGAGGATGGCGAAAAGTGGGCCCTTCTGTGCAGCGATTCGTATGTTCTCAAGGCCGAGGTCATTTTCGGCATACGTTACGAAATGGCACAAACCCTGTCCGATATCTTGCTGCGGAGAACGGAGCTGGGCACTGCGGGCAGAGCTTCCGATGCACAGATATCTGCTGCAGTGGCGCTGATGGCGCACGAACTGAACTGGACGCCGACACGGCAGCGCCAAGAGATAATTAATTATGAAAAAACATACAACTATAAATGATCACAATGTAAAAGACGGATGATGTGATGGCGGATACAATAGGAACATATTTGTGGAAGGGGAGCGACATAAAAACGATTGATGAGGTTCAGCGATATTGGACCGATAATGTCAATTCAACGCAATTCTGGACAGGGGATCCGCGTCGGATTGGCTCCGGAGAGTTCTTTGATACGGTGGGTTCATTCATCAGGAAAAATTATGAACATCGATATCGTCTCATCGAAAACCAGGCAGCAAAATTCCCGGGCGGAAAAATTCTCGAAGTCGGCTGCGGCGCGGGCTGGGAATTGGTCCATTGGGCTCGCTGCGGCATGAAGGCGACCGGCCTGGATTTGTCAGCCGCTGCTCTGGAGCTGGCGCAAAAGAATTTACAGCACAATAATCTGCAGGCCGAACTGAAGCACGGCAGCGCGGAAGAGCTGCCGTTTGATGACAACACGTTCGATGTTGTGGCTTCGCTTGGCGTACTGCATCAGACGGAGAGCACGCAGAAGGCGGTGACAGAAGTTTGGCGAGTTTTAAAGCCGGGCGGGGAAGCGCTGATTACACTCTATTATAAATATTCATGGAAAATTCTTCTCACCAGATTTGGCAAAGTGAATTTTGAGTTTGCCCATCAAGATGCACCGATCACGCGCTTGTATGATAAGAAAAATGTGCGCGAGTTGTTCATCGACTTTCGCGAGGTTGAGGTCTTTTTGGATTATATCCGGGCGACGACATCACTGCGGAAAGGATTTTTAGCCGGCTTGTTCAATCATATCTTTGTACCGCTCTATAATCTGCTGCCGGCATTTATCAGAAGGAATTACGGCCATGCTATTTGTATTGTGGCGAAAAAGTGACGTCGAGGGAGTCTTGAGGCGATGAAAGCACTGGTGACAGGCGCATCCGGCTTTACCGGAGGTTATATGGTGAAAAACTTGCTGGCGCACGATTATGCTGTGCGAGTTTTCGTGCGTCCGCAGCGCGATCTGGCTGCTTTACGGGATTTGCCGGTCGAATTCGCCTATGGTGAATTGCAAAATAAAAGCCAGGTTCTTCGCGCCGTCGACGGCGTCGATGTCGTTTTTCATATTGCGGCTCTCTATCGAGCTGCAAATGTACCTGACAGTGCTTATTGGGATGTCAATGTGACCGGTACGGAAAACCTGCTCGAAGCGGCGCTTGCAGCAGGTGTGAATCGATTTCTTCATTGCAGCACGTGTGGCGTGCATGGTCATATAAAAAATCCACCGGCTGATGAAAACGCCCCCATTGAGCCTGAGGATATCTATCAGACGACAAAGTACGAGGGTGAAAAGCTGGCGCGCCGCTATCACGAAAAGCACGGACTGCCGGTGACGATCGTCCGTCCGGTTGGCATTTATGGCCCTGGCGATGCGCGAATGCTCAAATTATACAAGTCGATTCAAAAGCGGCGATTCATCATGTTTGGCAACGGACAGGTTCTCTATCATCTCACTTTTGTCACCGATACAGTCGAAGGCTTTCGCCTGGCCGCCGAAAAAGAGATCGCCATCGGACAAACCTATATTATCGCCGGCGAATCCTATACGACACTCATGGGATTCGCAACCATGGTGGCTGAAGAACTCGGCGTGCGTCCTCTGTATTGGATGCCTCCGGTCCGGCCATTGGAAATAGTCGCGCATTTGTGCGAAAAGGTCTGCATCCCTTTCCGGCTGCAGCCGCCGATCTACCCGCGTCGCGTGCATATATTCACCCACGACCGTGCATTCGACATCTCGAAAGCAAAACACGAATTAGGTTATACGCCGCAGGTCAGCATGCGTGAAGGGATCAAGCGAACAGCGGACTGGTATATTGAAAAGGGTCATTTAAATATGAGAAAGTCATGAAAAAGATCGCTGTCATTGGTAATAACTCGGGTCGCAACGCCGGCGATGCCGCTATACTTGGTTGCTTGTTGACCGACATTTCATCTCGCTACAAACGCGTCGAGTTTGCTGTTCCGACCATCAATCCGGCCTTTGTGCGTAAAAATTTTGAAAAGTATGGCGTCAAACCGGTCAGTTTGCTGCCATGGAATTTCAGCGTGAAAATATTGGGGCTTCCCACGCTAAAAACAGTGTTGGGCGCGGATCTTGTCCTGGTGACAGATGCTATCCTGTTTGACCGAAAGCTTTACAATCCGCTCTACAATTATCTCTGGACGCTCGCCAAAATCCTGCCCCTGGCGAAAAAAAAACAGATCCCGATCGTTTTATATAACAGCAGTCTCGGTCCGGTCCGCACGGATGCAGGCAAAAAGGCGCTCAAGGCGATTGTCGATTGTGCGGACGCGCTGATTCTGCGAGACAAGGAATCCGTCGAGCTGCTCGAAAAGCTTGGTTTTGAGCATCCCAATATCATCGAGGGTGCTGATTGTGCGCTCAACGCGCAGGTGTCGAGCGACAAGCGCGTTGAAGAGATCATACGGGCGGAGCATTTGTTTGAGAG
Source organism: Candidatus Zhuqueibacterota bacterium (assembly GCA_016929295.1). GTDB lineage: Bacteria > Zhuqueibacterota > Zhuqueibacteria > Residuimicrobiales > Krinioviventaceae > Kriniovivens. Next base: position 42,984 of record JAFGJB010000214.1, on the reverse strand, counting down.
CGGCAAAGCGGTGATCGGCTTCAATGTGAACAGTTATGTCGATGCGTTTGTGCAAACGGATGGCTCCACTTTTGGGCGCAACAAGCTTGTCGAATTGTACGCAGAGACCGTCGATAAGGTCATCGCGACTCTGGACGTCGATGTCATTTTCGTCGAAACCCAGCATATGGATCTAGGCATCGCGCATCAGGTTTTGCAAAAAATAAAGACAAAGGAACGGATTCGGCTGGTGACAAATGCAAAGTACAGTTACCAGGATATCTGCGGGATTCTCAAACGACTAGCGCTTTTTGTGGGCATGCGAACGCATTCACTCATTCTTTCCTCGGCGATGGGAACAGTGCCTGTCGGCATCACCACCTATCCAAAAAATCGCGGCTATATGCGCACGATCGGATTGGAAAAGAACCTCATCGATTTTCGCGATCTTTCACTGGAAAAATATGTTGAGCTGATTGTGCAGTCCTATGAAAACCGCCAGGAGCTGAAGAATCAAATGGTGCCTCTGCTCGTCAAAGAAAAAACTAAAGCTCGCGATGCAGCGTATCACCTGAGATCTTTCTTACGTGGACATAGGGATTGACACATGTCAGCAACAGGCAAAAAAAAGGCTGGCCTGGAATTCTTGTTGCGCATCGCCGTGAGTATGACTTTGATTGGCTATGTGTTTCACAAGGCCGGATTTGGGCAAATTTGGGGAACCATCAAGAATACGAATCTGAACTATCTGCTGCTTTCGATCGCCATCACGCCCGTACTTGTATTTATCAGTGCCTGGAAATGGCAAGTGATCCTCAAGGCGTTCAAAATCAATACGACGATATGGCGATGCTTTTGGCTCTATGTTGTCGGTTATTTTTTTAATACCATCTTGCCGACAAATGTCGGCGGTGATGTAGTGCGCGCCTACGCGCTGGGCAAATCGACAGAAAAACCCGCTGAGACATTTTCTTCCGTATTTGTCGAGCGAACCACCGGTCTGTCGGTTCTGCTGCTCATGGCCATCATTGCCTTTGGCGTTGCTTTACGTCAATTGAGGAGCCTGTGGCTGACCGCCGGATTGGTGATCTGCGTCATTGGTTATGCTTTGGTTCTCCTCGCCATCCTTCATCCAAAGATATTACGTTGGATTTCGCTTCAGATCAAACTGACCGCTGCGCAACGAGTATTCACTAAATTGTTCAAATTTCAAAAAGCCACATTGTCGCTCAGAAACAATCATGGCGCATTTCTATTTGCTGTTATTAACTCTTTGATATTTTATGTTTTAGCTTGTCTGAATGTGTACGTGAGCGCGCTGGCCTTTAATGCATCCATCGCTTTTACGGACGCGTTGATCATAACGCCCATCGTCATGGTCATCACCATGATACCAATCTCGATTGGCGGCATCGGCCTGGCAGAAAGCGCCTACTTTGTCGTGTTTTCTCGCATGGGGGTGCCGGGAGCTGCCGGGCTGTCCGTCGCATTGCTGCTGCGCGCCAAAGCGCTCGTCGCCGGCATGATCGGTGGTCTCTACTATGGCACATTGGGCATACATGTCAAGAGTGAAATAATCAGCGATAAAATAACTTATCACATTGATGAAAATGACGTCAAGGGGGATATCAAATATTTCAGCAGCTTTGAGGATATCATGCGACAGCGCAAGTCAGCTTTAAAAAAATATCAGGATATTCAAATTGGCTCCTATAGCATTTTCACATTGATCAAGTTTGAACTGATCACGCTATTTTGCGGCTACCTGCCGGGCATCCTGGGCTATTTTTCCCGCGCGTTGCTGTTTCCCACTCTGTTTAAGAAAGTGGGTCGCGGCACGATCTTTGGCCGCAGTCTTTCCCTTCAGCATAGCGGCAAAATTACGATCGGCCAAAAATGCGTCATTGATGAATTTTGCCGTCTGAGCGCACAGGGCAATGCAGAGTCCGAGATTGTTCTGGGCAATGAAGTGCTGCTGGGACGAGGCACGGTGCTCGGAACACGCGATGGCCGAATCGAGGTCGGCGATTTTTGCAATGTGGGCGGGAATTGTCGTCTGGGTACCACATCCGAAATCAGGATCGGAAAACATGTTTTATTGGCGGCAAATTGCTATGTCGGCGGCGCTCAACATAATTATGATCGAACCGATGTACCGATTATGCGCCAAGGATACAACAATCGCGGCGGCGTCTTCATTGAAGATGATGTGTGGCTGGGGACGGCTGTGAAAGTGCTCGACGGCGTCACGATCGGCACTGGCAGCGTTATCGGCGCCGGCTCGGTCGTCACCAGAGATATTCCTCCTTACTCTGTGGCCATGGGAGTGCCGGCGAAAGTGAAAAGAACAAGAAAAGACTTTTTACGGCTGGATGATGAAGCGGCCTAATGCCCTCTCATTGCCTTTTCTTCAATGTCAAGTCTATTTCGAGCGTCATCTTGTGGGTTCGTTCTTTTTCAAGCGGGGTCAACGGTGTGCTGCCGAAACTCGCGTCTTTGAACGCATAGGTCACGCCAATATGTCGGGCGATTAAAACGGCAAAGCTGGCATATGCCGCTTCATTGATCATGCCGGCCATGACCGACGCTGTTGTTCTGCCAATGCTTTTGAAGGCGATGAGATAGACGGAAGGCAGATAGCGAAATTGACCTGCCGTCGCATCGTCGAGATGATCGCCAAAATCGCCGTAATCCAGTTGAAAACGTACACCTGCCCCCATTTGGAATCTCTCTCCCTGACTCTTATAGCAACCGTTTACACCAAGCGACATGCGAGCGGCATCATAGCGCGAATGCCAGATGTCATTTGCTGCTGATTTATAGGAAAGATCGATCGCGGCATAGGGTGATCGATGCCATACAATCGATCCACGATAGTAGACATCGGGCAACTGTTGTGAGTTTATCGCCTGCATGCTGATATCGAAATAGTTGCGCAATAGTCGTAGATTATAAAATGCAACACCATAGTGTGTGAGCTGAACCTCTTCGGCTTGCTGGGCAAATGTTTGATAATCACCGCGAATCCCCAGTGAACCGTTCAGTTTATCTTTCAGAATCAACCGGTCGGAGAAATAGTAGGCTGACTGGCTGGCGCCTGTGGATGCGCTCTGCTCTTTTTGATCTCGTTCTCGCGTGATGGGCGGACGGACGCCTGTCTGTGTCGGCACAGGAACGTACAACTCTTCGGCACGATCGGATTCGCCGGAACGGTCCGAGGTACGGGTTGTGGGTGTGTCTTGCGGCGGCGCCGGCGGCGCTGGTGCGGCAGATCGTCCGCCTGTTCTCTCTGCATATGGCGGTATGGATGATGCGGCGGGCAAGGGGGCGAGACCAATATCTTGCCGGTCAATGACCAGATATCCTCTGTTTTGATCCGGCATGATGGCAACTTTTCTCACCACTGCCGGAAATCCCGCTGTGAAAGCCGCGATGAGCAGGTGCGACTGTTGCGGCCGCGACACAATCGTCAGCTGATAGTCTTTCGCGGATGTGACCAATTCATCCAGAACAACTGCCTTGTCGGCGATAAATTTTAAGTCTCTGCCCGTCTTGTTATCTATGATGATCGACAGAGGTTGATTTGTCGGTGGAATGATGTATAGCGTATCCGTGCCCGCCTCGGCAGCTCGAATGATTCGCGGCGAATAGAGATTGTCATCCCCGGTTCCGGGGATGATGAGGAGATAGTCAGTTGCAGGTGACGCGACCAGCACACTATATGATCCGTCGGGGCGTGGTCGCTGCGCGACATCCGGATTCGATGAGCTGCGAATCGTAATGTTGTCAGTTATCCCCTTTATCTGGGTGATGAGCGTACCCTCGACGGTGGTCGATGCCCCGATCTTGCTGATCGTCAGCAACAGAAAAAAGCTCGTCGTTCGCATTTGATTTCTAAAAGTTTTGCTCAAGGTTCGCTATTTCCGTCTGCAGGACAGCGTACAATGGTTCCTGGCGCAGCCACGATAGTGTCGCCGTCTCATCGACGCTTTTTTTGACCTGATGAAAGAGGGCCAGGCGTTGGCCGGCGGTCGGCCAGTCGTTCTCGGCGCATTGATGCTTGTTCTCCTTCAGCGCCAGGGTCCATTTGATGATGGCGCGCACAACCTCTTTTTCCTGGGCAGTGGATTGATCGACTGAACCAAGGTCAAGGGGACCGCTCTGCCAGAAAGCGGCCAACTCGTCATATAGTGCTCGACACTGCAGATGTTCGATCCTGGCGAAAAAATCCGCCATCCGGACCAAGCGAGTTTTAGTCGGCGCCGAGCTGAGGCGCATAATTCGGTTGCCGATGCGATCGAGTGCATCGACATTCGGGCTGTGGCGGCTGCAGACCGCGATAAAGTCACGCAGGTGCGATTCATCTACTCTGCCGGATGAAAGAAATGCGTAATAGACGCGGAGATAGACGGCGATGATCTCAAAAAGGGCGGCATCCGGCGGCAAAATATCGATCTCATTGAGCGCAATGTTGTTGATTTCAATCGGCTCAAATTCAATGGCGCCCACATCAGCAAATGATAAAACGAATTTGGCAACTATTTCACCCCGTGCGTTTTTCTCGATGAACGGCAGAATGAAAACCGAGCTCCTGAACAGCTGCCTCATCTCGTCCGCATAATGGAATCGCTTCATGCGGTTTTCCGAAAACCAGGCGAGCTCGTTGAACAAAGGGATATCAACAGCATAGGACCGTTTGAGGTCATCGAGAAAACCATTCATCACTTGATCGACATTTGAACTATAGACCGAGACGCGGGAATACAAGGATCTGTGGAAATCTCGCACCAAGACAGAATGATCGGCTATATTTTTCGTCAACGTCTGTCCAAACAGTATGGTGGAGTCGTCCGCTTTCGATAAAAAAATCAGCTGCGCCTTTTCAGCGAACGGTTTGCGATGAACAAAATATAAAAATCGCGAGGTGTCGAAATCTCGCTCTGAAATGATTTTGTGAAAAATAAAGTCGTGCAGCAGGTCTTGTGCATCCTGTTTATGTTTATGCAGCTTGAGAGAATCCAGCCTGCTCTTTTCTCTGGCGAAGGCCAGTGAATCCATGCGGCTGTTGACATGTTCGATGCCAAGGATGTGTTGTCCCCTCCATCTGAAGGGAATGGTGATTCCCTCCGCTGTCAGCTTTTTCGCCAACGGTTTTTTACGTCCGTCGATATAGACATTGATGCCCTCAGCTGCCTGTGCGGGGAGCGGCTCGAGGTGGATGCTATGAACAGGTAAAATGGTGACTCGAGACGGAGTCAGCAAATGACTCGTGAGATTATAGACGAATCCGCAGCCGAGCATCACTGCATAAGCGATGGCAGAAATGACGAGGATCTGCTTCAAAAGGCGCCAGAGCGGATTGATCTTCTCCTGCCTGATGGTAACCCGGTCTTTGGACTCTATGTTGATTTCGTACTTTGGTTCGTTAAAGCTGCGCTGGCGCTTCCCCAACTTTGTCATTCTCCCGTTTTATCAATTCTCCCAATCATTCCCAATCAGCATCATACAGTGTAGCAGCCTTAAATTTTTAAACAGCGTGGCGATGTCTCATATTCCCCCGGCGACAAGGAGAGCCGAAAATCGCCAGCGTTCGACGGCAGCGTTATTTAATCCGGCCAAAGTTTACCATCCCAACAAAAGGGGTAGCTCGGATACGCAAGAGAATAGTTGCAACTAAATCAATTTCAATTACTTGGAATATTTCGCAAAATGATTACTTTACTTGCTAAGAAAATGTGTCAGTAAATATCAATATTTCATAAGGATCGATCGCAATCAATACACCTATTCATATAACTCTGGAAAAAAAACGAATCACGAATTCTCACGAATTTCTCACGAATTTTCACGAAATTAAAATGACACACATCGCATCCCTTTCTCCTCCGAATATTCACAACGCCGAGCGTCTCATGCGGAACGGAGCAGATGATATAACGCTAACAAAAAATTTCTATTGTTCCCTGCGACATAACGAACCTCACCACCCATGCGATAAAAGCTCTTGAGAAAGCGAAGATAATAGTCCGGCGACTCTTTTGGCGGTTCACCGCGACGCCAATCCCACGATGCCTCCTGCAGATCATTGACGACCATGAAATGATCGTGAACGATCGGCTCGTTCAGCTGGATCATGAGATTGTTGGCGCAGGAGATCGATTTTTCGAAAATTTGCGGCGCCATGACGGCTGAGCCGATTGATAAAAAGACGCCGTGCGTCAGATTGGCGACCGACTTTATCATAATTTTGAAATCCGCGTGCGCCGCTCGTCCCAGCGCCGCACCATTGGCGTAGGGATTAACGTATATGATGTCGTAGCCGATTCCGGGATGGACGGTTGCCGGGATGCCGAGATGAAACGCCTGGCCAAAGACAGAGTATTTTTTGTAGGGGTGGGCGATGCGCCATCGGCCGCTCGCCAACTTGAATTTTCGCATCGTTTGTAAAAGCTCGATTTTGGCGCCCAATAAAATGTCGTCTACCGCCGATGCGGTGACACTCCTTTGCAGTTCTGCCGGGTCGGGAAAATGAAGCCCTTCGTTCTCGATCAGCGCGCCGAGGGATTCTCCGTAGCCCATGCCGTCGAGGGCGCCGACCTGTACCGCGAGATTGACATATTTGCCCGTTTCTTCCCACGCCCCGAACGTGCCGGTCGCGACATTGGCGCGTACATCTTCCTCGGAGCGGCCGTGCCAGGCGAATTCCCAGTCGTGAATGCCGCCGGCGCCATTTGTGGCCATGTGCGTCACCCAGCCGCCTCTCATCAGCTCGATGACCAGCGGCGCCAGGCCGTTCTTTATCAGATGCGCCCCGAATGCGAGTATGACCGCAGCTCCCTTTTGCCGCGCCCGTCTGATTCGCTTCGCGGTCTCTTGCAGAACGCTGTCACTGTCGGATGGTGATGGTTTTTGATCCGGATCGATGGCCACTTTCTCGATACAACTCTTGCTCACGCGTGACGCAAGCGGAAAGACTCTGATCTGTTCCGGTTCTATTTTCGCGAATGGCATGCCGCTCCTTTACTGCTTTTTTCGTATCCAGCGCTTGACGCGGTCTGCTCCATCACCCACGACCTGGGTGATATACAAGAACCTCCCATCTGGCGAAAACGCCAGTGCCTGTGGTGCGATGAGCTTGCTCTCATCATAAAGATGCCCCAGCAAGCGACCGGCGCGATCATATTCAGCGATAAAGTTATAGCGCTTGTTGGGGATGAAAATGTGATCGTCCTGTGCGACAAAGAGCTTCCGCACGCCAACAGCATTTTTCAGGAGATCATCCGCCGGCCAGTACTGCGAATAGCTTCCTTCCGTTGCGCCGTACCAGCATTGCACGACATTGGCGGTTCGATCGGTGATGAACACCATGGCGCCGTTGCCAAGCACAGCGATGTCAGAGCCGCTCCTTCGCGGATTGCCATAGGGCATCCCTTTCAGATCGTCGCCCGTCGGAGAAAGGATGAACCATCGAGCGGAATGCTTCTCCAGGATGAATGAATTGCCGGCATTGTCGGTGGCGAACGCGCGAATAGTATCCGGTTTGCCAACGGCTGTGTTGATCGAGATGCCGGGCAGCGGCTCGCCATCCGCAATGCTGAAGCGAAATATTGTCGGGGGATTGTTATTGCATGCGACGAGCATATTTCCAAATGCATCCGGCGCACAGCCGACGATATTTGTCAGGGCCATGGATTTATAGTCGCCATTCATGCCGTTGCTGAGCGGCGAAAAGCTCGTCGGTTTGCCCGTCGAGTCCATGACGACCACCGCGTCGTCGCCCGTGATCACCCATATTTGATGTCGTGCGTCAACCACGAGTGCGCCGGGCTGCCAGAGAACAGGCCCCATGTCGCCGACATACTCAAACGGCATATTATTTTGAATGACCGGAAAATGCTCGACATCGCTGTGCGCCGCATTGCGCTTCGGTCTGTGCAGGCTCTCGTGAGAGTTATCATGCGCGGCAATCCGGACATGCAGAATGGCGCCTGCCGGCTGGCCGGGCAGAGGGCTGTCGGTCTTGTACCAGTCTTGCGTTTTCTCAATACGGGATAACGTCACGGAGGCCGAGTCGACGGGAGGCCAGGAGGTGTCATACTCGAGGTAGATGCCCTGGCCTTCCTGCCCGGACATGTCGTCGTAAACACCTGACGGATCCATGATTTGGACCGCGATGTGAAAGGGCGTGTGGGGTGGCAGGGGAGACGGGATCGTCTGCATCTGGTAAAAGGCCGGTCCCACATTGTCTTTCGTGTATATTTTCCATGGCATGCGCGCCGGAGTCGCCGGTTCCGACCACAGGCTTTCCACGATTGATTCAAAAGCCGATGTGATGTCTCGATTTTCCGCCCTGTCGCTGCAGGAAAGAATGGCGACGCCGGGCGCGCCGCTGTCGCGGGCAATCGTCAGCTTTTCACCCACTTCTCTGTTTTTGAGACAAATGCCGGGATAGACGTGGCGACCATGACTGTTGAGCAGATATTCATCCAGCTCTCGCTTGAACACCTGATTATCATCCGCATAGAGCATGGGAAAGATGGCGTCCACCTGACCGCGCGCCAGCCAGCCACTGGCGTCCTGAAAATAGAGGTCCCGTGCTGCAGCAATATCTGAAATGACCGCTGCACTGACAATGACGTGCGGTTTGTTGAATTTAATGTCTTTATAGACGTTTTCCAGAAAGGTATCAATACTGTTACGGCGCCAGAGTCGCCACGCGGCCGGTTGATCCTGAGGTTTGACGCCGGCGATTTTTTCAAAAAGCGCCACCGAAACGGCATCGTAAGAAAAAGTTGATGCCGGAAAGCGAACGTAATCAAAATGAATGCCGTCAACATTATAGTTTGTATAGATTTCTTTGCACAGACTCTGCAGATAGAGTCGAACGTCCGGCTGGGTGGGCGATAAAAATCGGTAATTCTGCTGCGACTCTCTGCCATAGACATCATTCATGAACCATGTCGGCTGTTTGCGGTAAAGTTGTTCAGCACTCGTCGGCGGCTCGTCACCACTCCAACCGGGGAAAACATTGATCCAGGCATGCAGCTGCAGGCCATCGGCGTGCGCCGTGTCAATTGCCTGTGCCAGGACATCCAGCTCGCTTTCCCGGAATGGCTCTGATTGCAGCTCAATTTGTGACGGATAAGTGACGGTTCCATTCCCTCTCACCTGGAATAGAATCGTATTGAATCCACTGCCAGCGGCATCATGCATGATTTTGTCGATGTCTTGCGCGGTGCGATAATCCCACCGCGTCACCCACAGGGCGCGCGTGTATTCGACAGCGCCGAGGGACACTATTTGACAGAACAAGAGAAGGAACAGGCAACTGATCCGCTTCATCGTCTCTACCCTTGAAGATTTTCGAGAGAAATTAGCCTCTTTCAACCTGACTTGCAAGGTTTTTATCAAAATTGTTGCTCGATGAATGTCAGATTGTCGCTTGACAATTTGGCGCAACTATAGTATATTGGTGGCAGATATGAAAAAGTTCATCCTTTCCTCCGAATTTAAATTGCAGGGTGATCAACCGCAGGCGGTTGCAGAACTGACTCGCGGGCTGCTGAACGGCGAAAAATACCAAACTCTGCTCGGCGTCACCGGCAGCGGCAAGACGTTTACTATGGCCAATGTCATTGCCAACATCAACAAACCGACGCTGCTGATCTCGCACAACAAAACGCTGGCGGCGCAGCTCTATGGAGAAATGCGCGGCTTTTTCCCCCATAATGCTGTCGAATACTTTATCAGCTACTACGATTACTATCAGCCGGAGGCCTACATGCCGACAACTGATACGTATATTGAAAAGGACACATCGGTGAATGATGAGATCGACCGCCTCCGCCTGAAAGCTGCCAGCTCGTTATTGTCGCGCAATGACGTGATCATTGTCGCCTCGGTGTCGTGCATCTATGGTTTGGGCTCGCCGGAAGACTGGAAAAAGATGAATCTTTTTCTGGACCGCGGCCAGACGATTGAGCGCAACACCATCCTGCAGCGCCTGGTCGAAATCCTCTATACGCGCAACGACATCGCCTTCGATCGCGGCACATTTCGGGTCCGCGGCGATGTCATCGAAGTGATTCCCGCCTATGAGAGAGAGGCGATTCGCATCGAGCTCTGGGGGGACGAAATCGAGCGCATCGCCATCGTCGATGTGGTGACCGGCGAAGTGCTGAACGAGCTCGATCGCGTGGCAATTTATCCGGCAAAACACTTTGTCACGCCCGGTGAACGCGTGGATGCAGCGATCGCCGGCATTGAAGAAGAGCTGCAGGAACGGCTCGACTATTTCAAATCGAACAACAAGTTGCTCGAAGCGCAGCGTATCGAGCAACGGACGAGCTATGATCTCGAGATGATGCGCGAAATTGGCTACTGCTCCGGCGTCGAGAACTATTCCCGCCACATGTCAGGTCGTCAGCCAGGTGAGCGGCCGGCCACGCTCATCGACTATTTTCCCAGCGATTTTCTTCTCATCATCGATGAATCGCATGCGACGGTGCCGCAAATTGGCGGCATGTATCATGGCGATCGCGCCCGCAAAGAGACGCTGGTCGAATATGGCTTCCGGTTGCCCTCGGCGCTGGATAACCGTCCGCTCAATTTTCAAGAGTTTGAATCCATGGTGAATCAGGTCATTTTTGTTTCGGCAACGCCGGCTGACTATGAGCTGCAAAAATGCGGCGGTGTCGTGGTCGAACAGATCATTCGACCGACGGGCTTGATGGATCCAGAGATCGAGGTGCGGCCGGTGAAAAATCAGATTGATGATCTGATCAGCGAGATCAACCGTCGCGCCGAGAAAAATGAACGCATCCTCGTCACGACATTGACCAAACGCATGGCCGAGGATTTGACCGATTACCTGGCCGGCGTCGGCATTCGTGTGCGCTATCTCCATTCCGAAATCGATGCGCTCGATCGCGTGGTCATTCTTCGTGATCTGCGATTGGCACAGTTTGATGTATTGGTTGGCATCAATTTATTGCGCGAGGGTCTCGATCTGCCCGAAGTGTCTCTCGTCGCCATTCTGGATGCGGATAAAGAGGGATTTTTACGATCGGAACGCTCTCTCATCCAAACGGCGGGACGCGCGGCGCGCAATGTGGCGGGCAAGGTCATCTTTTATGCGGACAATATCACCGATTCCATGCAACGCGCCATCGATGAGACAAACAGACGACGCATCATTCAGCAGCGTTATAACGAAGAGCATGGCATCACCCCCAGGACGATCTTCAAGTCCGTTGAGGAGGTTTTAATGGCCACGAGCGTCGCGGATGCCAAACCTGACACCTATGGCCGGAAAAGCGAAAAGAAGGACGATATCGTCACGGTCTGGCAACAGATGTCACAGGAAGAAAAAGTCGAAATGCTGGCGCAACTGGAACAGTCCATGATGGAGGCGGCGTCCAAGCTCGCATTTGAGCAGGCCGCGGAGATTCGCGACCGCATCGATTTTTTAAAGGACGAAAGTTTTTCCGCAGGAGAGTGGCAGCGCAGGATCAATAGGCAGGTGAAATGATGAAAGTTCTGGTGATTGGCGGTGGCGGACGTGAGCATACGATCGTCTGGAAAATCAAACAGAGTCCGCTGGTGGACAAGGTCTATTGCGCCCCGGGAAACGCCGGCATCATGCAGGAGGTGGAATGCGTCGATATTCCGGTCATGGACAATCGGGCGCTGCTCAAATTTGCCCGCGCGGCAAAAATTGACTTGACCATCGTCGGTCCCGAAGCGCCGCTGGTCAATGGCATAGTGGATGCGTTCGAAGAGAATGGCATGTTCTGTTTCGGACCCAGCCAAAAAGCGGCAGAACTCGAAGGCAGCAAAGCTTTTTGCAAATATATTCTCAACAAATACGATATCCCCACCGCTGATTATCGCATATTCGATGATTATAGTCAGGCGCAAGCCTTTTTGCTCAAACAAAACGGCCCGATCGTCGTCAAGGCCGACGGATTGGCCGCCGGCAAGGGCGTGCTCGTCTGCATGAATCGGGATGAATCTCTGATCGCTCTGGACAAGATGATGAAGGATAAAGAGTTCGGAGCGGCGGGCGCCAAAGTCATCGTCGAAGAGTATATGACGGGTGACGAGGTGTCCGTCATGGCGCTCTCGGATGGCGAAAACTTTGTCACGCTCATGCCGGCGCAGGACCACAAGAGAATCTTTGACAATGATGAAGGCCCGAATACGGGCGGCATGGGCGCCTATGCACCGACACCACATATTTCGCCGGCCATGTTGCAGCAGATTGAAACCGGGATCATTGCCCCGACGATCAAGGGAATGGCGCTTGAGGGTCGCCCTTACAAAGGCATTCTCTACGCTGGTCTGATGATCACCCGCGATGGACCCAGGGTTGTCGAATATAACGTTCGATTCGGCGATCCTGAGGCCCAGGTGATCCTGCCGCTGGCCGAGAGTGACCTGATGGAAGGCATTTTAGCGACGCGCGAGGGATCGCTGCAGAAAATGAAATGGCGCAATCGCCCTGGCGCCGCCGTGTGCGTCGTCCTGGCCTCCGGTGGTTATCCAGGCGCCTGCGAAAAAGGCAAAAAGATTCATGGTCTGGATCACCAGTGGGATGACGGTGTTTTCGTCTATCACGCCGGCACTGCGCGTCGCGGACGCGATATCGTCACCTCCGGCGGCCGTGTCCTCGGCGTCACCGCTGTGGATGTGTCGATTCCCAGAGCAATCGATAAGGTGTACAAAGCAATAAAATGGATCGCTTTTGATGGCGCCTATTATCGCAAAGACATTGCGATGCGCGCCTTGCGCTAGAAAGGAAAATGGATGAAAATTCTGCTCACGGGCGGCGCGGGTTTTATCGGCTCGCATATTTCTGACGCCTATATCAATGCCGGTCATGAGGTTGTCATCATTGATAATTTGTCCGCCGGTCGCGAGAAGAATATCAATGAGCGGGTGGTCTTTTACAACATGGATATTCGCGATAAAGCAGTTGCCGAGCTGTTTGCGCAACACCGTTTTGATATTGTCAATCACCACGCCGCGCAGATGGATGTACGCTTGTCCGTAAGGGACCCGATCTTTGATGCGGAGAATAACGTCATCGGCTTTTTAAATATCGTCCAAAATGCGGTGGAAAACAAGGTCAAGAAAGTGATTTATGCATCATCCGGCGGCGTGATTTATGGCGAGCAGGATTATTTCCCGGCGGATGAAGAGCATCCACAACGTCCCTATTGTCCCTATGGAGTGACGAAATTGATAGGGGAGAAGTACCTGTTTTACTATGCCATGACATACGGTCTTGTCTATACAGCCTTTCGTTACGCGAATGTCTACGGACCGCGACAAAATCCGCACGGCGAGGCCGGCGTCATTGCCATTTTTTTGCAGAAACTATTCAACCGGGAAGCGGCGGTCATCAATGGAGACGGCACGCAGACCCGCGATTATGTTTACGTAGCCGATGTCGTCAACGCCAACATTGCGGCGCTCTCCGCAGGCGATAATGAGGTCTATAATATTGGAACGGGCGTGGAGACGGATGTAAATCACATATACGATATGCTCAACAAATATAGCGGGGCGAATATGCCGGCGCAGCACGGGCCGGCAAAGCCTGGTGAGCAGCAGCGCAGCGTATTGAATATCCGCAAAGCCGCCGCGCACCTGCGTTGGCAGCCGGCTGTCACATTTGAGCAGGGCGTAGCCAGAACAGTGGCCTATTTTAAAGAGAATGAGTTAGAGCAAGGCGGAGTGAAATCGTGAAAGCCAGAAATGTGCTGATCAAAGATTACAGCGATGATGAACACTGGCGTGATATTCAGCAGCAAGTCGGCATCCTCGGCGATTCCGAAGAGACGCGCCAGTTGCTGGAGACGATAGAGCAGGTTGCGCCGACCGATATCTCTGTCCTCATCTCGGGAGAGAGCGGCACCGGCAAGGAGCTTGTCGCCAAAGCGGTGCACATTTTGAGTCATCGTCATGATGCGCCTCTGATCACCGTGAACTGCGGCGCCATTCCCGAAGGTATCCTCGAATCCGAATTGTTCGGACATGAGAAGGGATCGTTCACCGGAGCGGCAGGTCAGCGTAAAGGCTATTTCGAGCTCGCTCATAAAGGCAGCATCTTTCTGGATGAAATCGGCGAGTTGCCCTTGTCCATTCAGGTGAAACTCCTGCGCGTGCTGGAGGAGCGTGAATTCATGCGCGTCGGCGGCACGTCGTTGCAAGCGGTGGATGTCCGTTTCATCGCGGCGACGAACAAGGATCTGCAGGATCAAGTTCGCAAGGGCAATTTTCGTCAGGACCTTTTTTATCGGTTGAACGCCGTGCACATTCGCGTTCCCAACCTGCGCGAACGGCGCCAGGATATCACCGTCCTGGTGAAGAAATTTGCGACGGATTTTTGCCGCAGCAATCACATCGAATTTCAGGGATTTTCCGAGCGCGCGCTTCATCTTTTACAGGACTATGCCTGGCCAGGCAATATTCGTGAGCTGAGAAATCTGGTTGAAAAAGTCATTGTCCTGGAAAGAGGCAGCCTGGTGGACGAAACGACCTTGCGAAAATATATCGATACGATCGATGATTTCAATCAAAGCCTGCCGGTTCGTCTGGAAAAGCCAAAGGATGAGCTGGAGCGCGAGTTTCTCCTGCGCGTTTTGTTGGAAATAAAGAGCGAAATTGCGCAGTTGCGAGAATTCATGCTGAGCGCTGCCCCACAACGATACACTCTGGGCGCCTGGCGTGCCGAACTGCCGCAGGAGTACAACGCCCGAGGTCTCTTTCATGACGATCAGCCGCCAGAGTCCGTGTCTGACATGGAAAAGGAAATGATTCGATCAACTCTAATAAAAACAGATGGTAATAAACGAAAAGCCGCCAAGCTTCTTGGCCTGAGTGAGCGCACGTTATATCGAAAAATTATAAAGTACGGCTTGAGAGATGATGAGAGATAGGTTGTCCGGACCGCTGATCCTGTTCGGCATGCTTTTTGTATTTTCTTGCTCTTACTATTCACTCAAAGGCTCGTTGCCGCCGCACCTGCACAGCGTGGCCGTGCCATTGTTTGATAACAGAACAGCAGAATTCGGCATGTCCGAAAAGCTGACAGATGCGGTCATTGAAGAATTCATCCGTGACGGCTCGCTCAAGATTGCCGATCGCAGCGCGGCCGATGTGATTGTCATCGGCTCGATCGTCAGCGTCAATGATCGCGCCGGAGCATTTGACCAGCAAGAGACAGTGCAGGATATCAAAGTCTATATTTCCGTGCAGGTCGAATGCACGGATCAGGTGAAGAGACAGGCCATGTGGGAAGAGCGAATCACCCAATTCGGCAGTTATGATCCGGCAGAAGGCCCGGAGGGTCGCAACAACGCTTATGAGGAGGCGTTTGAAAAATTAAGTCAGGAAATCCTCAATAAAACGGTATCCAACTGGTGATATTTCTGCATCAAGCAGATGTTAAATTATACTTGCGATATTTCTTTGCAGGTTGTATGTTAACAATAGGATATCCAAGCAAATGCAGGGGTCTTTTATGCAGAGTTATGCGAGCGAAATTGAATGGCTGAGACAAAAAGTGAGCGAAGAACCAGCCTCAATGCTCTATGCGCGGCTTGCTGACAGGTACTTAAAAGTCAGCGAAATTGGCCAGGCCATCGAATGTGCTGAAAAGGGCGTGCTATTGCATCCTCACGACGCAACCCAACGATTTGTTCTCGCCAAATGCTATCTTGAACGCAAAGAGTTTGAAAAAGCGGACAAACATCTCAAGGAAGCGCTTGCCGCAGATCCCAACCATATTGCCGCCCTCTATCTCCGGAGTGATATCCTGAAAAATAGTGGCGATATCGACCAGGTCCGCGACAATTATAGCCGGATCATCGATCTAGATCCCTTTGATGACGCGATTCATCAAAAAATCTACGATTTGCAGTTCGAAAAGGCGGACACCTTGAAAGATGAGTGGAACCTCGATCTGCCGCTCGAAAAGCCGGAACCTGCTGAGGCAGATGCACTTCTGGAGCTGCCGCCCACTCAGGAGGCAGGCGATGAGGCAAAGTGGATTTTCGAGACCGAGGAATCGAGCCCGGCAGATCGGTATCTGGATGATCCTTTTGCGGATCTCACAAAATCCACTGCGGATTTGAGCGCTTCTGCCGAGTCCACATATGCCGATCAGCCGGGAGCCGATGCAACCGTTTCTCAGCAGCGCGACGATGACATCCCGGATGAATCGATCGATGTTGATTTGGAATTTGATCGCAGCAAGTTCAAGGAGGAAGAGCGAAAATTTACCAAACTCCTCGATAATATATTTAGCGCCAATCTGGAAGAAGAGGAACAAGTCGAAAAGGACGAGGGCGGCGCTGTCATGCAAAAATCAGGTGACTCTGTGGCTGACGACGAGCAGACCGGCATTGCACCGCTCGACAGCAAGGGCGACGATGATTTCGAGCCTCTTTTGGATCCGGAGAAGATCATTTCTCCTGAGGAAAAAATATTCTGGCACGATCGGGATATGCGCGATCGACTGTTCGGCACTGATGATCAGCTCGATGAGGATGAAATTGCTGAAGAATTTGCGGCGCCTGAGGAAGAGATGACGGACGCTCATCCGCACGCAAAGCCCAATGATTTCAGCGAATTCCTCAACAGCCTGGATATTCAAGAAGAAGAGACCGAAGAAAAAAAAACCTTTGCAAAGCCCTGGTCCACCGCAGCAGCGGCGGACGAATCGCTGCCCGCTGCATCGGCCGCGAAAGAACGCGCTCGCACGCAAGACGAAAAGCCGTCACCGCCGCAAGCTGATCAGACGCGTGGCGACAGGGAAAAACAGCAGGACGATAGACAGAAAGGCAAATTCATCACCCCTACTTTGGGTGAGATCTATGCGGCCCAGGGCCAATACGCAAAAGCAATATCGGTTTTCGAAACGCTCATTAAAAATGATCCGGACAATGACTGGTACCAGTCAAAATTGGACTATTTGCGAAAAAAACTGGCCGAACAAAATAATTAGCCCCTTTATAATTCTGCACAATTCATGTGATGGTCGTCTGCCTGAGCGCCGGCGACCATATTTTTTGTCACTTTCGCCATGCATACTCGTGATTATGATATCTCCGTCGTCATCGTAACCTACAACAATCGCGATATCATCCCGCGTTGTCTGGCCACGCTGTCAAACGCGATGGCGACGTATTCGTCACAACTGTGCATCATTGACAATCATAGCAGCGATGGCACAGCCCGCTTTCTTCAGGATGCGCTCTCCTGGACCGGCTTGTATTTCACCGTCGTTGACAGGATATATAATGAGAAAAATCTCGGCTTCACCAAAGGCGTGAATCAGGGACTGCGGCGCTGTCTTGGTCGAACCATTCTACTGCTCAACCCGGACATCATCTTCCGCGACAATCCGTTCGACCGGTTGTTCGACGAGCTGCAACAAGATGAGCGCCTTGGCGTTGTATCACCGCAATTGCGCTTTTTCAACGACGAGGTGCAGCCCTCTTGCCGGCGTTTCCCGAAAAAAGCAGATGTGTTCTGCGAGTTCCTGGGATTGTCGAGACTTTTTTCAAAGAGCGCCTTTTTCAACGGCTGGAGAATGCCCGATTTCAACCATCGCGTTTCGTGCGATGTGCCCCAACCTCAGGGCGCTTTTTTGCTCATGCGGCGCGATGTGTTGCGCACAGTTGGACTGCTGGACGAGTCCTTGCCGATGTTTTTTAGCGACGTGGACTGGTGCTATCGCGTCCGCGCGCACGGCTGGCGCATCCGCTTCATCGCCGATGTCTTTGTCTATCACCGGCGCGGCGCCAGCGTCAGACAAGAAAAAGCCCGCATGATCATTTCATCACATCAGTCGTTCATCGCTTTTTTTCAAAAATATGATCGGACCTGGCGCGATAGATGCACCACGAAATGTGCCTTTTTTTTACTGTTGATCGCCACTCCGGCGCGTTTGCTTTTTCACCTGAATCGGCTGTGAGCCATCGTTGATGTCCACTATGAACCTGCTGTCGAAAAGTTTTATCCTCTTTTGCCTGCTGATGAATACGATAAGCGGCGCAGCCGCCCATTCATTGCTCGTTAAACTCGCGGCTGCGCCATCTCTGGCAAAAGGAACGTTTTTGGCAACCACCGGAAGCGCGGCAGTGGATGCGGTTTTCGCCCACTATGACGTCATGAATATATCAGCCGCTTTTCCTTTTCATCGTCCTCATGCGGAGAGCAATGACCTCAATCAATGGGTTGTCGTGGAACTGCCGGATCACGTCGATGCGGCGGAGATTGCCGAGTCACTGACCCGGGCCGGCGTTTTGCACGCGCATCCGAATCGCGCCTTTCAGCTGCATTTTACGCCCAATGATCCTTTCTATCAAGATCAATATGCCTTGAAGAACGTCTGCGCCGAACAGGCCTGGGAAACGGAGCGCGGCAGTACAGATGTGATCGTCGCTGTGATCGATACCGGAATCGATTATGAACATCCCGATATGCAAAATAATCTGTGGCTCAACGCCGGCGAAGACGTGAATGGCAACGGTCGCGTGGACGAGTCGGACTATAACGGCATCGATGATGACGGCAACGGCTTTGTCGATGACATCAGAGGATGGGATTTCACCGATGCGCCGAATTATCCTGATGGCGGCGATTATCTTGATCGTGATAACGATCCCATGGACGGACATGGCCACGGCACCGGAGTGGCCGGCATCATCGCTGCTGAAACGGACAATGACTATGGCATCGCCGGGCTGGCCTTTGGCTGTCGCGTCATGAATCTGCGCGCGTTCAACTCGAGCGGCTACGGCGAAGAGGATGACGCCGCCTCCGCCATTCTGTACGCCATCGCCAATGGCGCGCAGGTCATCAACATGAGTTTTGGCGATGTGTTTGTGTCGCGCATTCTCGATGATGTCCTCAAGTATGGCCGGCAACAGGGTGCAGTGATGGTGGCATCGGCCGGCAACTCGTCCAGCGATGAGATTCATTATCCGTCCGGTTTTGCCGAGACAATATCTGTGGGCGCTTCTGATCAAAATGATCATCTCGCCGGATTTTCCAATTTTGGTCCGTCAATTGACCTCGTCGCCCCTGGCAGTTCGATTCTCAGCCTGGACCGGGAAAATGATTTTCATAACTGGAACGGCACCTCTTTTTCCGCGCCCTGTGTGTCGGCAGCGGCGGCACTGATCCTGTCACATCGTCCCGGATTGAACGCCGATGCGGTTCGCTCTCTGCTGGTGAATTCTGCGGATGATCTCGGTGATCCGGGATGGGATGATAAATTTGGCGCAGGACGACTCCAGGTGGCGCGGGCGCTCGCCTTGCAGACGACGGTCCTGGCCCACATTTCCTCACCGCGTCTGGATAGCGGCTTCAGCGGCGGCCCGATCGATATCCATGGTTCAGCATGGGCGCCTGATTTCAGTCACTATGATCTCTTTTATGGCGCCGACAATAATCCCGCAGAGTGGACCGCCATCAGCATCGGCAACAGTCGACGCATCGTCGATGATCTGCTGGCGACCTGGGATGATATCCCGCATCAGGAAGGTGAGTATACCTTAAAGATCGTTGTGACCTCCGCAGACCATGTGGTTGCCCAGCATACAACTCGCATTTTCCTCGACTGGTCCGCTCCCATCGTGGAGAACCTGCAATTCCTGCCCATGCTGGACGGCGACAAACATTCCATTCTTCTGCAGGCCGATGTGGATGATTTATCGGAGGGATCCTTATACTGCAGGACGGAGAACAATGACTTTACCGAAATACCGCTCACCTACAGAACGAAGAGGATGAGATACAATTTGAGTCAGAATGACGTGGAAGGTCAGCTCGATCTATGGCTCAAAGTCACGAATGGTGCAGGATTGCAGACGATCCTTGATGCTGATGGCGCCTGTTACCGGGTCGACCTCGCTTCGCCGCCAATCGACGTGACGCGCTACTCTCGCGGCATGCTCAATGTGCCCTTTGGGCGCGCGCTCGCGAAAACATCCGATTTCAACCAAAATGGCATCCCGGAGCTGATCATGTCCGTCACCGAACAAGGCGCCATTGGCCGACTCGCCCTCTTCGAATGGGTGGATGGCGAAATGACGGAAATTTATGCGACCGTGGACAGGCGCATCCCCAGAGATACGGGCGATTCTGATGGCGATGGCAGACAGGAGGTGCTGTGCGGATTCGGTTTCAACAGCTATATTTATGAGGCTGAAAATGCCGGCGGGCTGCCAAACAGCGTCGCAATGAGCTGGGAAGGCGACGGGGCAACACAGTTCTGGGCCAGTCGCTTCGCCGATCTGGATCAGGATGGCAGGGGCGAAGTCATCATGCGCGTCATCCGGCCGCAGGACCAGGGCGCTACGGATCAATTTCAAGTTTTTGAATCGACCGGCGACAATGAATACCAATCTGTCGCCGCATTGCCGAATCCCACCGGCGGCGAGAATTTCAATGGCATTCCTCGCACCGAGGTGGGAGATTTTGATGGCGACGGCGCGTCGGAGATTCTGCTTGGCGACAGCGATGGCGACATTTATATTTACGAGAACTGCGGTGACGATCAATACCAGGCGACATGGGATGATGACTTGCCTCTCCTGGACAGCATTGATTTCATCGCTGCCGGTGATTTTGACGGCGACGGGTTGGATGAGTTCATTGCCGGGTGCCATTCTGATCCGAATTTGAATACAGAGCACGACTATGACGCGCGACACTGGTATTATCGCATCTACGATCAATTCGGCAACGACGACTATCGCCAGGTGGGGGAATGGCGCCTGTTCGGCTATGAGTCGACGGGCGATTTCCTGAGCAGCGTCGCAGCCGGCGATATCGACAACGACGGCGTGGATGAAATCTTTATAACCGCTTACCCCGATTTTTATCTGATTGATTATATCGACAATTCATTTCAGATCGTTTACCATCACGCGCCCGTGCAGATGAACGCTGCGATCGTTGCGGATGCCGACTACAATGGCAAAAATGAACTCTGGCTTGGTGACGGCGACCGATTGGCCGCTTTTGATGGCATCGGCAGTGATACGGCGCCGGCCACACCGGTGGCGCTGAAAGCCCGGCCACTGAATGAATCCACGGTGCAGCTGAGCTGGCGCGCTGTGGCGGGAGCAAAAAATTATCACGTCTATCGCGGTCTCGATCCGGCTCATTTGACCCTGCTCTGTTCCGTTGCAGAGAATCATGTGCAGGACAACGACGTAGAAAAAGACCGGTTCATTTTTTATGCTGTCAAAGCGGTTGATCCCGCCCGCACACCGGCGGAAAGCCGCTTGTCACAGATCGTCTCGGCGCGACCGGGTGATAATCCGCTGCTTTTATCCGTTTCTCAGGAAACCGGCGCCAGCATCCGACTGAGCTTCAGCACGGCTATGAATCAGACTGCGCAGCTGGCATCTCACTACATCGTCGATGCGTCCACGCGCCCGACCTCTGCGGCGCACGATCAATCGGGCCGACACCTGCTCCTCACGTTTGCCCGGCCATTTGCCGTTGGCGAGCATGTCATTCATTGCAGCAATCTTTTCGATCAGTATGATCTGCCTCTGGACTCTACATCCGCAAGGCAGTCGTTTGCCATCAAGGCCTCTTACCATGCCCCCTATATTGTTGCGGGGGTGATGCCAAGCGGTCATGAAATTGAATTGAGTTTTGATCAGGCGATGCAAAAGAGCACCGTCGAAGACATCGACAATTATTCCGTCAACGGGCAGTCTATCGTCAGTGCTACGACGATGCTGAATCCGATGACGGTTCATATCAAGGCCGAGGATCTCGACCGCATTGCAGCTGCCGACGATACAATCCTGGTGCGGGTGCATGGCCTGGTGAGTGAAAATGGTCAGTCCGTAAAATACGGACGAGGTGATGCCATCGCGCTCATCGTTCCGCCCGCTGCAGGAGAGAAAGAGAGAGTCAAAGTCTATCCCAATCCCCTGGTGATGGACGACGCCGAGGCCATCACCTTTGCCAATCTGCAACAGGGTGATCAAGTGCAGATTTTAACCTCGCGTGGCCAGCTGGTCAAGACGCTGCGTAAAAATGATGGCGATGGCGACCTCGAATGGGACTTGACAAATGAAAGGGGCGATGTCGTTGCCTCCGGCATCTATCTCTATCGGATTAGCGGTGATGATACGCTCGTCCTTGATAAACTGGCGATCGTGCGATGAAGCCGGTCGTTGGATTGACCGGCATACTCGGCAGCGGCAAAAGCGCAGCTGCCGAAAAACTGCGTCAGCTCGGCGCCTGCATTGTGGACATGGACGCTGCCGGTCGCTGGGCGGTCGAGAAGAATGAGCGCGTCCGGCGCCGCCTGAAAAAGGCCTTTGGGGACGCCATATTTGCTGCCAACGATCAGCTTTTGAGAAAAAAACTGGCGGATATTGTCTTTGCGAATTCGGATGCCCTCGCTCTGCTCAACACCATCGTGCATCCCGTCATGCTGCAGCGGGCGCGATCTCTCATCAAAAAAGAGAAAACAGGGGGTGGATGTCTCTATATTGTTGTGGACGCGGCTTTGCTGTTCGAACTTGATTTTGAGCAAGAGTGCGATTTGACCGTGACCGTGGCAGCGCCAATCGAACAGTGCCTCGCGCGCGCGCAACAATTCAAGAAACTGACCCGCGAACAGGCGCTGGATCGCATCCGCTCGCAACTGTCGCAGGATGAAAAAGCAGAGCGGTCGGACTATATCATTCAGAATAATGCCAGTTTGGCTGAATTTTATCATGCCGTGCAAAAACTGCACGAATGGATCATGCACAAAGTAAATGAATGAGCTGATACGCTGGCTGTCGAACAAGCCGGCCCTGGCTGCTGTCCTGCCCTTTGTGGCCGGAATAATGGCAGCCAATTATCTCAGGTTGCCCATCCTCGTGCTTTTCATTCTTTTCGCTATCCTCTGCATCATTTGTCGTGTTTGCCGTTTGCCCGACATGTGTCTTTTGCCAATGCTGTTTGTGACCGGTTTTTTGCACCTGCGATTAGAGACCCTGGAGCGCTGCGGGTCTATTAAAGAATTTGCCGATTTGCCGCACGTTGTCGCCATCGAGGGCGTCATTTGCGGGCCGGTGGAGTCCAGTGACAGGGGAATGAGAGCGGTTGTGCGGACGGACAGCGTATGGGTGCTGAATCGTGTTTATCCGGCAAAAGGGAAATGTCTGTTACAATTGCCTGTGGTCAATTCGCATCTGGATTATGGCGACAGAATCGTCGCGCGCGGCCAGTTGTGGCTGCCGCCCGGGGAGAGAAATCCGGGAGAATTCAACTATCAAAAATACCTCGCCGCGCGCAATATTCATACGACCCTGCGCATCATCTCCGCCAACCATCTTCTCGTTCTGAATGCAGGAGAGGGCAATCCCTTCATGCGTCGCGCCCTCTATCCGGTTCGATCATTCATCATATCGGTCATCGACGCGTCGTTATCCGGTCAACCGGCGGCGCTGCTCAAGGCATTGCTCGTCGGCGCGCGTGAAAATCTCGATGATGATCTGCAGGAGGGATTCGCCAACGTCGGTGTCATTCATGTGTTGGCCGTCTCGGGATTGCATGTCGGTTTTGTCCTCGCCGCTCTGACCGGCTTTTTCCGCTTTGTGAGAATTCCGGATCCCTGGCGCTCCTTTTTGATAATGGCCTGCCTCGTCTTTTATGCCTTGCTGACCGGCATGCGAGCGTCGGTTTGTCGAGCCGTGATTTTGGCCATCCTCTACTTGGCCGGCATGCTGCTGCAGCGTCGCGCTCATCTGCTGAATTTGTTGGCGGTCGCCGCTTTGATCATTCTCGCTTGTTCGCCGCTAGAGTTGTTTGAGCCGGGTTTTCAGTTGAGCTTTACCGCTGTCGTGAGCATAATTTTCCTCTACGGCCGTCTGTCAGCGCTGCTCAATCCGCTGCTGCTCAGAATGAGAGAGAAAGGACAAACGGTCTTTATCTGGATCATCAATCTCTTCTCCGTCTCCCTCGCCGCCCAGATCGGCACGCTGCCTCTGACGCTGTTTTATTACAACCGCCTCTCTTTGATCGCCATTTTCGCCAATATCATAGTGATACCGCTGATCGCCCTTGTCGTGGCTGTGGGCATGATTGCTGTGTGCGCGTCGCTGGTGTCCGGCAGTTGTGGCGCAATCTTTCTCACGACGGCGTCGCTTCTGCTCAACGGCTTGATCATTTTTGTGGATAATGTGCAACATCTGCCGTTCGCATGGCTCTCCTTGCCCCGTCCATCCGCTTTTCATCTGCTGGTTTACAATTCGTGCGTGCTGTTGTTCGTATTGTGGCCACATATTCGGGCACGAAAATTTTTCTTTTTTACGATTATTTTTCTTTTAAATTCTCATGTGTGGATGGGAGTGCGGCGCCACGACGGCCTCAAAGTGACCTTTTTTGATGTGGGACAAGGAGATGCTACGCTATTCGAGTTCCCGAACGGCAAGACGATGCTCGTCGATGCCGGCGGTCGGACGATGACCATCGATTGCGGTGAACGTATCATCTACCCTTATCTTGTCCGGCACGGGACAAAAAAAATAGATCATCTCGTTCTCACTCACAATCATTCGGATCATGTGGGCGGCGCCTCCTATTTAATGAGTCAAAAGTGCGTTGGCCGTCTGATAAAGGCCGCCGCGTCAGCTGATTCCGAGCTGGATGCTGCTATTCAAGATTGTGCTGAACACAATGGCGTGCCGATCAAATATGTACAGGCAGGCGATACGCTGTTGATCGACGAAAATGTTCTCATTTTGGTTTTTCATCCGACAAAAAGGTTTACCCTGCATGATGACAATTTATCGGACGCCAATAACAGTTCCATTGTTCTCAAATGCATCTATTTTGCGCACTCTGTCCTGATGACCGGGGATGCTGAAAAAGCGGCGGAATCATCAATGCTCCGCTATGAGGACCTATTGCAGTCATCGCTGCTCAAGGTAGCGCATCACGGCAGTGATACGGCCGGAGACAGGGCATTTCGTCGGCGAGTTGCAGCGGATTATGGAATTGTATCTGTGGCGCGATTTAACAAGTTTGGCTTGCCATCCGAATCCTTGCTGAATGATTATGAAGAGGAAGGGACGCGCATTCTGAGGACATCCCGCTACGGCGCGATTCAGTTCATGATCTATCCGGAGAAAATGGTCGCACTATGAACCACATGATAAAAAAACTCACATGTTTGCATATTGGTTCTCTTTTCCATATATTGTGCATGGAATCGTAAAGTAATGACAGTGGAATCCATGAAAATACCAGGATATAAAAGTCATCGTCTCATCGTCAGCGGACCTTTTTGGACCTTGTTCGAAGCCCTGCATGTAGAATCGGAAACACGCCATCTTGTGCAGGTGATGGATGAATCTGTCTCGCAAGATCGTGAGCTCGTGGCTCTTTTGTACGAGATGTTTCGTTCAGCCTCTTCCTTGCAGCACGATGCCATTCTCCTGCCGCGAGCGTTCGAGGAGACAGCTGAGGGTCATTTCCTTGTCTATGACTTTTTTAATGGCCGATCTTTGCAGTCGTTGCTTGATGCGCATGTCCCTCTCGTCGAAAGACGCGTGTTGACGATTGTCAGACAAATAGCCGAAGCGCTGCAATATGCCCAGATTCGGGGTATTCGACACGGCTGGTTGAGCCCGCAGGTCGTTTTGCTGGCGAAATTTCAAGATGACGTCAAGGTCCTCGGCTTTGGCTCTGATGTCATTCTTGCCTCTCTTTACGATAAAAGGCAGGATGTAGCGCTGTCCGTCAATCCATACATGCCGCCAGAGAGCCTGGCACTGGCGACGCAACCCATGCCGGACGACTCCTATGCGCTGGGTGTGCTGCTTTATCAACTACTGCTGGGCAAATTACCTTTTTCGCAGAAAAAAATTGTCGATCTCAAACAGGAAAAACGCTCCACCATCCTTCCGCCCAACCGGGAGAATCCGAAAATTTCCCATGCGGTCTCCGACATCACGCTCTCTCTTCTTGATCCACGGCCGCAGAGCCGAGTCGGTTTGAACTCTCTTCTCAACATCCTCAGTCCCCCTGAAACCAGCGACGTCCCTTCGCACAGTGCGCCGGCGCAACAGGAGGCGGGACTGTCGCGCGTGCGCGGTTTTTTCGATTTCATGAATCCGCTGTCAAAAAATCTCGTCGGCAGTAAAAAAAGAACGGCTTATACGGCGGTCGTGGGCATGCTTTTTCTGGTGCTTTTGCTGAGCATCATCCTTTTCACCCATCTATCATCACGAGATGAAAGACGATTTCAGCGCACCTATGATGAGTTCGTCGTCGAGCAATATGTCGCTCCGGAAGAGACGACAACGACGAAGGAAGAGATGAATCAGCAAGTGGATTCCGTGACCACAATGCGAGCTGATGAGCGATTGTCCGAACAGATAGAGACGGCAGCGGTTGTGCCCGAGGAAGAGGGACCGGACGCGATAAAAACAGCTCCCCGACAGGAACAGGAGGCCGCCGTCTTGCAATATGTCGATCTGCTGTTAGCGGTGAAAGCCGGCTCGCACGACGGCATGGCCGATGTTTTTGTCAATGGCCGGCATCGGGGACAGTCCGGCGCTGATGGCCTGCTGACAATAGACAAACTTGTTGCGGATCAAACATATACGCTGCGCGTAGAAAAAGAAGGCTTTGAGACGTGGCAGCAGCGCATTCAAATGGCAAACGAGAAAAAGTCTCTTAATATCGAGCTGACGCCGGTGGCAAAGTTGGGGACATTCACATTTGAAAAAGTGCCGTTTGCCGACAAGATACGTTTGGGTGAAGAAAGTTTGGCCAGAAATTTGCCCTCTACTTTGCAGCTGCCATTTGGCGCCATCGGCGTGACTTTTATTGATTCCAAAGCAGATTTTGCCTGGAGCACAATCGTCGAATTGCGCGAGAACAATCAGCGGATTTCGCTCTCAACCGATAACGTCGGTTCCGGGGAAGTCGCTGTTGCTCTGGACAATGCATCTCGTTTTGGCTATGCTTTCGTCACTATTGACCAAGAGTCCGAGCAATACGCGACGCCTCTGCGCAAGAGTCTGCCTGTCGGATGGCATCGCATTCGAATTTCCCGGGCTGAATTCAAGCTTTCGCCGGCAGACACTTTAATATTTATTCGGCCTGATCAGAAAATAAATATCCGATGTAAGGTGTTATAATAGTTGAGTATTAGAAATAAAAGGAAAAATGCAACGCTTTTTGCTACAATTTTTCATCATCCTGACAATTTTCATCCTTTTCGCCGCGAATCCCGCTGCTCAGACGAGCCTTGACTCGCTGAAAATCGTCGCCTTCGATCCCAAACCCAATCAGGTTGATGTTGATCGAGATGAACCAATATCGATACATTTCAACCAGCCGGTGAGCGCGCTTTATTTTGCCGACATGCTGACGGTCTATGGGATGCGCAGCGGCAAAATTGCCGGCACTGTCGCTCTTACGGATGACGATTCGACCGTCGTATTCACCGCAGATGAGAGTTTTTTGATTGGCGACAGGATCACCGCTATTTTGGCACGACAGGACAATCCTGGTATGGGGATTCTCGATAAGGGCTTTGTCTGGGAATTCGATATCGCCTCCCGGGCCGGCGGTGTTCATTTCGCCACGACCAGCTATTCAACCGGAATTCGCCTGACCGCCGTGGTGGCGGTAGAACTGGATGGTGATGACAAAAGCGATGTCGTATTTGCCGGCTCAAAGGGGAATGTCGACATCCTGCAGGTGGCCTATTTCCGCGACAATCAGTTAGAGCTCGGCAGCAGCGTTGTCTTGCCCGATCGCGTTCGCCCTCTCTATGCCGCTGACCTGAACGCGGACGGGCTGCCCGATTTTGTCCTCATTCATCGCGGCCGGGTGAAATACTCCATCCCGCCGCGTATCAGCATCTGTCACATGCGACCGAATGGCTCGCTATCCCTTGAGGAGACTTTCACAGTTGACAGTGTGCCGGATGGGAAGGCTGAGCCGCGCAGTGCGACGATCAATGATGTGAATCAGGATGGTTTTCTCGATATCATTGTGCTGGTCAAAAACGAGGGCAGCGCACAAGCCGCTTTCGTCTATCTGAATGACGGCACTGGGCATTTCGAAATCAATCCGGATGATGTTCACTGGTTTGATGCAGCGAACAATGGTGAAAGCATATTCAGCCGCGATTTGAATGGCTCTGGCTTTATCGACATCGGGGTTGGACATACGAGCACGGCAGCGACCGTTTCGCTCTATGCCAATGCGGGCGAGGCGCAGTACCATCGCAGCGCGGATGCGGACTTGCCGGCCGGCAATCGTGATCTGGAGCTTTCAACAAGCATCGATGTCACCGGAGATTTGCTGCCGGATGTTTTGGCGGTTGATTATCTCGGCAGCGAGCTCCTGCTCTATCGCAATGGCGGCCGCCAAAACAGCGACCCGCGCATGCTGCCGACATTCAATTTCACGTCTTTGCCACAAGTATTTTCCACGATCATTAGCCCCAACTGGCTGGGTTATGGAGATATTGACGCTGATGGGGATGTTGATTTGGCATTCACCGGCAGTCATCAGAATTCTCTCAGGCTGCTGCTCAACCAGGCGGGTGAATTCAACAACATCGTGAATGTGCCGATACCCTCTAATCCGATCAGTTTTGACATCGGCGACTTGAATGGGAATGGCGCGCTCGATTTTCTCATTGGCGACACGACGGGCATTCTGACGCTGGTGATGAATAATGTTGAAGGGTACTCGCCGCCGGCAGCGCCGGTCTTGCTTGCGCCGGAGAATAATGCGGTGCTGGCGACGGCCGTTGATTTTGAATGGCTGACGCCCGGCGATGCTGATCTCGACGATCAATTGCATTTCCGCTTGACGATTACGCCGCATGACGGACAGGCGATCATTTATGAATCGTCCGCCAATCCCGAGCTTTTCTCGCCAACACCTCCCGTTCCTCAGGGACAGGGGTCAGTGCGATTCACTAGCCCGCTTTCTCTGAACGACGGCGACTATTCCTGGTTTGTCCAGGCATGGGACGGCCTTTGGTGGAGCGAGATGTCGCCGGAATGGCGATTCACCCTTGACGCGGCAGCGCCGCCGGCGCCGCTCAACATTCGCGCCAACGGCGCGAATCCCAGTCCGTGGCAAGCAGGTCAGGATTTCACCGTGCGCTGGGATCTGCCGCCGGATGACAGCGGCATCAAGGCGAGCTTTTGGAAGTTGGCAACTCCACCAACATCGGCAACCGACTATGACGACACCGGAGCGCCCGGCGGTCCCGCGGTTCTCATCATGGGAAGTGATGGCGTCGCACCCCTCTATGTCTGGTTAGCCGACAGCGCCGGAAATAGTGATCATCGCAACACAGCGCAAATAGACTTGCGCCGCGATGCAACAGCGCCATCCCTCAATCAGTTGAGCGTCAACCAGCCCGCAGAAAGGTTTGTTGATACCAATGGACAGCCATGGTACAACTCGAAAGAAGATAAAAATTTTGCGCTTTCTCTCTCCTATACAGAAGTCAATCCGCAAAAGGCTGTGCTGACGACAGACGGACTGACAGACAGTCTCTTTGCGACCGGCGTTGATCTGCCGTCCGGCAGCGATGTAGTAGCAGCGTTCAACTTTGCTGTTATCAATCCGGCCGATCGACTTTATACTCTCAGAGCGGCCATGCGTGATTCGGCCGGCAATCGGACGACGATCAGCACCAAAGTCGGCCTGGACGGCACTGCACCGCAGAACTGTTTGGCCAGCGCCCCGACGATCAGCGCTGAACGAGATTTTACCGTCAGTTGGAGTGCCGGCAGCGATGGCGCCGGCAGCGGCATTGCCGCTTATGATATCTATTCCAGAGCCGGCGAAGGCGCCTGGCAGCTCTGGTTTACTGCCACGGCAGCGGGTGAAAAATTGTTCAGCGGACAGGATGGCGTTGAGTACCGATTTGAAGCCGTCGCGCGCGATTTTGTTGGGCTTGCAGAAGCTTTTTCAGCGGATGGCGAGGCAAAAGTGCTCGTCGATCTGACGGCCAACGACAAGGAGGCGCCACCTCCGCCGATCAACCTCCTGGCGAACGGCTCCTCTCCGAGTCCGTGGGCAAATAATTCCCGTTTCACCATCACCTGGATAAAACCGGAAGATGAAAGCGGCGTTGTCGCCAGTTACTGGAAGCTCGGCGCTGCCCCGGTCTCCAACACGGATACCAGCGGCATCGGTGGGTCCGGACCGGCTGAGGGTTCGATGATCGTCACAATGCAATCGAGCGGAAAGCAGCGATTGTATGTCTGGCTGGTGGATGCCAGAGGAAACGTCGATTACAGAAACGCCGGCGCCGTTCTACTTCGCAACGATATCGATTCTCCCAGGATTGTCGCCACCCGTTTTCCGGCGCCGGGCTATGGCGAGGATTGGTTCAATCCGGAAACGGCATCGTCCGCTACCTTTGAAGTGACCTATCATGAACAATATGCGGCCAGCTTTCAATTGAAGAGCACCGATTACAATTACAGCATCGCTGAAACGTCTCTGCAGAGCGGCATCGGAGTGAAAAAAACTGTGGCGCTCGATCTGACGGGCCGAACGAAAACGACGGGCGCACTGTTCATCTCTATTGCGGACAGCGCCGGCAATGTGGGCGAGTCCGTCGATACTCTGCGTCTGGACTCGACGCCGCCGTACGGCAGTCTGGCCGCTTCTCCGGCGGTATCGGCTGCTACGTCGTTTCAGGTGAGCTGGACGGCCGGTGAAGACGCCGGCGTCGGCGTGTCCAACACTTTTGATGTCTATGTCAAAGTGAATCAGGATGGCTGGACGCGCTGGCTCGATGATCATGTCGGACGTTCGGCGATCTATCAAAACGCACAGGATGGCAACAATTATCACTTTGAAGCCGTTGCCCGCGACTGGCTGGGCAATGAAGAGACTCGGACATATGCCCATGAATCGACGACGACCGTCAATACGGCGCTTGGAGATTCTCTGGCGCCGGGCGCTCCCCTTGATTTACGGGCAAATGGCGCGAATCCGAGTCCCTGGCGACCGACAGCCGATTTTAGCATCACCTGGAGGGCGCCGGATGATCAGACCGGCACTCCCAAGGCGTACTACAAGCTGGGCGATAAACCGACCGGCAATGCCGATACGACGGCCTCATTCATCGGCCAGCCGCCCCTTGCTGTCAATGCGACAAAAGAAAACGGACAAGCACTGCATCTGTGGCTGCAAGACGGGGCGCAAAATGTCGATTATCGCAATAACGCGTCGGTGCTATTGCGATTTGATAAGACGCCGGCCAAAATAGACAGTCTGGTGCTCAATCCCCGACCCGCCTTCACCGAGAAAAACACCCACTGGTACAATCCGCTCGTGCCACCGCATGGCACATCACTTTACGTCTATTTCCAGGAGCGCCATGCCGCCAGTGTGCTGCTTGAACCGTCGAGTCTGTTCGAGTCCGGTGGCGTCATTCCGGGAGAGGGCGTCGACTCGGCCCGCTTTCAGCTCGATTTTGCCGGCTTTGAGGATAATATCGTCACGTTGAATGTCACAGTTGCCGATAGTGCGGGCAATAAAACGGCAGCGACAACCATGCTCGGGCTTGACAGCACTGCGCCGCAAAATACCAGAGCGCAATCGCCGGACACGACCAAGCCAGGCGATTTCATCGTCTCGTGGGATGTCAGTGAGGTGATCGAACAAGGCGCCGGCTTGAGCGGTATCTTTGATGTGCGGGTCAAGGTGGATGATGGCGCGTGGGAATTGTGGCAGGCGCGATATGAAGGCACGTCCGTTTTATATAATGGCGCAACCGACCACACTTATGCTTTTGAGGTGGCTGCCTATGACAATGTCGGCAACAAGGAGAATTTCACCGGCAGTGCCGAATCCGTCACCCGAGTTGTGACGCAGTTCACCGACACGGTGGCGCCGGCAGCGCCAACAAACATCACCATCAACGGCTTTGCGGCGCCGCGCTGGAGTCGCTCATCCGACTTTATTGTGCGCTGGATATCGCCGACCGATCCGAGTGGCATTGCGAGGATTTATTACAAATTTCAGACGCCGCCCGCAGCAGCGGACGATTACCATGGCGCCGCCGGCGGCAATCCCCCCATCACCCTGCAGTATGATCGGGAGGGCGCCACGACCGTCTATTTTTGGCTGCAGGACGGCGCCGGCAATAGCGATTTCCACAAAAATGGTCAGTCCATCATCAAATATGACGGCACAGCGCCAACCATTGTCAATAGCATCGTTGCCAACGCGCTGCATGAGAACAAGTGGCTGAATCCAGATTCAACGACCAGCGCCCAGATTCGCATTACCTACAGTGAGAATTATCCTGATTCCATGCGCCTGTTGTTGGGCGGCGCCCAGGTCAATGAGCCGCCGACAGAGCTTGGCGGCGGCGAGAATCAGGAAATTGATTTTATCATCTCCATCGCCGAGGTGAATGACGGATGTTATTCGCTCGCAGCGATTTTATCCGACAGTGCGGGTAATGTCGCCACAGATTCTTTTTATATCTGTCTGGACAGCGCCCCGCCAAGCGGCGCAACTGCCTCGTCGCCGGAACAGAGTGTCTCCAACAAGTTCACCGTCTCGTGGGGGGGCGAAAGCGGTGGCGACGACGGGGATGGCTCGGGCCTGTCCGGAGAGTATGATCTGCGCATGCGCATTGGCGATGGCGAATGGTTTGATGTGTTCGAACGAACTGAAACCACCTCTTATAACTATATCGGCGCCCATCACAATACCTTTGCTTTTGAGGTGGCCGCATGGGACAATGTCGGCAACCGCGAGCTGTTCACCGGCGCGCCCGAGACGGTCACAATCGTTGATACGGCGTTTGTGGATGTGACACCGCCGCCCATTCCACTGGCTCTTGTTGTGCGCGGCAAGAACCCCAGTCCCTGGCAGAATCATCCCGATTTCACCCTCGAATGGCACAATCCGGTTGATCCAAGCGGCATTCAAGTTGCCTATTTCAAACTGGATGCCATGCCCGCATCGCCGACCGATTTCACCGACAGCGTCGCGGTCGAGACCGACGTCGGCCGGGCATTGCTCAATATCTCGAAAGAGGATGGCCAGATCTGCCATGTCTGGCTCAAAGACGGACGCGGCAATGCCGATTTCACCAAGACGGCATCCATTCTTTTGCGCTATGATGCAACGCCGCCAATCATCTCATCCATGAAAACGGTGAATTCCGGCGAGATGTCGAATCGGTTCAATCATCGTGAAAAAAATGATATCTTTATCGATATCGTTTTTGCCGAAGCTCATGTTGACTCACTCTATCTCATCTCCGATTCTTTGGGACAGAAACGCATCAAGGTATCCGCCCAGAATATCCTTTCCGATACGCTGAAAGCATCGTTCAATGTCAAGGATGCGGCGGACGGTCAATACCGAATGTATGCGGCCCTCAGCGACAGCGCCGGCAATGTCAGCCAAAGAGATTCTATTGACATCGTGCTCGATAGCCACGCGCCGCGCGTGGTGCACACGCCGACGGACAGTGTTGTCATCGCCCGCACAGCCGTTGCCGTTCAGGCGATCGTCACAGATGAGAATGAACTGCAGAACGTGGAATTATGGTACTGGCCGGGTGGCGCACGACAAAAGCTGCCGATTCCCATGATCAAAATGAATGATAGCACTTTCAGCGCAGAAATTCCCGCCGCTGCTGTCGGCGATCGTGGCGTCGAATACCTCATCGTCGCGGATGACGGCGTGAATCAGAACAGATATCCGTTGGCCGAGAGGAAATCGCCGCTGGCTCTGCGCGTGCAACTGGATGACGGCCTGGTGATGCCGCAGACGCTGCGCGCCGGCTCTGACGAGAATGCCTATCAGATGGTGGCCTTTCCGCTGGATATCAGGCAGCCGGGCGCCAGTCTCCTCGAGGATGAACTGGGCGCCTACGATGCGACGATGTGGCGCTTTTTCCGCTGGAATCCTGTTGATCTGCTGTTCAACGAATATCCAGCCATGGGTGACCTGCGTCACGGTCAAGCCTATTGGCTCATCACCATCAAACCGGATGTCAAGCTGGATACCGGCGCCGGGATCACGGTCAGCACGATCAAGCCCTATACGATCGTGCTCAAGCAGGGCTGGAATGATATCGGCGTCCCCTTTAATTTCCCGATCGATTGGGATGATGTCATCACCTCCAGCGCCATCGATACCCAGAAAGTCCAGGGTCCGCATGCCTATGATGGCCGCTGGGTCTATCCGTTCGAAAATAAAGTGTTGCAGCCCTGGACCGGCTATAGCATCTACTCGGATGTGGACGATATCTCGATTGTGGTTCCAGCCCTCGAGGCCCAAAGGCAGCTAGCCAAATCGCGGCCGTTTGCCGGCGGTGACATGGAGTGGGCGTGCGAGATTACGGCGCAAAGTAACGATATGGTTGATGCGGCAAACTATTTTGGCTGCTGCAAAGCGGCCACAGATGAATGGGATTATGGCCTGGATTTTGTCGAAGCGCCCGGCATGGGCAGCTATCTGTCACTCTATTTTGAGCATGAAAAGTGGGGCCTGAAAGCGGCGCGCTTCACCACCGATTTTCGGCCGCCGAAAAAGGGACATGTATGGGAATTTCAGCTCGCCTCCAACAAGACGGAGCACGAGATTCGTCTCTCTTTTCGACCGGTCGCGCCGTTGCCGAAATCCCTGGAATTACGGCTCATCGACGAAGAAGCGTCGGTGAATGTCGATTTGCGCGCCGATTCAACCTATACATTCAGATTTGCCCGCAAGGAAGATGTCCGTCATTTCAGAATCTATGCCGGCGATCCGGAGTTTATGCAGAGTCAGAGTGACGCATTGGCGGAATTGCCGCGGCAAACGGAGCCGGTGCGCAATTTTCCAAATCCGTTCAACAGCTCAACCGTGATTTCCTACGAGCTGACGCAGAGCACGGACGTAGAGTTAGCCGTCTACAACCTGTTGGCGCAAAAGGTGCGGCAGTTGCGTTCCGGTTATCAGGAAAAGGGATTCTATCAGGTGAGCTGGGACGCGCACGATGATAATGGACGTCAGCTCGGCACCGGCGTATACATCCTTCGCCTCGAAACAGCGGCCCTGACCTACACCTGTAAAATGGTCTACATGAGATGATGATTCGACGGACAATTTTGGCGATCTGTCTGGCGTTTGCTCCGCTCTGGTCGCAAAACATCTCGCACACATTCGTAGCCAGGGGCATCGAGCTTTTTTATGCGGCTGACTTTGAGGAATCCATGCGAATTTTACAGAACGCCATCATCAATGAACCTCTGGGGGACGAGGAGCTGTACTATTCTCATCTCTACGTCGGTTTTTGCCACATTCGACTCGGCTCGGACTCGAACACAATTCGGCTCTATTTTCAGCGGGCCATTGCGATTTTGCCGGACATGGAACTGGATCCCATGCGCATCCCGCCCGATCTTTATGACGCTTTTAACGCGGTGAAAAAGTCGTCGCTGGGGTCGATCATCGTCCATTCCGATCCTCTGGATGCGACGGTCCTGCTCATCGGGGCAAAGACCAGCAAAGTCGATCGTAAATCCACGCCCGCCATATTCCGCAATTTACTCGAAAATTCTTACCAGGTGGCCGTGTCCAAAAAAGGTTACGAAACATTTTCCGGCGATGTCAATGTGCGCGCCGGCGTGTCTGACACCTTGAATGTCATCCTGCTGAAGAAAGAGAAATCTTTTCTGGCAAAGTATTGGCCATACGGCGCCGGCGCCATCGCCGCCTCTGCGGCCATCCTTGCTATCACCACAGGTGGTGGCAACGGCGGGCCGTCAGAGCCGCCGCCGACGCTTCCCACTCCACCTGCTCGCCCATGATGCGGGATATCTATTGATGCACGATTTATCCTTGCTGGAATATGAGAGGGCGCTCTGGCGTCAGGATTTCATTGCTGTCGCCGGCGTTGATGAAGCGGGACGAGGTCCGCTCGCCGGCCCGGTCGTCGCCGCGGCCGTCATTTTTCCGCCAGGACAATCCGAGACGTTCGGGATTTACGATTCTAAAATGGTGAGTGAAAAAAAACGCGACGAGCTGTTCGAGCTGATTCAGCATGCGGCTCTGGCATTTGGCGTCGGCGTCGTCGATCACAGTGATATAGATCGCCTGAACATACTGCAGGCAACTTACAAAGCCATGATCGATGCGATTGAAAAATGTCGCCAGATGCCGGATTTTGTACTGGTCGATGGCAGGGGTGTGCCTCATTTGCTTGTGCCGGCACAGTCCATTGTCAAGGGCGACAGGAAATCGGTTTCCATCGCCGCCGCCTCGATCCTCGCCAAGGTCACGCGCGACCGATTGATGATCGAGATGCATGATCGCTATCCGGAGTATGACTTTGCCCGGCACAAAGGTTACGCTACGCCCGGACATCTGCAGGCCATCCGCCGATACGGCTTGTCGCCTATTCATCGCCGCTCCTTTCGTCCCAAACAGCTGATCGATGTCTATGCCCATGAGTAAACAGCGCGTCGGACAGGCGGGCGAAGATATGGCGGCGCGCTATCTGCGTCAAAAAGGCTATGAGATCAAAGCGCGCAACTATCGCGTTCGCGATGGCGAAATTGACATCATCGCCCGGAACGAAGAGGTCCTGGTTTTCGTCGAGGTCAAGACAGCGCGGTGTGGATCATTTGGCGCGCCGGCGGCGTGGGTTGACGAGCGCAAGCAGCGACGCATCGGCTGTGCCGCTGCCAGATATCTTGCCGACAATGAGATCGAGGATATCGACTGCCGTTTCGACGTCATCGCCATCGATCTGGCGACGCATCCGCCGTGCATCGAGCATATTGAGGATGCTTTTTGGCTGGAGGAATAGAGACGCGTGAGAGCGGACTTGGTTCCGAGTGGGACGAATGTCCCATCGAATGAACCGCCCAGGATGAATATCCTGAGCGATCGCTGGTAATGCAATTTATCGAGGATCAGTATAAAAATGGTAGAAAACTCTCACGCAAAGCCGCCAAGCCGCAGAGAAAGAAGAGGACTTTATCTCCTCAACATCGCCAAATGGGCCATCGTCGTCTGGCTGCTCTGGCCGCTGCTGACGATGCAGGCGGAGCGGATGTCGCTCTGGCGCGTCGTTCTCGGCGTCATGCTCGTGGTGATTTACGTCGGCAAGATGTTTTACGATTTTGTCCTCGACCATTTCAAGCAGAAGAAGGAGCGCTACACGGTTGTGGATCTGCTGATGCTGGTCGCTTTCATCGCCGTTGTCGCCCTCCTTATCGGCGGTGCCATGCTGGCGATCGGGCTGTATGTGATGAAGCAGCTGCAGGAGGGGAGTGCAGAGTAAGCTGCTATTGCCCGGTAAAATTCACTCACACGAAGAAACAAAGACTCCAAGATTTATTTTATTAGAGTTAAATATCATGCGAAAGAACGAATGAAAAGCAAGGACAATCTTCAAAAACAGGCAAAACCTCAGTCTTCGGTAAATTAGAATAAGAAATCAACACAAAATCAATAAAGCACGAATGATCTCGAAGAAAATTTTTTGCGCTTGGCGCCTCTCCAGTTTTACGTGAGTGCAAAA
Source organism: Candidatus Zhuqueibacterota bacterium (assembly GCA_016929295.1). Lineage (GTDB taxonomy): Bacteria > Zhuqueibacterota > Zhuqueibacteria > Residuimicrobiales > Krinioviventaceae > Kriniovivens. The sequence goes on along the minus strand of JAFGJB010000214.1, from coordinate 5,435 downwards.
GATATTGCAGGCGAGGCATCATTCAACGATAAATGATTGCTGTTTGTTCTAAAGAGCAAATCCATAAAATAGTTGCTTTCGATTTTCACATCAAATAAGGTAATAAGGTACTATTCGTTGCTGGATGTCCGTGCTATTAAGGTCGAAAAGACAAAAATAAGGTCTCTCAAATCTCGACGAAATCTTCTCGAATGGATTCTTTAGACAATGCCGGAACAAGCCAAAGGATTTTGCCAAATCGTCAATATTTGAAATCTGGCGCACTAGAATGTCCGGCAATGAAAACTGTGGGAACATTGTCTTTATACCTTATTTTCATCTTTCAACCTTAATAGCAAAATAGCATCCCATATTTCCACCTTATTACCTTATTCTTCTCAACGGTTTCCTGGCAATCGCGGCTACCAGTAACTGACCTTTTGCAATTAATTTGACAGAATTATTGATTTTATAGATTTTTAGCTCTATTTTCCTGCAACCTATATCCCTTCACTTGACAACTTTGGAAATCACATGAAAAGAATGATGATTTGGCTCGCTTTCTATATGCTGATGGGAATTGCCTATCCTTACGGGGCTGAGGAAAATACAGATGTATCCGAAGCAGCTCAAAAGGTGGATACGACAAATACGGCGGTGCCTGAGCAAAAAATCGAACAAGAAAAGGCGGATTCTGGCAAGTCTTCTGTCTGGGAAATAATCGGACCCATTGCGACAGCGCTTGCATTCGTGCTCGCAGTGATCACTTTTATTACTCGAAAGAAACAAACGCAACAAGAGGAGCAAATCAAAAAGGATGTCGAGTATGGCTATAAAAAAGAAGAGCGAGCAGCACAGGAAAAATCAATCGCAATAGCCCAGCGCGAAGGTGAACAAAAGTTCATAGAGGAACTGCAAGAGGCAACCCACAAGTCAGAAGAAGATATCCTGCGTAATGCCCTCTCTATAGAGCTCGGCACCATCCGCCTGCTCGGCTCGCCCGATATCCCCAATCTGCCGGTCAGTCTGCTTGATTCGTTCGTCTCTCTCGATATTTCGGAGACGTGGCGCAGCGAGACGCGTTTCAACCGGGAAGAGATGCCAGGCGAGCTGCACTCGGATCGGCTCGCCAATCCCGACACCGTGATGCAGCGCGCCTTTCAGCGCTTCCACATGCTGCTCATCATCGGCGATCCCGGCTCCGGCAAGACGACGCTGTTGAAATATTACGGCATGACGCTTTTAAAAGGCGACCATGCCAGGCTCGGTTTCAAGAATCCGCTGCTGCCGCTCTATCTGCCGCTGCGGGAATTGGAGGATAAAGAAGGTGAGCTGCAGCAACTGCCTGAGGCGTTGGCATCCTGGGCAAAGCGACACGAGCTTCTAATATCACGAGACACATTTTATAACTGGCTGCACAGCCGTGACACCCTCGTCCTGCTGGATGGCCTGGATGAGATCAGCGATATTGACAAGCGTCGACGAGTGTGTCAATGGATAGACGAGAAGGCAACGGGTTTGACAAGAGCGCGTTTCGTCGTCACTTCGCGCTGGACCGGTTATCGCAAGCTCGACGGCATCGAGATCGGCTTTGATCATGTGCGCGCCGATGTGCGCGATTTTAATGCGGAACAGCAAGGCGATTTTTTGCGCAAGTGGTTTTGCGCGGTTTACGACCGGGAATTGCCGGAGGAAGGGGAGGTGACGGCCGAATTCAAGGAACGCCAGCGCCGCCTGGCGCTGCAGCGGGCCGAGACCATCATCGCTTATCTGCAGAAAAAGGAGAACCAGGGCATCCGCGAGCTGGCGGCCACGCCTATGCTGCTGCAGATCATCGCCATCATCTGGAAGGAGCGCCAGCACCTGCCGCAGAGCCGCGCCAGGCTCTACAGCGCCGCGCTCAGCTATCTGCTCGATTTCCGCGATCGCCGACGCCGACTGAATCCACTGCTGCCGGCGGATAAGGCGCTGCTCGCCCTCACCCCGACCGCCCTGTGGATGCAGGAGGAGATCGGCCGCGATGAGGTGGCCAAGACGCGCCTGCACGACTATATGCAGGGCCAGCTCGATACGCTGCAGGAACCACCCAAAGCCGACAAATTTTGTGAGAACCTGCGCGACCGCGCCGGGCTGATCGCTGATTACGGCGCGACAGACTATATCTTTCGCCACAAGTCTTTTCGCGAATACCTGTGCGGCCTGCAACTGGCCAAAAAAGGGCGGGACAAGGATTTCCTCGCCGAGGTGGTGACGCACTTTGGCGACGACTGGTGGGAGGAGCCGTTGCGCTATTTCATGAGCGAATCGGATGATGTGATCTTTGATCGGTTCATGGAGGCTCTGTTCCACTCGCCGGTGAGCAAGGAGCTCGATCAAAAGGCGCAGAACCTGCTGCAGCAGCTCGTGCTGGAAGCGCCGGCAAAACGCAGCGATGCCCTGGAAAAGTGCCTGAACAATCGCCGCCTGGCCGCCAACAAAAAGCGCTACATCCTCGACTGCCTCAAGACCATGGGCACTGCCGCCGCCAGCGAGGCGATCAGGGCGTACAGCCTAAAGACAGAAGAGACAGAAGCTGTGCTCGACTATGCGGAAGAGATCATCGCCCAGGCAGCGCCGGCGGCCGTCGAGACGCGCGACGGCATGACCCTGTTTCAGGAGCTGCCGAAATCCTTTCGCAACTCTTTCGAGGACAATGCCGAATATCTCCTCATCCCCGGCGGCCGGTTTCGCTATTCCGTGACAAAAAAAGGAGAGAGCATCGCCACTCTCTATTTTGCCAAATATCCGGTGACCATCAAGCGCTACAAACGATTCCTCGACTACCTGGCCGGCAACAACGCGGCCCTAAATGAATTGCTGCCGCCAGAGCACTACGCCGAGGAGTTGCTGGCCGTCGCGCCGAAAATTGAAAAGAATTATAGCGGCTATCTGGGCAGTGCATTGAAGGATTGGCCGCAAAAAATGCGGATCAAAGAAACGGACAAAAAATTCCTCGGCGACGACCAGCCGGTCATGCGCGTCACCTGGTACGACGCCATGGCCTACTGCGTCTGGCTGACGCTGCTGGGGGCGCAGGAGGGACGCAGGCAGCTCAAGGATGCGAAAGTCTTTTACCGGCTGCCGCGGGAAAGAGAGTGGGAATGGGCGGCCGCCGGGCGCGAGCCGGACGGTTCCCTGCGCGACTATCCGTGGCCAAAGGACAAGGGTGGCCCCAGCGACAAGCTGGCCAACTATAGGGGGAATGTCGGCGTGACCACACCGGTCGGCCGCTACCCGGATGGCGCCACGCCCGAGGGTCTGCTGGATATGGCGGGCAATGTCTGGGAATGGCAACTCAACAAGCGCAGTCCTGACTGGGCGGCGCGGGCGTTGCGCGGCGGCGCGTGGGACTCCTATGAAGGCAGTCTGCGCTGTTCCGCTCGCCACGTGGTCCTTCCCGACTATCATTGGAACTTCTACGGTTTTCGCGTCGTGCTCGCCGAGTCCCATTTTTTGGATCTCTGATCTTCTGACCATCTGAAACTCTGAAGGACGAAAAAAATGCAGGAGATGATCATCCAGAAAAAGGCGTACGACTATTGCAAGTGGCTGCTCAACCACACGGCCAAATTTCCCAAGAGCTTCCGATTCAGCGTCGCCGTGCGCATCGAAAATGCGATCCTCGATTTCGTCGAGTCCGTCAATATCGCCAATATGCGCAAGGATAAAATACCGCCGCTGAAACGGGCGGATGAGGCCTTGTCCAGGTTGCGTTTGCTGCTGCGGTTGAGCTATGAGATGCAGTTCATCAACCTGCAGTCCTATGAATACAGCAGCAGCCAGATCGCCGAGCTGGGTCGACTGCTCGGCGGCTGGCTCAAAAATCCTGCTCACACAGGCGGAAAGGAACCCTAACGTGAGGCGGCGCGGGCGTTGCGCGGCGGCGCGTGGAACAACAATGAACGATGATTTATCCATCCAGGATTGGTACGACTTTTTTAGGGCAGACTATTTTCAAACATTGTCGTCGATTGCAAGCGAGCAATGTGAGAGCGATGAAAAAGAGGCTGCGGATGTGGGAAGGGCAGCCGCCGGAAAATGCCTCGCAATCTCTCGCCGGTTGGCTGGGACATGCGCGACAGGCGGATACAGCTGGACTGCGTCGCGCTATTGAGCAAGGATGCTCAAATAGTTGTGAAAAAATGAAAAGATAATACCGTTGCTTTCGAATTTCATATCAAATAAGGTAATAAGGTTTTCAATGTTGTCTGATGATCGTGCTATAAAGTCTGTAAAACAGCAAGTTTTTCAAGCTATCTTTCGCAGGATATTTAAACATAATAAAATCAATCTTGGAGTCTTTGTATCTTGGTGTTGATGTTTTTTCTTCTTTACCCGTAACTGACCTTTTTCAAAAAAATCAAAAAATCACTTGCTTTTTTGCAAAAAAGAATTACATCAAATTTTCCAAAAATATAAAGATAAAGACAAACAAAAGATGATCCACTGCCAAAGAAATAATCCATCAACCATGCTGAATTTTCACAATACGATCGACGAGAAACGGATTCTCACCGTCCAGGCCAATGGAGGAGATACGTCCCGGTGGTGCGTCGTGTAGCGATGCTATTTCATATGCAGAACATACAGCCCGCAACGTCCCCGAGACGTTGCGGGCTTTATAGTTTATAGAGGAGATTGTGTGATGTTTCTGCTTTACATTCTCTTGCTCATCGCCTATCTCTACTTTGCCCGTCGCTCGGTCGACCGGGCGATCCCGACCAAGGAAATGCGGGCAAAGCAGATCGAGCATCTGAACCGACTGCGCAGCGAGCGCATGGTCGATGACTTTGTGCTGACCGCCGCGGTCATTCCGGCGCTGGACAATGACATCCGGCCGCAAGAGGGATTTCGCGTCTATCAGAATTATGGCCATTTCAAGATCAATGGCGGCTGCCTCATCATTGCGTCGGTCTCGGCGGAAAAGATGCGGCCGCTGGTGCTGGCACTGGTGCGCTGTCTGGGATCGATCGTCTCCATCTCCTTCGAGGACTATTATTCAGACGCAAAGAACGTCATCGATTACCTCTCCTTTGACCGCGACATCTTTGTCATCGAGAGCGTTATCAATCGATACTGGCGGCTGATCCAGGACAGCTATGATGTGCAGATGTCAGCCTTTTCGCCGCACGTCAGGGCAGAGGTGGTGCTGCCGCAGGTGAAACTAGTCCACATACACGCGGCCGAGCCGGCGCCCTTCCTCGAGGTGCTGGCAGAGTATGGCCTGCAGGAAAAACCGGAGATGCGGTTTTTCATCGAGGGGCCCTATTATGCTTATGACGACTATGCCGGCAGCGATCTTTTCTCACGCCTGATCTCCGAGCTGGAGGTGCATGAAAAGCGCTTTTACGAAAAACAGGGGATGATGCGCTGAGGACGCGGCCTTTGGCCGCAACCCAAAAAAGAGAACACGAATT
>JAFGJB010000213.1 GCA_016929295.1 Candidatus Zhuqueibacterota bacterium | reverse complement strand
TAAAGTTTTGTTTCATTTATTTTCTCGGTGGTCTCGGTGCACTCGGTGGTTTGGATATTTTTGGTTGCGGCCAGAGGGCGCGCCAAGGTTTCAATTTTTTGCTTTACGTTATTGATGCGATGCCTTGAACGTTTTGGTTGCGGCCGAAAGCCCGGCCAAGTAATATGTGAGCGATGAGGAGTGTGTCTCATGGGCCTTGACGAATCGAATATCCCCGACGAAACCCTGGAAGCGCTGACGCGCACTTTTTTCAAAGAATCGGTCAAGTATGGTTTTAAAAAGATCGACTATTTGCGTTTTGTCAATGCTCTTCTCGACATCGCGATGTCGAACGGCAAAATGGTTGATGTGAATGGTCGCTCGATTGAAGCGGCGAAAATGGACGCAGCAGTCACCGCAGACGGTTTGCCTCTCGAGAGCGAGCGTCTGCGCATCCGCCGCTATCAAGCCAAAGATAAAGCGACCGTGCAAGGCTGGCTCAAAGACGAGGAGGGACGTCATTTTTTGCTCTCCAGGATCACCGCCAAAGCCGTTGAATTGGAAAAATTCATTAATGACAAATCCTGTTTGATGGGAATCATCACCCTGAAGGACGATACAACTATCGGCGCTGTTGCCTACTGTAATCACAATCCGCAGCAGTATCGCGCCGAGCTGCGCAAAATAATCGGCGATCCCGCGAAACGTGCCATGGGCTATGCCAGGGAAGCGACGCAATTATGGATTCAATATGGCGTGCAGAAACTCGGTTTGAAAAAGATCTATCTGAGTACGCTCAACACAAACATTCGCAATATTAAACTGAATGAAGAGCTGGGATTTCAGGTGGAAGGCATTTTGCGCAACGAGGTCTTTTTTGATGAAAAGTTTCATGATGTCCTGCGTATGGGCCTGTTCATCGATTAGACCATACTGGACCTCGACTGAATAAGGTCCGTCACCGGCTGGTGGCGGGCCTTTTTTTATTGCCTTTCAGCGAGAAACAATTTATCTTATGGCGGTGCAGGAACTGCAAGGAGCGATGCATGAAGTGTCACAACTGTGGCGATGAGCTGGTTTTAGAGTTGGGCCAGAAGATATTCCGCCAGGACACCTGTCTGGTCTGCGGCGCCTATTTGCGCTGTTGCTTGAATTGTACACTGTACGATCCGCTGGCATGGAAGGAATGCCACGAGCCGCAGTCCGAGCGGGTCAACGACAAAGCGCTGGCAAATTTTTGCGAATATTTCACTCCGGCTGATGCGAACAAGGTGACTGGTACGTCCAGAGCAACGGATGCGCGGCAAAAGCTGGAGGAACTTTTCAAAAAGAGCAAACCCGCCGAGTGAAACGGACACTCATTTGCCAAAGGTCTGCCGAAAGAGATCGATTGTGTGCTGCGACAGCTGCTCCATTTTTTCCCCATAGAGCAGGCGGATGTCGCACTGCTTTCGCAGAGGTATGTATTTGTCGAGCTGCAATACCTCCAGGCAGCCGCGATAGGCATCATGGTTCTCCACGACAAACGAGGCGAACAGCACCCAGTTCTCATCATTACTCGACGGCAGGCCGTATTCTGATCCGTGAAATCCCCATTTGAATGTCGCGACCGCCGACCATTCCCGCACAAGCTCGTTCATCAAATCGACGACGCTCTTTTTCTTCGCCTCGTAATCCTCATCCCCCAGATTCATCATGGCTGCCCGGCCGACAGGATGGCGTCGGATGGCGACGAACATGCGCTGCGAAGGCTCGACGGGCGCGGCGGCTTTCTTTTTAAATTTCTTGCGGATGTCGCGATAGTAGGGAATTTTGTCGCCATGCCGGGAGGCCCTCTGTAACACCAACGCCAGGGAGAGCGCCAAAAGAACGGCGCCGATCAATCCGACTATTTCCACATGTCTCTCCTTAAATCAGGTCCAACAATTTTATCGACATCACGATGACCGCCAGCACCAGAACCAGACGTATTATTTTTTCGCCCTTTGCTATGGCCAATTTTGCTGACCACCATCCTCCTGCAGCATTGCCGGCGGCAAGGGCGATCGCATAGGTGTATTGAATATTTCCGGACAGCATGAATATGAGCAGCGCCGGAATCGTGTAGATGAAAACAATGAAGACCTTGACCATATTGACTTTGACCAGATTATAATGAAGAATATGGGTAAAGGCCGCCATGAGAAAAAAGCCGACGCCCGCCTGAATGAATCCGCCGTAAAAGCCGATGGCCAGGAGCGCCGGATAGATGAGCCAGTTTTTATCAGCAAGGCGTGCGCTCGGCCGTCCTTTTGGCGGCGGCAGCAGGACAGTGATCATGACGCCGATCATGACGACGGCGAGCACCTTATGAAAGAGCTGATCTCCGATATTGACGGCGAAAAAAGCGCCCAAGATGGCGCCGGGCAATGTCCAGGCGGAATATTTCAGCGCCGAACGGATGTCATATTTTTCTTCGCCGTGAAAGGAGAAAATCGCAAAAATATTCTGGCTGCAGATCGCCAGGCGGTTGGTGCCGTTGGCCATAGCGCCGTCCAATCCCAGAAAGATGAGGATCGGCATAGAGATGACCGAGCCACCGCCGGCCAGGACGTTCATAAAGGCGGTCAATACGCCCACGCCGAAGAGCAAGAGGTAATGTAGTATTTCCATCGTTGATTTGCCATCCCGAAAGCAGGCAATGAAAAAGGTTTATGCGTCGCGCATAAACCTTTGCTGGCGGGAATGTGTGGGAATCGAACCCACCCAAGACAGGATCACTG
>JAFGJB010000212.1 GCA_016929295.1 Candidatus Zhuqueibacterota bacterium | reverse complement strand
GTTGTTATGAGCAAACCATCTGATCTGCAGATATCCATCCTCAGGCCCGGTCAATTCATCGTACCAGGCGTCTTTTTCGGCATCGATAAGAATATCTAGTAGGGAAGATGGAAAAGCCACCCTCACCCGCCCATCTACTATGCTGCCTACACCTTGCGCTTGTCCATCGATGTCCGTCACCTGAAATTGCTGTAAATCGATGACGGTAGTCCCTGTATCCCGGGCGGTAAATTTTATGGTCGCCAGGACTCCGACGCCATTCGGGCCGTTTGTCGTGCCAAAGCTGAATCCACCCATGGTCACTTTGCCTGTAGGGCTGTCGTTATTGATGACTGGTCCGACGGGCGAAGCGCTTCTGCCGGTGCTGCCCAGAAAGCTTCCCAGCCAGGCGCTATCGGCATGAACGACGGCCGTCGAAAATTCAATGTCAAATTGAAACGACCCGAGGTTTTGAGCATCTTGAATCACGATATCCATTATAAATGTATCACCGGGTGTTACCGTCGTATCAGTTGGATTGATTTTTATGGCTGCACCGGAAAGGGCAGTGAACACGACGTGTGGTTTTTGATTCACTGTTACACCATTTACTATTGCCGTAATGACCGCACTGCCAGGGACGGTCGAAGATCGCAAAACCTGAGTATAGCTGCCTTCACCATTATCCGAGACAGTAGCGAGCAACTCCCCTGCTGTAGAAGTCAAGCTGACAGTCTGACCTGTTCCTAAACTGTTGCCGAGGGAGTCTCTAGGTTTAACCGTAATAATAGTAGTTGAAATGCCATCAGCAGGAATATTGGCCGGATTCACTTCTACTAAAGTCTTTTCAGGATCAACTGGATGAATTTGAGGAGCAACCCTTACGATGCCATCTACAATGCTGGCTACATTTTGCACCTGCCCGTTGATATCAGTAATCTGCAATTGCTGCAAATCTATAGCGGTGACGCCTGTATCCAGGGCAGTGAATTTTATTGTTGCCAGGACGCCGGAGCCATTCGGGCCATTGCCTGCGCCAAAGCTGAATCCGCCCATCGTCACTTTGCCAGTAGTGGCGGTGTTATTTATGACCGGCCCGACAGGCGAAACGCTTCTGCCGGTGCTTCCCAGGAAATTTCCCAGCCAGGCGCTGTCGGCATGAACGACGGATGTCAGGAAGGTGACATCGAATTGAAAAGAACCCACATTTGTCGCCTGTGATATAGCCACATTTAATGTAAACGACTCTCCAGAGCTTACAGCCGTCTCCTGGGGATCAATTTTCACACTGAGAACCTGACTCATCACTACTTTTAGCGGGTGAATGCAGAATAGCAGCGCTGCAATGACTGAAAACGTTTTGATTCTATGCATTTGCATCTCCTATCTTTACAGAAGTGAAAGGGCGGCTTTTGTCCCCTTGTCCTGCTTTTTCGCTGCTAAAAGCCGCCATTTCTGCTGTCTCGGTCTGTCTTTCCCTACCTCGTGAATACCATCTTTTTCACAGCCCGGTAATCCTCCGCGTTGATGGCGTAGAAATACACTCCCGAAGAAACCTGTTGCCCTGACTCATTGGCGCCATCCCATTCAACCGTATAATATCCCGGCTGCTTGGCTTCATCCATCAACGTCCTGATCAATTGACCATTCAGGTTGTGGATCGCCAGAATCACTCTGACATCCCGGTCATCTTTGCTGGGAACGCCGAAAGTGATCACCGTCCTCGGATTGAACGGATTCGGATAATTCTGACCCAGGGTGAAATCCGCCGGCACAGCCCGTGCCACGTCGCTGCCGATGCTGTTATTCGCTATATCACTCACCGCCAATAACTCGCCCCGCTGATTCGTCAGAAGGACATTCTCCAGCCTCAAAGACTGCTGCTGAGAGGATTGGCTCTCAAATGTCACTCTGGCCAATACACCTGAACCGCAAGGCCCGGTCTCCGTCCCATAGCTAAAGCTCCCAAACCTCAGCCTGCCTGTCGCCTGATCGATTTCAGGACCAAGAGTGACCGCACTGTTGGGCGAGTTAGTGAAAATATCACCAGCTTGTACCTCCTTTACCCTCAGCGAACGATTGTCATAAACCAGGTCAAATTGAAACGCACCCAGATGGCTGACATTATCAGCCAATATTTCTACTGTCTGCGTTCCGTCAGTGTTTTCCTTCCCTCGTTCGATCCTCACAACCAGATTCCTGATCTCTTGCTTTTCCTCCGTCACCGCAACTTTCCCCAGATATCCGGCACCCTGGCTATTCGGCCAGCCCCATTGACCGGCCACTTTCTGGATGTCCACTATATCAATGTCACAATCATTGTCAACATCACAGGCAGGATCATAGTTTGCATCGCCGCAGGAGCTATTCCATTTGCCGGCGACGAGCTGAATATCGACAATGTCCACATCGCCATCACAATCCACGTCGGCCCAATAACATGAAGGTACGGTAACCTGGCCATCAATGGTTTTGATGTTTGGAATTTCATTGCCATTGGCATGAGTCAGCTTGATGGACTCAAAAGCAAGCACAGCCGTGCCGGTATCATGGGCCGTCCATTTGATGATCGCCAGCACACCGCCGCGGTCAATGCTTGGCGCGGGATTGCTGCCAAAGCTAAAGGCGCCAAAGGTCACCTTGCCGTTGTTCTGATCGATGGTGGGACCAACCGGGGTGACGGTTCGGCCGGTGCTAGCCAGAAATGACCCCAAGCTTACATCTAGCTGTTTGGCGACAAGCAGGCATCGAGGGTTGTAGCTGATGGTAAACTCGAAAGAGCCCAGATCGTTAACACTGTCGATCACCACGCTCACCGTTCCGGTTTCATCAAGTTGAATTTCTGTTGACGAGGGATCGATTCTAACGGTAGGTCCTGGCCCTTCTTCCGGCAGAGTCGCTTGCGCCTCATTGGATGGGCCGCTTTCGCCGGCATCGTACCTGGCAGTAGCCACGTAATAGTACGTCTGGCCACTGGCAACATTTGCGTCTTCGTAGCTGGTTACCGATTGCGAGAGCGTGGCGATGCGGTTGGCATCGATCAACGCGACCGGCGAGCTGGATGAGCGGTAGAGACAATAGCCAGCAGGGGCAGCGGACGGCGGCTGCCACTGCAGAACCACTTTATCGGAGCTCACAGAAGCCTGCAAATTCCTGGGCGGCTCCATGACGACAGATCCTTCCAGTTTATAGATTCGATCGGTGCCGGCATCGGCAAGCCAATAATTGCTTCCATCCCAGGCTAAATCCGTCGGGAATAGCTCGGGCGGCAGATAGTATCTTTGAATATTTCCTGCCGTATCCAGTTCATAGAGCAAGAGAGTCCCACTGTCTGACAGTAGAAGCGATCGGCCATTCCAGCACAGACCACTGTGGGAACTACCCGACGCTGAAAATGAGGTGACAACTTGCCCGGTTGTCGTGAGTTTCCAGATAGTGGTTTCAAGAAGATCACACAGCCACAAGTTGTTTCCATCCCAGGCCAGGCCGGTCGGAAGATCACCCGGTGCTTGAAAGGAGGACACTATGCTTCCGGAAGTCGTCAACTTGTAAATCTTTCCCGTGTTATCATCCGCTAACCACAGATTCGCGCCATCCCAAGCCATGCCCGCCGGGCTTGAACTTGGAGTCGCGAAAGAGGAAATGGTTGTTCCGCTGGTACTAAGCTTGTAGGCCCTGTCACGGTTGTCATCTGCATTCCACAAGTTGGTGCCATCGTAGGTCAGACCCCAGGGGCTGGAGCCGGGTGAGGCAAAGCTTGAAATCACACTCAGCTCTTCTGCGTTGCCTTGTTCCAAAACGATATCATCCAGATAAACGCCCTCATACTGTGTAGTGCCATCACTGGTGAAACCAAACGTTATCCAGACAGATGAGCTGCCAGAAATGTCGCCGAGGGTAGGAACATCTGTTAACGCAAGAGAAAAAGGTATCCAGGAATCACCCGTTGAGCCTGAAAGTCCATAGCCATAAAAATCAGTTCCGTTGACTGAGGCCATGAATAAGAAGTAATCATACCTCTGTTCGGTATTGAGACGCACGTAAAAGCTAAGTGCAGCCCAATTAACATCACTCAAGTTAATCGGGCCGTAGACCATATGAGAACTGGCGTTAGCCCGGTAGGTGCTGCCTGGGGCGAGTGTTCCTCCATTCGCTCCTCCTCCAACACACCAAGCGCTGTAATTTCCGTTATGTTTTCTATAGCTGCTTTTAGCCCAATAGTACTCACCACCAGTTGAGCCGTTGCCATCAAAAACGTTCCATGCTCCAGGAAAGCTTCCCTCCATGCCTTCGAAAAGAATGGTATCCGGGACATTTGCCTGAAGGGCATTTCCAGCGAATTCAGGTTCCGACGACTCGCTTTGTTTTTCCGCGGCTGTAAGTACCATTTCTTCAATTTTTATTTGGATTGGCACCATGCTGAAAGAGCTTTGTTCGTTTGGCTTGTTGCTCGCTTTTTGTACAACAGGATCGCTGAGAATTTTCCAGGAGACTTTTCCGAGCGATCCTTGCAGTTGTGGAGTCTTTGCAAAAGCTTTATCAAGACTAACTTTTAAAAGACTAATGACTATTAACAAAGTCAAACACACCTTACTCTTGTTCATTTTGTGCTCCTTTTTCTTTAATTTTCTAACCGTCGATCTTGATGCTATTTGTTTATAAATCGTACAACTGACATCTTTCAGGCTGCGAAGAAAAATATGAAAACAGGTTGGCCGCTTTTGCCTTGTTCACATTTTCGGCAAAAGCGGCTCATACCCATTACCAGCTTTTTTCTATTGCGCAAATACCATCTTTTTCACAGCCCGGTAATCGCCAGCCACAATAGCGTAGAAATAGATTCCCGATGAAACCAACTGCCCATTTTCTGCGGTGCCGTCCCAATCGACCGTGTAATTTCCCGCTAGCCTGTCCTCGTCAACGAGCGTTCTGATAATCTGGCCGTTGAGATTGTAAATCGCCAGACTTACCTTTACAGCCCGACCGTTTTGATCCGGAATGCCAAAATGAATGGCCGTGACCGGATTGAACGGATTCGGGTAATTTTGGCTCAAAGAATAACATTCCGGCACAGCCAGCAGCATATTGCCGTCGATGAGGGTATTGCTAATCTTGCTCACCGGCATGAGATTACCCTGTTGGTCGGTGAGCAGGACCTCCTCCAACCTGAGAGGCTGCGTTTGCACTGTTTTTAACTCGAACGTAACTTGAGCCAGCACACCCGAGCCGCATGGACCCGCCTCGCTTCCATAGCTAAAAGCACCAACAGTCAGCCTTCCCGCCGCCACATCAATCTGCGGGCCAAGACGCATGATCGTATTTCCTGTGCTTTTAAAAATATCACCGACTTGCACATCCTTTACTTTTAGCAAATTGCTGTCAAAAGCAAGATCAAATTGGAAGGCGCCGAGATGAGTGACATCGTCAGCCAATACCTGGATTGTTTGAGTTCCCTTTTCATTCTCCGCCTTTGGCTCGATGGTCAAGGTCAGATTTTTGCTCAATTCGCTTTCCTCGATTCCTCCGACCTTACGCAAGAATGCTGCGTTCTGGTTGTTGGGCCAGCCCCATTGACCAGCCACTCGCTGAATGTCGACGATATCGATATCGCAATCGCCATCAATATCGCAGCGGGAATCATAGCCGGGATCGCCGCAGGAGCTGTTCCATTTGCCGGCGACGAGCTGAATATCGACAATGTCCACATCGCCGTCACAATCCACATCTGCCCAATAGCACTGCGATACGTTGATCTGGCCGTCGATTGTTTTTACATTAGCAATCTCAGCACCATCCGGATTTGTCAGCTTGACGGCTTTAAAAGCAAGTACTGCCGAGCCCGTATCATGGGCCGTCCATTTGATAGTTGCCAGCACACCGCCACGGTCAATACTCGGCGCGGGATTACTGCCAATGCTAAAGGCTCCAAAGATCACCTTGCCGATACTGTTATCGATAGTGGGACCAACCGGACTGATAGTGCGGCCAGTGCTGCCGAGAAATGGCCCCAAATTTACATTCTGATTATTGGCGATTTGCACCTTGGCGGGATTGTATTCAATGGTGAACTCGAACGAACCCAGCTCATCGACGCTGTCGATCACCACACTCACCGTTCCGCTCTCATTGAGTTGAATCGCTTTTGATGCGGGATCGATTCTGAGGCTGGGTCCAGGCCCGCCTTGCGGGAGTTCCACCTCGACCTGGTTGGATGGGCCGCTTTCGTCAGCATCATATTTCGCGGTGACCACATAATAATACGTCTGGCCGCCGGCGACATTTGCATCTTCATAGCTAGTCACTGATGCAGATGTTTGAGCGATGCGATTTGCTTCGGTCAAGCCGACCGGAGAGATTTGCGAACGGTAGAGGTTATAGCCGGTCAATGAGGAGGATGTCGCCGAAGTGACTCCTGTTTTTGCCACAGAGATGGTTGTCGGTGTTCTGCCTCGCTTCGTCTTTAGCGTCTGCAAGCCAAATTCTTCATCTGTATTGCCATGAGCTATATCATTCATCCCGATTGAGCCAATCATGTCTTTGAATTCAGAACCATTTGCGGCCACTGACTGACTTGTACTGCGGCCTGACACAATGGCTCGAATCGCAAAGACAGCCGCCACCGGCGGATTCAGCTCGTTCAAAGGTGAAAAGATACCGTCCAGGTTGCTGTCGACGAACGAGTTGTCTCCTGAGCCATCCTCATCAAATAAAATCCACATAGGGTTTACCCCTAATTGCTGAACGCCGATAAAGAACGTGCCCGAATTGAGAGTCAAATTAAGGGATTTCAAGTCAATATCCTGAAATGTTCCACTACTCGAGATGGAAAATGGACCCAGCGAACCGGCTAACATGGTCGAAGATGGTCTATCGGCGACGCCCGATGGATCCACATACACATAGACCTTGAAGGGGTCACCTGCGCGCTCCCCATTAAAAGCAATCCGGGCAATATCAATGGAAGCGGGGTACTTGGACGGCTTAAATGGCCCATTGGCTGCAATCCCTTTTACATTGTCCCAGCCCATAGCATTTTCAAAACCACTGTCATCAAAACTCAATTCCTCTTGATTGGTTGTCTCCGGAGACTGCCACATGAGGATTACTTTTGCCGGGCTTACAGAGGCCTGCAAATTTTTGGGGGGCTGCAGATACAGTTGCAAGACGAAATCGACCACTGTTGTTTCTCCCTCGACAACCGAGATATGCTCTTTTTTTGCCGTTTGATAATTCATCGCGCTTGCTTCAATGGAATATCCGGATCCCGGGGAGGTGAGGAATCGATAATTCCCGTTTACATCACTCCAGGTAGTATCAGACTCGGGACCGGATAAGACCAACATGGCTCCTTCAATTGGATCGCTGGTTTTGGCATCTGCGATGGCACCCGAGATGCCGGTAACGGTACTTGAATAATCGATCCTTTGTGCATAAATATCCGCGTTCCCGTTTCTTTTATCCACCCAGGCTGCTATTATCCCACCCTCGTCATCACTTGTAGCTGATATCGAATATTTTTTTGCAGGATTCGTTGAAATCTGCAGGCCACCAGACCACGTTGCTTCACCTGAATCGTCTATTTTTTGCACCCAAACATTTTGCGTTGAATCATGCGCGGCATTCCACCAATATCGGCGCATATCATTATTCGTCTCCCATGAAACAATCAGCCCACCTGCATTATCCGCCTGGAGATTTCCAATCCATTCATGGATGTATGAGTTGCTTACCTGAACTCCATCAGCTGGCCATAACTTTTGTCCAGAACTATTTAGATGCTGGCCATAAATATCGCAATAGGAATAGTAAATATCGATATAATCATGCCAAAGAATAAAGGCGCCATTATTTCCATCCGTTGCGATAAAAGGGGTATGCTTTTCAGTGCCGGCTTCGCAAACGACAATGCCATTCTCACCCCATTGTTTGGCACCCGAACTACTTGCATGATTTGCGAATACTTGATAGTCTTTTTCCCAACATATGATGGCGCCACCCGCGCCGTCTGTAACAATTCCAGGATCAGGAAATCCAGAAAAGTCCTGCATATCAATTTGGATATCGTTATTGAACAGCCTTTTGCCATTAGCGTCAAGAATCATAACATAAATACCAAAGTCAACCCAGCCTTTTTGAAAAGCAACGGCGAGTCCATTGCCTGTCGCTGCAATTTTTGGAGATATTGATTTGTCTATTGATGGATCAGAGACAATAGCACCGGTCCCCCCCCACATGAGTACTCCTTCTTTATTGACTCTCTGCCCGAGCAGATTACTCCAGCTTTCCGATGTGTTCCAGACCGCAAAAAATCCTTGGGCGTTATCTGCAACAATGTCATAATCACCTTGAGCGATTGTAGCTGTGCATAAAAGTAAGGGTTGGTTCCATAAAAGTGAACCATTCGCATCAAGCTGTTGGGCGTAAACGTGATAATTACTCTTCCAAGTCACGTAAGCGCCTCCTCGGCCGTTTGGAACAATCATGTAGTCGCTTTGATCGCCTCTGCCTTCATAAACTGGGCTACCGTCGTTTTGCCATAGAATATGCCCATCCATAGATACGCGCTGGGCGAACAGATCAATATCGCCGTTACGCCGATCAGCCCAAAGAATAATTGCTCCCCCAGAGCCATCACTGATGATTTTCGGCTCAGTCTGGTCGATGCTTTTGGTGCAAATAGGCAAATTCAAGGAAAGGTCGCGTGGCCACTGAGCCCGGATAATAGTCGCCAGGAATAATGCGAACAGTACAACGCTTTTAGCTAAATGTTTCATAGAGTCCTCCTTGGCAATTATTGGTTTTAGTTTTTACCTTGTTTTTTGCCTTCTCCATTTCGATTTCTGCCATTATATCTTCCACATCATATGCAGACCGTTTCCTATATATATATCGAACAGACTTTTATATTCTTTCAGATTATTTTGTAAATAGTATATTTTCGCACTTGATTCCTTGCTTTGCTCCTTCAAGCAATTCCTGAAGATCATCCATCAGATTTTCTTCTTCCCACCTTTCAGAGTTATCATTTCACCAAATTGCAGAGACATGAGCTTCTATCAACCTTGAAATAGTCTATTTCCGTCTGCCTGGAGCAATACAACGGATTATAGCTCATTGTGTGAATATCTCCTGCTGCTAGGCAACTCAGTACATGGAACGCTTGTAAAAATGTGATGAGATTGTGATTAAAAAAATGAAGAAATAAAGGAATCGTTAATGAATGTCAGCTTCCCCGTAATTTATGCATTTTTCAGAGTTCTATATCACGTTTCTTCAATTCCTTTCTGAATATTATGAAAATCAATTGATATTGTCAATTTTAAACTTGCTTTGAACAAAAATAAATTTATTACCTTTACGATCGCGGTCGAGGTGCGCCAACCATGGCAATTGATTTTTTTCTACGGTCAGTGGATTTTATTGACCGCAATTTAGAATCATTCCGCCTGAAAGCAACTGCATTTGTAAACGCATGTAAATGATATCAGCCTTGGTGCAGCCTTTGGCCGCAACCAAAAACATCTAAACCGCAGAGGACGCCGAAAATCACAGAGGAAAAGAAGTGAAATCGGGCAATATCTCTGCAAATCTCGGCGCCCTTTGCGGTTGGCTTTAAAACTTTTAAAAAAAACAAAATGTTGCTGATTTGTATTACGGATTCACACCGAGCATCGCTATGCTTTAATCACTTTGCTCTTTCGTTTTGGCACTTCCCTTCACAACCAACCAGATCAGTTCATTTTTCAATCTGACCTTCCCGCTGTCGATTGAGCTGCAGTGGAAATTCTTAAGCTTGTGAAATAAGCGATACCTCCCCACTGTTAACGAAAGATAGAAGCAAAATAACCGACTTCCGTGGCTTAAACTAGCAGGTATAAATATGAACCTCGGCACAACATCAAAAAGCCCCACAAGCGGGCATCCTCTGAAAATCGGCACTTCTTCCTGGAAATACGACTCCTGGAAAGGAATCCTCTACTCGGAAAATGTCGGCAGTAACTATCTCAAAGAATACGCCCGGCACTACAACACCGTTGAAATCGATCAATGGTTCTGGTCGCTCTTTCCGAACAAGGTCGTGTTGCCAAACGATGCCACGGTGATGGACTATGTTGCTTCGGTGCCGCGTGACTTTACATTCGCCATCAAAATCCCCAACAGCATCACCCTGACGCACTATTATCAAAAAGACAAAGCAAAGCCCGTCAATAATCCGCACTTTTTGTCCATTGATCTGTTCATCGATTTTCTCAAATCCATCGGCAAAATGCACGAGTGGCTAGGACCCCTGATGTTCCAGTTCGAATACCTGAACAAGCAAAAAATGCCGTCCCAGCAAGATTTTATCAAGCAGTTCGAGGCATTTATTGAAAGGTGTCCCTCCGGATACACCTATTGCGTAGAGACGAGAAATCCGAATTACCTCAATAAAAAATACTTTGAATTCATCAACGCCAACAAGCTCTATCATGTGTTCTTGCAGGGCTACTACATGCCGCCAATATTTCCTCTGTACGCGTCACATCGTCAATTCATCAAAGACCTGACCGTCATTCGCTTGCACGGTCCGGACAGAGCGGCCATCGAGAAAAAAACCAGCAGCGTCTGGAATGAGATCGTCGAGCCGAAAGATGATGAGCTGGCGC
>JAFGJB010000211.1 GCA_016929295.1 Candidatus Zhuqueibacterota bacterium | reverse complement strand
GCCATACTTTATGCTTATTCTTAGCAGTCCGAGCCAGGGTGGCTGCGTTTTAAGTATTTTGTAACGTCCAAACTTGAGGCCCAGGACGGATGTCCTGGGCGATCGTGCTCATTTGGTTGCGGCCAAAGGCTGCGCCAAGTTCTCGGCGAACTCGGTGGTTTTCTTTTACCCACTCGATTCGTTATAGAGCCAAGAAAAATTTGAGTTAAACCAAACGCAAATTTCCACAAATTTTGCACGAATTCAAAACGAATTGATTGATTTTCTAATTCGTGTTCATTCGTGTATCATCTGACTGTCATTATGGCAGCTTGATGAAATCATCCTGCTGAAAATGCTCCAGGAGATTTTTCCACTCCACATCGGTCAGGTTTTGCGGATAGCGACAATAGAGCCGCAGATTTTCAAGGTCGCCATCAGTAAAGGGTGAAGCAAATGTCGTTTTGGGATCGCCGGTGGAGAAACCGTAGATCGTTCCGACCATGGCCAGGCCGGCAATGACGCCCCAGAGGGGCTGTTCCACATCGAAAGCGACGAGCATGATTATTCCCTCGAGCAGAACAGGCGGAATGGCCCAGAGTATTTTTATGGCTGGATCGATGCGATAATCATGGATGTGAATATTCATGACCTCGGCGAGCGGCGCCTGCTTGATTTTACCGTCGTGTTTCGCGATGAGCCTTGAATCTGTCACCGCCAGCAATTCGACGCGGATCGCCGATGCATCGGTTAGAGTGAGGGTCACCGCGTCGCCTTCGAGCTTGAGAATATTGACGGTGCTGGCGCAGGACACGAGAACTGTGCTGATCAAAAGGTAAGACAAATTTCTCATTGCATTTTACCCTCCCCGGCCAACTGAATTTTCGAATCAAAGAACTGTTTTTCAAATGCCTCCTTTTTCGCCAACCACTGCTCTGCGGCCCGCAGAATGAGATTCTCATCAAGTTGAAGTGTGATATTCTCCGTTCTGGCCATGCTGTCGTCGTACCACTCGCGTCGCAGCCATTCGATGTAAAATCCGCGCGAATGTAGAAAGCAGGTTCGTTTTTTTCCCGGTGGCTCCTGGCCTGTGTCAAACGTCAGGTGATAGGATTCAGCGGGTTGAGTGATGAGATAGTGGTCATCGTCCTGTTCCAGCAATGACGGCGCTATATTTTTTTGTCTGCCTCGCATGTCGGTGATCTCGCTGCAGGCGACGTGCCGAAGCGTGTAGGCCGGCGGGGAATCGTAACTGACGCCGATCCAGTCAATCATGACGTTATCGGGCAAAAAGCTCACCCGCAGTGTCGCAGTGGGCGCTGCAGCAACCGGCAGTTCAAACGCGGTCTGTCGCCAGGCGATGGGACCGGTGTCGTCGATGAAGGCCTTTTTCTTGACTGTGTTGCCGTCCCGCAACTCGACGTGAATGCCGAAATGTTTTTGATACCATTTGTGCAACCGTTTCAAATAGAGCGGATCGTTCATTTGCACGCCATCCAGTCGATGCCGCGGGCGCCATAGCCGTCCAGCAGCACATCATAGAATTCGACAGTGTAGAACAGCGTGTTTCTGAAGCGGAGGGCGATGACCATGTTCCGCGCCTCCGGCGGCACAGCGACAGAGATGTCGAGCCAGTCTTTTTCAACGCCGGCGGTCATTTTTTGTACGGCTGCGGCATCGCTCTGATACCATTGATGATCCCGCTCGCTCAGGAGAGCTCGCACATCGCGACCCGATTTGCTCGTCGCTTCGAGAATATCGCTCGCGGCGCCAAAGAGTATCGTCCGGTCTTTGCGCCCCATGAACGGTCTGTTGAGCGGGAACGGCTCATACTCCGGCGGATGGTCGACGACGACCAGTTGCATCTGATTGATATAGTGCGTTTCGAGGGCTTCGTTGCGCACGTTGAGAATGAATTGGCCGTCGCAGGTTTGACCATACTCGATGCGGTCGAGATCGAACGTTTCGATTTTAGGCGAAATGCTATAGGAGAAACACTCGGCTTCCAGCGCATAGTGTTCTCCGTCGTAAGAATAGACCGTCGGGCAGGAGCCAAAGAACGCCTTGTGGATGTCTTCATTTTGAACGGCGGCGATGAACAAGAGAGGTGCGGCCAAACCGCCGAGGAAAGGACCTGTCTGCAGTTTTTTTGTATAGTATTCCATGAACATGACGCTGTCTCTCGCCAGAGTTTGCACCGGCTGCGCCCGTTCTCTGGTCAGATCATAGCGGGTGCCATTTCCGGCGATGGAATCCGCGGTCATGGTGAATCCCTCGGCAAAGACGATCATTGAGCCGTCCGCAAGATGTATTTTGGTCGGCGAAGTGATGGTCGCGGCTGTCGTCTGTTCATCAAATCGATAGGGTTTCGTCAGCGTGAACAGGCAAAAGAATCCCGGAAAGAACAGCGAGGCCAAACAGAGAAAGATGAAAATCGTGGTTCTCCGCATTGGTGCATCCTCCCTTGGTTGTTGATGCACGCAGCTATTGAAATACCTTCATTATAGCAACTTGAGAGGAGGCAAAATTTCTGAGGAAAATGGCGCGGAAAGCATGTTTGCTTTTTTATTCTGGCTAGATAGACCTCTAGGTTCCAATCGTATGCGACCTGCTCCGATGCGGCACCTTTAAAACGACGTTCCGTCGGGATTGTCCGTTGATAAACAAATTCGTTTTGGGTTAACTTGTTATCAACCGACAACAATAGGGTTTTTGATGGCACTCAATTCTCTCTTTAAGCTATCATTCAGGCTGATTATTTTGACAGCAGATCGAGATAATTTCTGTAATGATAATATAACTCATTAGAAAATATTGCAGTCAGGCATCGAGAGAAATTACATTCGAGCACTGATCTGGTCACACTCCGCTACATAATTATACTATGCGCATGTGGAGTGAAACTGGGCGCTGGAATTGAAAACACGGATAATTTCCTGTACTCGCAATGATAAAATGTTGTCCCTCATTCCTTCTTATTTAAGAAACACCATGATGGGATGAATGCGTATGAAATTTTCAGGATAAAAGTGTGATCACTGAATAAAATAAAGTAATAAAAAATGAGCACAACAAAGAGATGTTTTGTCATTATGCCATTTGGTGAGGCTGGTACAATGGAGCATGAGCGCAATCTCAAGATTTACCAGCAGATGATAAAGCCAGTGGTGGCGTCCTGCGGCTACGAGGCCATTCGTGCGGATGAGCTGGAATACCTCGGCAATATCACACGCGATATCATCGAAAACTTGCACAACGCCGATCTGGTGGTCGCGGATCTGAGCGGCCGCAACGCCAATGTCTATTACGAGCTCGGCGTTCGGCATGCGCTGTACCGCTGCGGCACGATTCCCATCATTCACAAAGGAGAAAAATTGCCGTTCGATATTACGAACTATCGTGCTGTTTTTTATTCGCTGGAAATGGATGGACCTACCTTGTTTCGTGCGGAATTGAAAAGCCGCATCAAAGCACTCGAAAAAATCGATATAAAAAAGACCGATAATCCGGTTCACGAGATTCTTGGAGATGCGCTGATGAAAAATGGCGAAGAGGCTGCGGGCCGACAGAGCGAGATGAAGAGGCTAGTTGAAGAAAACGAGGCAATTCGGAAAAAGGTTGTGGAATTGGAAGAGCAACTTTTTAAGATCGGAAGAGTGAAACGTACACCATCTATTGATCTTCAAAAGATAAAGTATAAAAAACATAAAAAAACAGTTCCTGTTATCATTGTCATTCTTTGCTTAATCGGGAGTTGCTTCATAGCCATGCAATTTTACAACAAAAGAGTTGTACATCTTAGAAACAGGCCAATAGCAATATCACCAGATAGCGTCGCTTCCCTAATAAGATCGCGCGGCTTTTTTGATGCACGCTTGAATCCAGATGGACAAGGTGCTGTTACGCATAGATATCACGTTGAAGAAATGCAGTCCGTCAGAATTGTTCTTGATAAAGCAACTGGATTAATGTGGCAGCAAAGCGGCTCAGAAAATTTTATTAGGGCTTTTGATAAGGCAAATGACTATGTGAATCACCGCAATAGAGATAATTATGCCGGATTCAATGACTGGAGACTGCCGACTATTGAAGAGGCTATGTCTCTTATGGAACCGGAAAGATCTGGTATTCTACATGTCAATAACATTTTTAATCCCATTCAGTCATTGATATGGACAGGCGACACACTTGTAGGGGAGTCCCGCATCTGGATTGTCGATTTCAATGGGGGAGACTGTACAAGTAATGATATTAATAACGGTTACGGCTATGTGCGTGCAGTTCGTTCCCGACCATCATCGGTCGAATAATTTGATCATTTGTGTTATTTGGCTATTTTAATGGGGTAAAAGACGATCGGCCAGGATATCCATCCTGGGCGGACAATGGAATGGGACATTCGTCCCAGTTGCGGACGCATGTCCGCAGCCATTTTCCATGCTGTATATCCCGTCAGGGGAATGAATGATCCGTCGTCAGAAAAAAAGGATCTATAACGCTTTGAGTGGGTAAAAGCGAACCACCGAGATACCATGTTAATGGATAATATGAAAAAATATAGACCAAGCTCACTTTACGTGCTTGGTCCAAATTCACGCAAAGTCGCAAAGCCGCAAAGGATACGCAAAGAAAAATTCAAGTATTTTTCTGATGACAGGCCATATGACAGGACACATGTCAGATTGTCAAGTCGTGCTCGAAAATTTATTAATAAAAAACTTACGATGTCACGTAAACTCAATACACCAACAAAACTTAATTTGAAATTTTTCAAGAACTTCGAATCTTTGCGTCTCTGCGTCTTTGCGTGAGTACGAAAAATCATGCAAGCGAGGTATCATACAAAATGAAATTATATTTTTGATTAACATCGTATCTCTGCGGTTGAAGATACTATGACCCATTCGATTCGTTATAGAGCCGAAAAAAACGTTGCGAGACGCCAGTATAAATTGTAATTTAAGCGCCATCGTGACGCTCCATCAGCATGTCGCGACAGACGGCATAACCTGTCAATCTAAAATATCGGAACCGGCAAAATGCTCAAAACGACAGCTCTTTTTTGCGCGCTTATCGCCCATGTCGCCTTCGCCCAAACGAATGACGCCGAACGCGTCATGGATTACAGTTTTATCATCCAGGACTCGCCGGCGCAGCTCTTCACCATGCGGCAGGTCAACCAGAGCTATCTGTCCGGTTACAGACTGCTGGTGCGCGGTCTCTACGCCGCGTCGCCCGACGACCGAATAGCGGACCTAATCCAGGTCGGCCTGCAGGTTCTCCTGTTCATGCCGGTGACGCACGAGGAGGGACACCGATCGATTTTGACGGTCAATAATATCGGCTCGATTTCTCAGCCCTATTTCAACCGCCACGGCGCCGCCTATGTCAAGGGCGTCACCGATCAGACGTTGCAAGAGCTGCGCGACACGGACTTGCCCACCTACATCAGACTGCACGCCGCCGGCCTGGAATCCGATTATATGCTCACCAAACGAGTGGAGGCTCTCGGCAGTTTCGGGCAGGATGCTTTTCACCATTTCAAATGGGAATACTGGACGCGTAAACTCTCGATCATCCAGTATTACGCCACCGGCCTCTTCCACTACGATATGGATCTGGAAGAAGAGACGGACGAGCTGCAACGGGACATCGTCGGGCATGATGTCTATGGTGCGGCAAGACATCTGCACCGGCCGGCCATGGCATTCCATCGCTACACCCGCTATAGCAGCCTGACGGACGACGAGAAGAAATATGTCAGCCGACTGGGCTGGCGATCATTCCTCAACCTGCTCAATCCGCTGATCATTGGTAAAACCAATTTCAAACTGACGACGAGGATGGCCGTCAATGGCGGATTCGGCTACACCATGGCGCCTTTCGGCGATTTCATCGATGAAAATGTCTGGCTCAAGTATGACGATCTCTGCCTCAGCTTTTATGCCCGGCAGTTTCAGAACAAGGACAACTGGTTCCACGGTTTCGGCCTGGGCGTGAGTGACCTGCGAGTGTACAGTCGCTTGTCGCTGAGCCTCAGCGGCCATTTTTGGCGACAACCGCGCGATTTCAGCTTTCACACCGCCGACTCTTTCGCGGGCGGAGCTGTTGATCTGGATGTGCGCTATTTCTTCAGCGGCAAAAGCGATGGCTGGCTCGATGCTTTTTCCATTGACGCGGGATGCGTTTACAAATCAAAGGGATTTCTGCCCGAGGAGCTCTATCTCGATGAGCATTTTGGCTTCAGACTGGGCACAACGATCAGGCTGTGATATCGCTTCGCTGGCTGCTTTTTGAACAGTTCTTAGCGTCGCCGATGACCCCTGTCAAGATGCCGCTGCCCGGTGACCGGCAGGCGCCTCAACAGGCTAAAATTTTTATTAAATTGTTGAGAATGACGGCAAAAATCTGCAAATTGATGCGACAGGCTGATGAGCCTCTCGTCAGATGCCTGAAGCGCGGTCTTTATGTCTAGCAATCCGGAGCAACAAATGAATTTCGACCTGCGAGAGCACCCGCATCGACGCTACAATCCGCTGACCGGCGACTGGGTGCTGGTGTCGCCACACCGGACAAAAAGACCGTGGCAGGGACAGGTGGAAAAGCCGGCGCCGGATGAGCGGCCGGTACACGATCCGAACTGCTTTCTGTGCCCGGGAAACCGGCGCGCCAATGGCGAGGTGAATCCCGACTATGAGAACACCTTTGTCTTCACCAATGATTTCGCGGCGCTGCTGCCGGACACGCCGGTCGCAGCGGATGATGCGGAGCTGCGGCGCTACGAGAGCGTGCGCGGTACGGGTCGTGTCATCTGCTTCTCGCCGCGCCACGATCTGACCCTGGCGGAATTGCCGGTTGCGGATCTCCTCAAAGTCATTGACGTGTGGGCAAAACAGATTGAAGAGTTAAAGGATACTTATGCATGGATCCAGATATTCGAGAACCGCACGGCCATGATGGGCGCCTCCAGTCCACATCCGCACGGCCAGCTGTGGAGCGCGACGTCGCTGCCAAATGAAGCGCGCAAAGAGCATGAGAGGCAAAAGGACTATATGCGCCGGCATCATTCGATCCTGCTGATGGACTATTATAAGCAGGAGCTACAGGCAAAAGAGCGCATCGTCGTCCAAAATGACAACTGGCTGGTCGTGACGCCGTTCTGGGCGGTGTGGCCGTACGAGACGCTGCTGCTGCCGAAGCGGCACGTCCTGCATCTGCCGGACTTGACTGAGCGCGAACGCCTCGATCTCGCCGACATCCTGCGCCGCTTTCTCGCCCGCTATGACAATCTGTTTGAGGTCACCTTTCCCTATTCCATGGGCTGGCATGGCCAGCCATTCGCCGGCGGCGATCCATCCCATTGGCAGCTGCACGCCCATTTTTATCCGCCGCTGCTGCGCTCCGCTACCATTCGCAAGTTCATGGTCGGCTACGAGCTGCTTTCCGAAGCGCAACGCGACATCTCGGCCGAAAAGGCAGCCGACATCCTGCGACATCTGTCGGACGTCCATTATCGCAGACGTTCGTCCAGGGATTCTTTCCCTGGCAAAGTCAATTAGGGCTTCTAGCCCTATTCACATCAGAACATTTATATATTTTTCAACAAGCGCGATAAGTGAATGGCAAAGATTTTCTCTTCGGTAAAGGGCAAGATGCTTTCGGTCATTTCCCGCCCAGGGATGGAATCCCTGAGCGAACGGGAGCGAACGGAAGAGGCTAGTGTAGTAAGAATTGATAAAGGTTTATTATCTAGCAAAGGGCAAGATGCCCTTTGCTATTTCCCGCCCAGGGATGGAATCCCTGAGCGAACGGGGAGGTCACCCCGCCCGGAAAATTGACCGGGATGTATATCCCCAACGACTGCAACCGCCTCTTTATGTAAAGGGTGAATTAGGTTGAGGAAGGGAAAAACGGCTATTGAACTGAATCTATTTCAAATAGTTTCCATACAATTTCCGCAAAAGGGATGGAAGAATTGCAGCCAAATCTCGTGTTCACCGCTGCATCACCATCTTGCCGAAATGCTGCTCTTTTGCGAAACGAATTCGATATAAATACACGCCTGAAGATACCGGGTGATCAAACTCATCTAATCCCTCCCATTTGAAGAGGTGCTCGCCGGCTTGCAATATTTCATCGATCAGCGTATCTATCCTCTGGCCCTGGATGTTAAAAATATCCACAACCACCTGCCCGGTTTCAGGAATGGAAAACGATATCACGGTTTCCTGGTTAAAGGGGTTTGGATAATTGCTGCTTAAATGAAACGTAAATTCGTCTGCAGCACGATTTTTCACAACTTTTGTTTGAATGCAAGTGGGGATATACAAATCAAAAGTCGATTTAAATTCAATGCCATTGGAGTGCCAGTGCATTTGCATGGGATATGAAATTTGCTTTTTCTCTGCAAGTGCTGTGAGCAAAAATTTCGGTTCTAAAATCGCAGAATCAGCGGTTGTCAATGTGTTTATGAAATATTGTGACTCCCCGAGTTTAAGGACGTGCGAGTGCTCCGGAAAAATTATGCTAACATCCTGCAAATCCTTGTTACCATAGGTTTTTAATTTGAGAGAAAATTTGAGCGTATCACCAATCGCCACCGAACTTTCTGGATTTTGCAAAAAATAAGAGTCCACAAACAAGCGGCCATGCAAAATGCGCTGGCTTTTCTCGCCAAAATAAAAGCCGGGCATCATTCGAACTTGCATACGGCGGCCTTTGGCGTCTTCTACCAAAGCCAAAACATCAATGTAGGCTGACGACAGCATATCGGGAATGGCAGCCCGGTATTCGCGATTGATTTTTTCTGTGGACAGAAGAACCGTTTCCCCGCTCGGTGGCGACAGCGCCAGCGTTACGTTTGTAATATCATTTGACCAGTCCCAGGGAATAAACCGAATCAGCCCATTTTGCCCTTTTTTCACAAACTGTGTGGGTTGGCCATTGACCTGAACCTGAAATAGATCAACACATGGAATGCCCGTACTCCAGCCGCCGCTGAAATCAAACCAGGTAAGGCCTTGCTGGCCAGAAAGCTCATAAAAAGCGGTATGGCCCAGCAGACGATAGAGACTATTTTCTTTTACCGGATAATAGGTTATAGGATTTGGGGATTCTGCAAAGGTTATTGGTGTTGATAAAACTCCATTATCCAAAACTGTACACCAGTACATTTTGTCAGTAGAGTACTCCGAGTAGAAACCGGATTGCCCGATGACTCCATGAAAATTGGACCAACCTCGGTTATGTTTGTCATCAATTGAAAGCAAAGTACAATCGGTGCCAAAAGCTGGATTCACCCAGAATACGGGAATCAGTATATCATTAATGCGAGAAAACATCAACGTATCGCCCGGATTGGCAAAAAAGTTGAGAATATAGTTATGTGCAAATGATCGAAATTTCGGAACGTCAAAGCATGCAAGCTGCCCATCTGGCTGCATGTGAAAGTTCCCTGCCCAGTCAAAAGATTGATCCCTTTCTCCATTAAAATCGTATGAACCAATCTCAAAATGACGAAAATAAGCCGAGTCTAAACTTGCAGGGGATTTCATCAAACGAATGCTGGAAGGGATGGGATCGGATAAAACAAGTCCCATGCTATAGGAGTGACTCCCGGTTCCCTTTGCCCCTGGTTTTGAAGGATCTTGGCCCATATTATGATAAATCGTACTGGCAAACATTGCACTCATACCATGATTAAAAGATTCATTTCGATACGGATTAATATCAACAAAAAATTGTTCGAAATCCGATAACGTCAAATTTAACTGAACATCGATTGGAAAAGTTATGCCTATTTTATAAGGATTTATTAAAAATGGTGTCTCTGGCGGCCCGGCCACAATATTGGATTCCAGGCGAATGTATTCACTTGTATTTGAAACAAATAGCCTATTTCGATAAGAATCTTCCACAATCCAGGCGGTTAGAAAATCATCATCAAAATCCCGTCTGATATGCAAAAAATAGCACCTGTGTAGCCAAAAGGATACTCCTTTTGAATGGGAACGCTGGATGCCACCTGCAAAATTGCCGTTATGGTTTTTTTCCCACCGGCTTCCAGGTTTGTGTGATACGTGCTCAAATCGAGGGTGATACCTCGATGCGGCGATTTCACGTCGAGTGCAAAATCCTTAGCTATTGTGCTTTTATTGGTTACGATAAAATTTAGCGTATCTTGCCAAACCGGCTGGCTCAATTCTACCGGAGAAAAATTCAGCATGCCAGGTTGAATGCTTAAAGTTCGCGTGCAAGCGGTCCAGGCATTGACACATCCATTGCCAACGGCATAAGGTGAATCCTTCGGATTCACATGATCACCGCTGTTGACCAGCGTTGCTTTGAGCCGCTGGGGTGTCCAGTCCGGATTTTGCTGCTTTAGAAGCGCGGCCACACCAGCCACATGCGGTGCGGCCATGGACGTGCCATATGCGATAAGCTCGCTATTGTTTAGCCATGTTGAGGTAATGTCTTCACCCGGAGCGAGCAACTCCGGTTTCATCAAACAGGTAAAGGGAGTTGGTCCTTTGGCGCTAAACGGGGAAAGAATAAATTGAGCATCGCACGCACTGACCGCGAGCGCGCTTTTTGCAGCCGCCGGTGAACCAATGGTCTCAAATCCACTGTCGTCCACACCAAAATTACCCGAATTCCCGCTAGCGGCCACGCATAATACACCGGCGCGCGTGGCGTTGTCCACGGCTTTGATGATCGGATCTTCTGCTCTTGGCGAGCCGCCAAAACTCATGTTCAAGATATCTACGGCATCATCCGTTGCCGGATTTCCATCCGGGTCCAGGCAATAGTCAATAGCCGCGAGGATATCGGATTCAAGTCCATATCCCTGACTATCGAGTACTTTAACCGCAAATAATGAGACACCTGGCGCCACACCGGTAAGGTCTTCACTTTTAGCGCCAACAATTCCGGCTACGAGTGTGCCGTGCCCGAAATCATCCATGGGATCGGCATCATCGTTGACAAAATCAAAGCCGCCGCAAACCTGGAATCCGTCGCCAAATCCGCCACCGAGTGCATCATGGGTATAATCGATACCGGAATCGAGGATGCCAACCACGACGCCGGAGCCGTCATAACCCAATTCGTTCTGTACTCGATCCGCCTGTATTTGCTTGATGCTGCTGCGCAGATTTGCCCGAAACGTGCGCTCCAAAGAAAATCCGGACACCATGGGAAGTTGAGCGAGTTGTTTGATCCGATCCAGCCGGCCGCGAACCGCGACTCCGTTAAAGGCATTATAGTACTGGTGCAGTAGTTCTGTAAACCCATTTTACCTGCGATTTGCAGAAAAGGACGCAGTTTGATTTAAAGCCTGGCGAAAGCGCTCATGTTCGGCTTTAAGAGTTGAAAGTTGAGTCGCCTTTTGTTGCATCGACAATGGTTCATTGATGAAAGAAAAAATTGCCGTGACCAGAGTATCTGGTGGTGCTTGCGAATAGAAACGAGGATTGCCAGAATCATCTGTAGACCAAAAGATGAGTTGGCCTTTTAGATGATTTTTTCGGTACACATGATCATTGATTTTGAGCCAGGATTGACCAAATATCGTGCATGCTGATGCAACTAGAGCGAGAAAGAATAGAATTTTCATAGTATTCATTACTTGTCCCAGCGAATCGCCTAATAAAATTAAAACCTCAGGTATTTCGCTGCTATTTCTACTATTTACGTGATTATGGAACAGAATTTACAACCAACGTACATGGTGGCGCTTGAAAGAATTCGAGATCATTTGCCCGTGGAACACCATTTTTAAATAGTGTTACATCCCCAGTGATTTGCAATATATGTGTACCGCCCGTTGTTGAAGTGGAACCAGGGGCGCCCGACATGGATATGTCGGGCGATCGATGATAAAGTTTTTCTCTTCGGATGCGGGCAAAATGCCCTGGTCCATTTCCCGCCCAGGGATAGAATCCCTGAGCGAACGGACGAGAGGATAGATGTAGATTTTTTCTTCGGATGCAAGCAAAATGCCCTCGGTTATTTCCCGGGACTGTATCAAAAGACATAAAAGATCAATTAACCGCCAAGATCGCAAAGAATTCGCGGAGGTCGCAATGTCAAAATATTTATAGTGTTATCCTTTGTGCTCTTTGCGTCCTCGGCGGTTAAAAATATGCTTTTGATACACCCTCGAACGGGGACGAAGGGGAACGAACGGGGCCAGGATGTGAACGGGAAGAGCGATCATCTCAGGCGCTCTGAGGCAGGAAGAATTAACTATTATCGCACTGTGACTATCTACTATCTACTTCCCCTTTGTCTCCTCGCTTCAAAAAACAACAATCCCGCTGCCACCGAAACATTCAGCGACGCTAACCGGCCGTGCATGGGGATGCGAACCAGAAAATCGCATTTTTCGCGCACGATACGGCGCATGCCGGCGCCTTCACTGCCGAGAACGATGGCCGTGGGTCCGCTGAAATCGGCGTCCTCGTAGGATTGCGGCGCATCATCCGTCGCGCCGGTCAGCCACAGGCCTTTCTCCTTCAGTTCATCGATGGTCTGCGACAGGTTGGTCACGGCTGCCACCGGCACCCAGGCGGCGGCGCCGGCTGACGATTTGAGCACGGTTGGCGTGATGCCGGCCGCCCGATCTCTGGCGATGATGAGGCCGTGCACCCCGGCCGCATCGGCCGAGCGTACGATGGCGCCGAGGTTGTGCGGATCCTGCACACCATCCAACAGACAGAGCAGCGGTGGCTCATCTCGTTTCCTGGCAACATCATAGATATTCTCCAGCGCGGCGCAGGAGGGCAGCTCTACTTCAGCGATGATATTCTGATGCTTCTCGGTGCCGGCCATCTGATCCAACTGCGCGGGATGGAATCGTTTCACCCGGATCTGTCTTTTCTCAGCGAGCCTGACAATATCATCGACTATTTTGCCGCGCGCATCGCGCGCCAGGATGAGCTGCTGCACTGCCAGACCGCTATCCAGCCACTCCCACACCGGCTGCCGCCCCCAAATCAAATTGGCCTTCGCACTCTCTGTGCGAGAATAAAGAGGCGCTTTTTTCCGCTCTCCGGTCTCCGGTTTCCTCTCTCCGGCCTGCGGCCTGCGGTCTGCGGCCTGCCCTCTTCGGTCTCCTTTCCCCCTCTTCTTCATCTATACCACTCTTCTTTCGGCTGATAGGTCGTCTTGAGCCTCTTCTTTCGCTCGTGGCGCTGCAGGGCGAGCCGGATCAATTCATCCAGCAGCTCCGGATAGGACAGTCCCGATGCCTGCCACATTTTCGGATACATGCTGATGGAGGTGAATCCGGGGATGGTGTTGATCTCATTGAGATAGACCTCTCGGGTGATGTCGTTCAGCAGAAAATCGACGCGCGCCATGCCCGCCGCATTGACGGCTGTGACACCCTGGATAGCCATGGTCTGAATCCGTTCGAGCAGCTCTCGCGGCAGATCGGCGGGGATGCGGAAATCGGAGGCGCCGTCCACATACTTGGCGTCATAATCATAGAACTCGTTGGACGGGAAAATTTCGCCCGGCAGGGCGGCTCTGGGGCGCTCGTCGCCGAGGACCGCGACTTCGATCTCGCGGGCGTGCGGCACCGCTTTCTCAATGAGCACTTTGCGATCATACTGCAGGGCCAATTCAATGCCCTGGCGCAGCTCGATGTCATCATGCGCTTTGCTGATGCCGACGCTGGAGCCGAGATTCGGCGGCTTGACAAACAGCGGCAACCCGAGCCGCTCTATCACTGTCGCGATGATCTGCGCCTGCGTCATGTCCGCTAACTGATGGGCGATGACCGGGCCGGGCGCCGGCTCACGCCAGTCAATGTCTCTGAACCAGAGATAATCGACCGACCGGATGCCGGCCTGCGCAGTGATCTGTTTCTGCACGATCTTGTCCATGGCCACGGCCGAACCCAGGACATTGGCGCCGACATAGGGGATGTCGGCTAACTCGAACAAACCCTGGATGGTGCCATCTTCGCCGAAGGTGCCGTGCAGGACCGGAAAGATGACGTCGAGGTTTTGTACTGCTGACAGGGAACAAGTCGACAGCAGACCTTTGATCGTCGGGTCAGCCGGCAGAAAAGTGAGGAGATCTGCCGCTGTTTTGCCCTGCTTGAGCAGTTGCAGCGACTCTTCGCCGCTGAGCCACTGTCCTGCCGGCGTGATGCCGATGGGGATGATGGCGTATTTGTCGCGATCGAGCGCCTGGATGACTGATGTTGCCGACACCAGGGAGACCTGGTGTTCAGCGGAGCGTCCCCCAAAGATGACGCCGAGACGGATTTTATGTGCCAAAGACTGACTCCTTTAGCGTTTGAGGCCGTAGAGCGGACCAAAATTCCGGCAGGCGCGATAATCGGCGCCTTCGCGATCATGCGTGCCGAACGCGTTCCAGGCGGCCGGGCGGAAAATGCGTTCGGTGGCGACATTGTGCATGTTCACCGGCATGCGCAGCATGGACGCCAGGGTGATCAGCAGATCGCCGATGTGCCCGTAGCTGATGGCGCCATGATTCGCGCCCCAGTTGGCCATGACCGAATAGACGTCTTTGAAGGCACCATCGCCGGTCAGGTTGGGTGCGAACCAGGTAGTCGGCCAGGTCGGGCTGGTGCGACGATTCAATGTCTCATGCACATCGGCCGGTAGATCGACGGTATAACCCTCGGCAATCTGCATGACCGGGCCGATGCCTTTGACCAGATTGATGCGCGTCATGGTGACGGGCATATCGCCTTTGCTGAGAAACTGGCTGGAAAAGCCGCCGCCGCGGAAATATTCCAGCTCCGCCGGACACCATTTGGTCGCACGCAGACATTTTTGAACCTCTTCGGCAGTAATCTCCCAGAACGGCTTCATGACCGGTTTGCCGTCTCTTGACTGCTCGCCGGTGCCGTCCAGGGCGGTCGAGCCGGAGTTGATCAAGTGGATGATGCCGTTCACCGCTTTGCCCTTCAGCTTTTTGCCGGTCACTCGCTGAACGGCGGCGGGACTCCAGTAGGTCCGCACATCGGAGAAAATTTGCGCCGTGTCTGTCAGCAGATGACCGAAGAGCATGGCGGCGCCGTTGAGAGAATCGTTCTCCGTGGCGACGATGAACGGTTGGCGCACGCCGTTCCAGTCGAATGAAGAATTGAGCATGGCTTCGAGGAAATCGCCGTTGGGGAAGTGATCGGTCCACTGGCGCTGACCCTGAAAACCGCCGGCGATGGCGTTGTGGCCCATCGCCTCTTCAGCATAACCAATTGCCGCCAGTTTGGCATTGCCGATCATCAGATCGCGCGCAATCATCGTCATTTTGACGACCATCTCCCACTCTGCATCTTTGCGCGCGCGCGAGCTTTGTATCGCGGCTCGGTTGATGTCTTCACCTTCGGCGCAATATTTCTTGACCCAGGCGAGCGCCAGGTCGAACTCTTTTTCATCATATATTTTCTCATCCACACGGCGGATGAACTCGGACATGTCGATATACTCGTTCCGCAGGCCGAGGTAATCGTTGAAGAAATGATCGTCGACGATGGAGCCGGCGATGCCCATCGAAACCGAGCCCATGGAGAGATAGGATTTGCCGCGCATCTCAGCCACTGCAAGTCCCGCTTTGGCAAATGTCAGCAGCTTTTGCTGAACGTCCTGCGGAATGGTCTGGTCGTCGGCGTCCTGTACATCATGACCATAAATGCCAAATGTCGGCAATCCTTTCTGCGCGTAGCCGGCTAACGCTGCGGCCAAATAGACAGCGCCCGGACGTTCGGTGCCATTAAAGCCCCACACCGCTTTGGGGATCAGGGGATCCGCATCCATCACCTCGGTGCCGTAGCACCAGGCCGGCGTGACCGTCAGGGAGACGCCAGCGCCCGCGCGCGCAAACTTTTCTGCGCATTCGGCTGCTTCGGCGACGCCGCCGATGGTGGTGTCGGCGATGACGCAGTCGACGGGCAAGCCGTTCGCGTGCCGCAGGTTTTCCTGCAGCAACGTCGCGGCCGCATGAGCCATGTTCATGGTTTGATCTTCGAGGGACTCTCGCACCCCTTTGCGACGTCCGTCGATGACCGGACGAATGCCAATTTTGGGCATGCTGCCGCGCAGTCTCTGGACACTCTTTGCCTGTGGATTGCTTTTCAGATAGGCCATTTCATTCTCCAAGGATATATTTTGACGAGATATAGAGTTACAACTGGAAAAAGTTAGCCTATTTTAGGACATTTGCAAGGGAAAAAGGGGATTTCGTGTAAAACGTCAGTTGCTGGCAAAATCAATTAAAAACTAACACAAGATCGATGTTAAGCAAAAATATTATTATTCTTTGCGTATCCTTTGCGGCTTTGCGTGAGTGAAAAAAAATACTATTTTAATGAAACATTCTTATCATCGCAGCTACCAGAAACTGACACAAGATCGCCTAGAATATCCATTCTGGGCGGGTAATTTAGTTGGGACATCTGTCCCAATCGGACGTCTGTCCGAATCCATTTCCCGTCCGGCACATCTCGTAAGGGGCATGAATATGCCGAACGATCTAGAATCGACTTTACCAGAGACTGATGTTTTAAGGATTTCGTAAAATGCCGGTTATGACGCGGACTGTGCCGATCTATTAATCTAACTTGAATTCAACGACAATATCAGTCCATGCTTCGACCTTTTTTTTGTCTTTTTCCGCCGCTTTCCAGCGCGCACCTTGTACGGCATTTTTCGCGGCGTTGTCGCACTCTTCGTCGCCAAAGGATTCCACAACCTCGGTTTTGCTGACGCGGCCGCGTTTGTCCACGGTTACTTTCAATTTGACGTTGCCGACGAGCCCGGCTTCTTTGGCCTTTTTAGGATAACGCAATCTCTTCTGGATGGCTGGCAGACCGCCGACGGGTTCCGGAGGCGTATCGTACATCTCCGCCAGAGCCTGCTCCGCGGCCACTGCCGCCGAATCGACAAATACCAGTCCAGTGGAATCGGCGCCGTTTTGCAGCAGAAAGCGCACAATGTCATCGTACTCATTTTTTTGCGCCATTACAGCGGCAGTCTCATCTTTTTTCGTCTTGGTATTGATATCCACACCTTTTGCCACCAAAGACTCGACAATGTCGCTATATCCTCTTGAAGCGGCGAAAATGAGAGTGGAATTGTTGTATATATCAATCGACTTTATATCGGCACCCGCATCGATTAGAATTTTTGCGATTTCCGGCTGACCGAATTCCAGGGCGTATAGCAGCGCCGTATGGCCAATGAGGGTTTTTGAGTTCACCTTCGCGCCTTTTTCAATCAGCAACTCGACAATATCGATGGCGCCGCTGCGTGAGGCGAGCATGAGTGCTGTGTTGCCGAACTTGTCCGTGACATCGACTTTTGCACCCCTGGCAATGAGCAATTCGACAATTTCAGGCCGATTGAACATGACAGCTTTCAGCAACGGATTGTGCTTGTTGGTTGGCTCCGCTCTGTTGACATCGACTTTTGCATCCAGTAAAAGTTGGACGATCTCGACGCATCCGTCGCTCGCCGCCTTCATGAGAGGCGTGTAATGCAGTTTTGTCAAGTAATCGAGTCGTGCTCCTTTGTTGATGAGGAGGCGAACAGCTTCAGTTCGGCACTCGTCAATCGCGGCGAACAGGGCTGTCTCTCCGAG
The DNA here is from genome assembly GCA_016929295.1 of Candidatus Zhuqueibacterota bacterium. Classification (GTDB taxonomy): domain Bacteria; phylum Zhuqueibacterota; class Zhuqueibacteria; order Residuimicrobiales; family Krinioviventaceae; genus Kriniovivens. Next base: position 13,151 of record JAFGJB010000211.1, on the reverse strand, counting down.
AATGTTCTCTGCGTTTATATCAGCACCGGCCGACAGGGCCAGGTTCATTGCCTCGATCGATCCCTGCCGCGCCGCTTTCAACAGCTCGGCGTCATCTGCGTGCAGCGAGGTGAGGAGAGCGGATAAAATGACGGCTAATCGTAACGGCGATTTGAACATATTTCTGTCCAGTTGCATGATTCCACAGGTTGTAACCTACTTCCATCGCCTAAAGTTCGATTTTTTTCGTAAAAATACAAGTTATTTGTACAAATTTTGGCAAAACGTCAGTCGGTGGTAAAATCAGGATCAACGCAAGGCGCAAAGGACCGCAGAGGTTCGCAGAGATAAATGGATTCGCCGCGGCATAAAAATTATTCGAGAAAATCGATGTAAAAAAATCAATATCATTTCTTCGCGAATCTTTGCGTTCTCTGCGGTTTTCTATTTTATATGATCTAAAACTTTGTTAATAAAACACGATGTTGTCACCTTGTAGTACAGAGAGACATTGTCACAAATATCGGACTGATAAATACTATTCGGATATTGACTATTTTAATTTACAAATCTTTTTGAGCCGTTTTTTAGCAACTTGACATTAAAAGTAATCAACAAACCGACGGATTTTAATTGAAGTTCCCATTATTATGTGTGTCAATTCGTCGAAATGCATTTATTCCGCCACTATCAAATCACTTACTATAGAGGTGGAAAAGCTCTCGTTTCTCTCGGTGTTCTTTGTACTACAAATCTGCAACATTGTGTTTTTTTAGCAAAGTTTAGAATCAAACAAAAAAAGACTAAACACGAATTCCCACAAATTTTCGAATTTTCACGAATTCAAAATGATTGATTGTGTCCAGCCGCTGAACAACTGATTCATGATGGTACATTTACACGACTTTGCGTCGGCTCGCGGCGAGGATGAAAAAGATTGCCGCACATCGTCATTTTATCATGTCCGCCGGCATTTTTCCGCTACAAGCACTAATTGATTTAAAATACTGATAATTAATGAATTACTTATTGGACAGACTGCTGCCTTTTCTTTACACCCGCTGGTTTTCATCCAATGTGACCGTTATTTGCACCTAAAAATTTCTTTTTGTGGCCTGAATCATGCTTTGGGCATAGAGTTCACACTCATTTGTGTCATGGCATCCCCTGATGTACAGTGCTTCTGCTGGATGGGTTGTGGCTGGGACGAGGTATGAACAGCAACGTTTTGCTTCAATGCTTACAATCAGAACTTTTTTTCAAGAGGTGTTTTCATGAGAATTGTGCATGCTCGTTATGTCGTCTTATTTCTGTTCATTCCGTTTTTGCTCTTTGCTCAAACGCACTTTCCCCGTCCATCGAGTTCATTCCAGCCGATGAATATTTACATTATCAAAGCCAGATTAAACAATGTTGATCTGGTAGCCGGCGATGAGATCGGTGTATTTGACGGCTCGACGTGCGCCGGCGTCGCCGGCTTGGGCAGGGTCGCCACCATCTCCACTCCCTTGAGTCTGCTCGCCTACAAGGAAGAGGAGGGGGAATCCGGCTTTCGGGAAGGCCGAACGATGATCTTTAAAGCCTGGGATGCAAGCGCTGGTCTTGAATATACGTTTTCTAGTGGCGACATCACCTTTTACGATCCCGAAACAGGCGCCCCGATTGGGGCGAAAACATTCGAGGGACTCGGCACCGCCATGGTTGGCCTCGCTGGCTTTTATGACGTCGATATGAGTCAGCTGACCATACAAAAAGAGGGAAATGGCACGACGACTCCTCCTGTGGGCACCCATTCATACGCGACCGGCACAACGGTGACCGTGCAGGCGACCGCGGACGCGGGTTCCCAGTTCAATTACTGGACCGGGCCGGTCAGCGATCCCAACAGTGCGACGACGACGGTCTACCTGAATGGCGACAAGACGGTCACCGCCTATTTCAGCTGCATCCAACGTACACTCACGATTGCCGTTGATCCGACGGGCGGAGGCTCAACGACGCCATCTCCCGGCAGCATGACGGTCTGCCAGGGAGAAGAGATTGAACTGGTCGCCACTCCGGCGAGCGGCTACGAATTCGTCAGCTGGAGTGGTCCGGTGACCAATCCCAATAATGCGACGACCTCTGTCATCGTCAACGCGAATACGACGGTCACTGCCAATTTTCAGCCGATTTCGACGACAAATTTCACCCTCACCATGCAGGTGAATCAAAGCGGTTGGGGCACGACGACGCCGGCCCTTGGCGCACATGTCTATCCCGGCAATCAGGTTGTGACGATCAATGCAACTCCGGCTACTGGTTATCGTTTTGTCAATTGGAGCGGCGCAGTCGCGGCGCCGGCAAGTCAGTCCACAACGGTCACGATGAACAGCGACAAAACCGTCACCGCCAATTTTGAGCGTCTTCAATATACCTTGACAATGGAGGTCAATCAAAGTGGCTGGGGGACGACGAATCCGGCCATCGGAACGCATTCCTACAACAGCGGTGATGTCGTCAGCATCCTGGCGCAGCCTGCCACCGGCTATCGATTTGTCAACTGGACCGGCACCGTCGCAAATCCTGCGAGCGCCGGCACCACCATCACGATCAGCCAAAATGAGACGGTTCGCGCCAACTTTGAGCGCATTCAGTACACGCTGACGATCACGGCCACGACTGGCGGCTCGACCATCCCGGCAGCGGGCTCTTACACGCATTATGCCGGTGACGTCGTTCCCGTCAGCGCCACTGCACAGAGCGGCTACCATTTTGTCCGCTGGGAGGGAACAGTAAACGATCCGTTTGCTGCCTCGACAACGGTGCTGATGGACCAAGCAAAGACCATCCATGCGACTTTTGCGCTGGATACAACTTTTCCCCTCACGATCGCGGTCTCGCCGACGGCGGGCGGATCGACCACTCCCTCTCCGGGAACAACCAGTCATGCGGCCGGCAGCACTGTTCAATTGACCGCCAACCCGAATAGCACCTATCATTTTGTCAACTGGACCGGCGATGTGGCCGGCGTCCCCGATGTGGCAAATCCGACGATAACGGTGCTCATGGACCGAGCCAGAAACATCACGGCAAATTTTGCCCTGAACCAGGCGCCGCAACACACCTTGACCATGCAGGTCAATCAGACAGGCTGGGGAACGACGGAGCCGGCTATCGGCAATCACACCTACACCACCGGGACGACTGTCACGATTCGTGCGCTGCCAAGCGAGGGCTTTCGCTTCGTTCAATGGCAAGGAGCGGTCACGAGTCCCGGAGCGTCGCAGACCACGGTGTACATGGACGGTGATAAAACAGTGACCGCTGTTTTTGAGAGTACTCCCCAGTACACCCTGAACCTGCAAATCACGCCGTTGGAGGGCGGCTCCGCCAATCTGTCGACGGGCGATCACGATTATTATGAAAACACCGTGGTGACGCTTCAGGCCTTTCCCAACACCGGATTTCGCTTCTTGCGCTGGCAAGGTGATGTCGCCGGCACCACCACTCCCACAACCACCATCACCATGAGCTCGAACAAATCGGTGACACTCTTTTTCGAGGCCATCCCGCAATACACGATCACCATTAATGGGCCGGCCGATCCCAGCATGGGGACGACGGACCCGCCTCCGGGCGTTTACACGCGCTATGAGAATCAAACCATGATGATCCGCGCGATAGCAGCGGCGGGATATGAATTTGTCAACTGGAATAATGATCCGGCATTGTCGACGCCGACCATCACCGTGACCGCGACGCAGAACAAATCCTATACGCCGGTTTTCAAGAAAAAAGATGATGTCATTCTCACAGTCCAGATCAACGATGACAACATGGGTGACGTCACCCCATCTGTCGGCAAACACACCTATAACAAGGGCGATGTCATCGACCTGTACGCCACGCCGGAATACGGCTATCGTTTTTCGCATTGGGATGGCGAGGTCGCCGAAAAATACGCACCGTCGACAACGATCACGATGAGCGACCACAAGACGGTGAAGGCCAATTTTGCCCACATAGACTATCGACTCATCATGTCCGCATCTCCCGAGAATGGCGGTACGGTGACGCCGTCCGTCGGCACGCATGTCTATCGCTCCTGGAAGATCGTCCCCTTGTCAGCCGAACCTGCACCGGGATACAAATTCACCGGTTGGAGCGGCGATGTGGCAGACCGTCTTGACCCGACGACAACGATAGAGATCAGTGGTGACAAGCAAGTGGTGGCCAATTTTGCACCGGCCGGTCACTATACATTGACGATGAATGTATCGCCGAGCGGAACCGGCATCACGTCGCCCTCGGAGGGAACCCATATCTATGACTTGAATCAGGTTGTCAACATCACGGCGACGCCCGTCTCCGGATATGTGTTCCGCGAGTGGCTGGGGGATGTGGCCGACCCGACCAATCCGCAGACATCTGTCACCATTAATGCCGATAAAAATGTCACCGCCGTTTTTGAACAGCAAGTGCCGGACTATTATCAATTGACAGTAAAGGTGTCACCGACGAATACCGGGTCCACCACGCCGGCGATCGGCACGCACAATTACACGCCTGGCGCCGTCGTCACCCTTACAGCGACGCCAAAGTCGGGCTACCATTTTGTATCGTGGAGCGGCGATGTCAGTAATCCCGCCACTCTGACGACAACTGTCACAATGAACGAAAACAAGACGGTCACCGCGAATTTCGAGGCGGGTACAAACGAGCACAAATTCACCATCGACGTCTATCCCGCTTATGCCGGAACGACAACGCCGGCAGTCGGCTCCTATTATCACCCCCAGGGAACGATCGTACCCATTTCAGCAGCGCCGAATGCCGGCTACGAGTTTGACTATTGGACGGGCGATGTGGCCGAACCTAACAAACAGACGACGACCGTAACCATTGACACGGACAAGGGCGTCATCGCCATTTTCAAACAGACGACAAAGTACACCCTGACGATGGCTAAGAGTCCTGCTGCCGGCGGCACTGTCATCCCGGGCGTCGGCGCCCACCAGTATGACGCCGGCGCTGTCGTCACCATTCAGGCGTCAGCGGCCTCGGGTTATGATTTCATCCGCTGGGAAGGAGATGTGGCTGATCCCACCAGCATGACGACGACGGTGACCATGAATGCGAGCAAGACAGTCACGGCGATTTTCGCCCAGTCGTCGCAGCAGGTGATCTTGACCATGCAGGTGGACCCGGTCGTCGGCGGCATCACAGGACCGGCGCCGGGCACGCATATATTCAACTTGTATCAGACTGTCACCATCATGGCAGTGGCAAATCCTGGCTACAGATTTTCGCACTGGACTGGCAGCGTGGCAGATCCTTACGCGGCTTATACCAGCGTGACCATGGACCAGAACAAGACCGTCACGGCTCATTTCATTTTAGGCGAGCAGGAGCAGGTCATATTGACGATATCGTCCAATCCTGCGGAAGGCGGAACGACCGTTCCTGTCGCCGGTGCGCATCAGCTGGACATCAACTCGTGGGTGACCCTGACTGCGACGCCGGCCGCCGGATATCATTTTGCTGGCTGGACCGGTGATGTGGAGGATCCGGCAAGTGCTGAGACGAGGATCTATATGGACGGCGACAAATCCGTTGTCGCCAATTTCGTCCGCGATGGTGATGACAATGTGATCATCAGTTTCAACATCAGTCCGGTCGAAACCGGAACAACAGCGCCTTCGCCAGGAATTCACATCTATTCCAAAGGACAGGTGATATCGATTTCGGCGATCCCGTTCGATGGATACTATTTCGCCGGCTGGTACGGCGATGTTGTGGATCCGAATGTGAACACCACTTCTGTTGTGGCGGACACCAACAAGGAAGTGACCGCCATGTTCAAAAGAGGTGCGCTGCCCCGTCATACCCTCACTCTGTTGGTCAGTCCGCAAAACGCCGGCGTCACAGCGCCGGAAGAAGGCGTTCATACTTTTAACGAAAACGAGATCGTCAATATCACCACACTGGCCTCTCCGGGTTATGTGTTTAAAAAATGGATCGGCAATGTCGCAAATCCAGCCAGTCAAACGACTACGATTCAAATGACCGGACCGCAGATTGTCATTGCCAATTTTGACACGGTGGCAGCAAATCAATTTATGCTGACTATCGGCGTTGATCCTCTCGGTGGTGGTGTGACCATGCCGGCTGCCGGCAGCTATGCCTATGCGGCGGGCGAGCTGGTGAATCTCCTCGCGATCCCGTCGTCCGGCTATCGATTTATCCGCTGGATTGGCGATGTGACGAATCCGAATGACGAGAGCACGACAATTCGCATGACAGAAAACAAGATGATCACCGCGCAATTTGTGCCGGACAAGTTCACGGTCAGCATGAATGTTACTCCTCAAGGCGCCGGAAAAACAGTGCCAGCCACTGGTGATACGCTGGTCAATGCCGGAGATATCATCACCATCCGGGCTGTGGCTCTGGGCGAGCATCAATTTGCCTACTGGAGCGGTGACGTGAGCGGCGATGACAGCGCCATGTCTATCATGGTGCAAAAAAATATGCAAATCACCGCCAATTTTGTCGATCTGGATGAAATGATCACCCAACCCAAAATAATAGCGACGACAAATGCATTTCGCAAAGAAAGCGTCGACGTGTTTGTGCGCAACGCCCGGAGCAATCTGGGTCATAACCTGGAATATCAGTTTGACTGGGGCGATGGCGAACAATCAAGTTGGGTTGATCTCAAGTCACAGAAGCGCCAAAACATCACCTTCATCACCACACCTGTAGGCGGCAGCGGTTTGCCCAGCAGTGGTCAACTGATCGATTTTAATACCGGCGAGGTCACCTCGATTTCTCTGAGCGTTCGCGGCGGCAGCTATCGCGGCACTATTGATGCCTGGAGTGGTGAAGAGCCCTATAGTGGCACCGATGCAGCGGATATTTTCTCCCAAATTGTCAGCTGTCGCGGTTCCATCAGCTATGTCAATACGCCAACCGATGTCCTCATCCTCGATTTTACGGGACTGGATCCGTCTAAAAAGTACACGATCGCTTTTTACGGCAACCGCAATCGCCACAGCTGGTCGCAAGCGTCGCTCGTGATCTTGAGCGGCGCGGATTCTTTTGAGAACTCGAGTTCGCCGGGCAAAGATGAAATGGGCAATCCGATTGCCGTCAGCAACACGGCGCCGAATACCAAACTGCCGGCGGATAATACTTACACCGGCTACATTGCCAGGTTCACAAATATCGTTCCCGGCTTTGATGGGGCTGTCAGCGTCAATGTAAAATTCAGTGGTGTCGAAGGCCAGGAATTCAAGGGCAAATATGGCAGCGCTGTCATGTTGCAGGAGATCGACCCGGCAGTCAACATCATAAGCAAAACAGCTTTTAATGATTTGGCATGGGACGAGAACTTTTATTCGCATTACTATGCGTCGTCAGGCGCCTATCTCATCAGAGTGCGGGCGCGTTGTAAAACGCATCCGTCGATCGTCTCTTCATGGTCGGACGTGCACAGCATCATCATCTCCGGCTGTACGATATCGACGACGACGACGGACGGAGCAAACGTGACCGTCCGACGCACCCCCGCGAGTCCGGATTACGACTATGGCAGCATGGTCACGCTGTCAGCAGAAGAGAGCAATACATGGGAGTTCACCCACTGGAATCATGACAGGACGGATACAATCGCGACAAAGATTGTTTTTATCAACGATCATTACACTTTTCGGGCGAATTTCGCCTTCAAGACAAACGTCGAAAAGAGAGATGACATCGTGCCAGAAGAATTCAGTCTGCGACAAAATTATCCGAATCCGTTCAATCCGGTGACTGCCATTGAGTATGATCTCGCCGCCGCCGGGCAAGTGAGCATCAAAATCTATGACATTCGCGGCCGCCTGGTCAACGTGTTAGTCGATATGCATCAACCGGCCGGCCGTTACAAGGTGAAATGGGATGCCACCAACTCGACAGCGGTCAAAATGCCGTCAGGCGTCTATTTCTATAGCATGGAAGCCGGCGATGTTAAATTTACGAAGCGAATGGTTTTGTTGAAATAATCGATTGTCATCAACCAGGTCTCTGCGACAATTCGCAGAGACCTGATTTTGCTGCGGTGCGCCGGGCGTCTTGAGTGGCTGATAAATGGTGCAGGTTTCGGTGCCGGGACATGCCCGCAGGGTATTACTCGATTCTCTGGGGCGGCCTGGATACGAAGGGCGCCCAAACGCCCAGCGGCATTTATCTCCATCGTATGATGGCCGGACCATTCTCGGAGACGAAAAAGAGGACGTTGCCGAGATAGCACTTTTTTAAAATTATCCTTGCTTTTGAATTTTTTATTTATTAAATAAATTTGAGCTTCGGGAGTGATAGGTAATTTATCAGGTGGGAAGCGATGGGTGTCATTCATTCTCGAGACGCGGTTTTTTTTCACTTCAACTAAAAATTATTGCAAACAACCTGATTCTTGTCGCAAGCTAAGAAGACGATAAAAATGTTCTTATCACTGTAATCGAACATATCACGGTCTGGTGTAGCTTTGCGGGGTGTCTGATAATTAATGATGCACTAAATGGATAGTCCTGGTATTCTATTTTGCAGGATATCCAATTTTAAGAATTCCGGAAAAAAAGGCATTATAACCTTCTTCATAATTATTTAAAAGCGTTGCAGGGAGAGAAAAATGAAGAGCAAAACGTTGTGCCGGTGCATTGTTATTTTTTCATTAATTGTCTTCACGTGCTCGTTTGCGGAAGATCCTACATTAATACAGCTGCAGGATGCTGGGTATGAGGTCGCGTCCGATCTGGACACAATTTCCTGCGCTAAAACATTGAATGAGTTGCATAATTGGTTCGATTGCAGAAATTTCGAGCATCACCGGGAGAATATTCTCTTGGCTCCCGCTGCGTCAAGCCCTAATTTGTTGATCCCAATTGGAATTTATCCGGTCAAAAAAAAGATTGATCTCAAATCGAGATGGGAATTCAAGCTGGAATATGCCACACACCTGCAAACTGCAAATATCGGTGTGGGTTATTATAGAGAGCTTTCGGATGATTGGTTCGTAATTCCATACGCGGCTTTGGGGGCGGGAAATAGAGATGTTTCGGGCCTCGGTACACCGGTTACGCTCAATCTTGAAGGTGGTGCGGATTTTGGATATTATTTGACGAATAGATTCGCCCTGGTGGCAGGCGGACTTTATAACTGGGTAGATCCCAGAGGTCTTGCTGTTGAAGATGGCACCGGCATTGCCGTTTATGGAGGCGTCAAGTATTTTCTGACAGCGCAAAATCAGATCAGCTTGAATCTCAAGGCAGGACAGCATTTTTGGAGCGGTTTTAATGGAGTGATGCCGCCGAATTTTTTTGCCAGAGCCGGAATTTCGCTGTACCGTTCTGCCAGCATGGCCAAAGTAGTCGGCAGCCGCCGTAGACCAGTGGAAGTCGGGCTTATTGCAACTTCTGCTTTGGCTACCGCGAACCTCAAGGTTCTTTTGCCGTTTGCCTTGCGGCAGGAATTGTCTATTGCTCCGTTTGCCAGCTACGGTTTGGGGACACAATATGCAGGTGCAGTAAATCAAGACTTGGATAATAGCATCACCGCTGGTCTGGAATTGAGACTTTTTGGCAAGCAGTTGGATAAATTTGTCAATCCTTATATTGGCGCGAAAACATATTGGATCAATTATGAAGCCAATCCGACGCTTGGAACGGCCGCAAGTACGGGCAATGGGTGGGCGGCATACCTGGGAACACGAATAAAGTTATACGAAAGTATTTCTTTGGATATTAATGTGGGTCCCGCATTCTGGGGGACAGGTTTCCCCATAAGGAAACCTGATGATGTCGTGGTGAATGGCGGTCTGGTTGTTGCGCTGGGCAAAAAACAAAAAGTGGCAGAGCTGTGCCTGAATGGAAAAATCCTTACAAAGAAACTAAAGAGTGTTGATCATATCCCGGAAATGGCTGAGTGCAATCCATTGACGGATGACATGCTGGCACTGTACGATGGTGAAATCAGAACCTATGTTTATCGGGAAGCGGAATCGACCATTTTTGGCAATTTGACAGATTTAAAGTTCATTGAATATTTTGGCATGGCAGTAAAATTCGAAGACGTAGAAAATGCCAAAGATGTGATCGCAAAAAGCCGGACTTTTACTTTCAACAAAGAGATCGTTGAATCGCCAAAAATGATTGTTGTAATGTTCAATAATAAACGGATAAATATTGAGAAACTCAAAAAAGCAAAACAATATTTATCTTTTTTGGATTACAATAGCAATCGTTATTTCGGATTCTACTATGATGAGACCGGAACTTTGCAGCCGGAATACCTGCAGGACCTGAAATTGGGACAGGATGTCAGCGGTCGTGTGACTCCGGAAAAGCGATATATGGGATGTTTTGATGATTATGTCATAGAAATGAAATGGCTCGACGATTATGAACATCCCAGTGGTTTGATCACGCCCGATGGCATTAAAGAGGCCGTTGTCGAAAAGTTCATGCAGAATTTTGCTCTCGATACAGAGGATGCCGACCTCAAACAGAACCTCATTAAAGAATATGACTTTGCCTACGCAGTATGTGATAATGCCATCATCGAGAATATCAATAATTATTTGCAGAATTCGAATCTGGGATACGCTGTGCTGGCGGCAAAAGACTTTAGTGAAGATGGTCTCTTCAAACCGGATGCGGCGAATAGGCTGATATTTGATACTAAAGATGACTTTGTATTCTCCAATCATGAAAAAATTGTCGATTTGTTTGGATCGACAATGCCCGGTGAATCGGGAACTGGCTATGAAATTATGCTGGACAAATTTGCAGAGTGCGATGCTACGCTGACAGAAAGTCATAAAAATCAATTGAACAGCAACAGAGAGCAGATTACAGGTGCTGAAAAAATTGAAATAGTAGGATTCACTGACGAATCCAAGCCAACAACCGATTGCCTGGCAGTTTTTCCGAAGGGCAACCCTGAGATTGCGTTGGCGAGAGCAACGAGCGTAGCGACCTATTTAATTCAGACATTTGGCGTCGATGCGGCGATCATCAGCGTTGCGGAAGGCAAAGCAGACCCTAACGAGCCAGAATGCCCAAAATGCCGAAAAGCTATGGTTACAATAAAAATGAGCACAACCGAAAAACAGCTTTCGATTACGATTCCATAGGTCTCACTCCAGTAGAATAGCCTCCAAATTCACTCGACTACCAGCAGTTGTTAGAGTGAATTTGGAGGCTGATACTGGATTTCATCCTGCTATTTTCAGCGCTGTTTTTATTGTTTCAGGAAGTAGATAATATTTCCCTCTAAGACCACTATGTTTTATTCTCCTGATCTCTCCTCATACATGGAATAAATTCTTATTTCTCAAGTGTTTTAATTCGCGAATTTAGAATAAACGATGTATAGTATTTTATAATATTGCATTAGGCACTTTAACTTCATAAATGTTTATGATTTCACTTGACTGAAAGAAAAAATTGGATTCTAAAAATACGGTTTATCGACAAGGTGTGAAAAAAGCAATTAACAGCTCAACTTGCGAACAAAAAATGGATCACGGTTCTGAAAAGGAGAACGAATGAAAAAAGCAAGTCTTTTCTTGATGTTGGGGATATTCGTCATGGCGGGCAATCTTTTGGCTCAAAACTGGGATAAAAAATACAACATCGGTGGCCAGGCCAATATCATCAAGCTTTGGGGTGGCGCTGTCAATCACTCGGCTTTGGGCTGGCAACTCGGCGGCCATGCGCTCTACGGCATCACGCCAAATGTGCAAATCGGTCTGGAGGCCGGATACGGCTGTTCCCGACCATCCGAAACCGGCCGGCTGATACCCGACGAAGATGATCTCGATTTTCGCACTTTTGTCATCCCGGCGAGTCTCGTCATGCGCGCGGCCATACCGAACAACACTCCTGTGAAGCCATATGGCGTGCTCGGCCTTGGCGCCATCCTGTGGGATCTGCAGAACGCCGATAAAGACAGCCCCGATTATGGCGACAGCGTTCACGGCCGGCGCACCAACGCCACGCTTCTTGTTGGGGCAGGCGCAGAGTGGTTTTTCGCCGACTCATGGGCGCTGGATGCGCGGGCGCAAAATTCTTTTCTGTTGAGTCAAAAACTTGATAACACCGGCTATGGTGATGACGCCAACAGCATGATGTTTCAGGGACGCATCGGCATCAGCTTTTATTTTGGCGGCAAAAAGGAGGCGCCCCAGGTTCCGTCCGCGCCCACTCCAACAACCCCTGGCGCACAAGCGACGGACAGAGACGATGCAGCGAAAAACGCTGATGTCGTCCAGGCGCCACATGTTACACCACCCGATGAAGTCAGGGAAGAAAGTCGAGAACAAGCGCCAACCGCAGAACCGGCGTTCATTCCCGACCAGGTCGATGCCACACTCGTACTCCAGGGTGTCAATTTTCAATTGGGCAAAGATAACCTGACAGAACAAGCTCAAGTTATTCTTGACAGCGTCGCGAAAAAACTGCAGGATTTTCCCGATGTCCGGGTGCGAATTGTCGGGCATACGGACAATACGGGAACAGAAGCACTTAACGCGAACTTGTCGATTCGAAGGGCGGAATCGGTGAAAAGATACCTTGTCGCACAGGGCATAGCCGAAAATCGTCTGGAGACCGCCGGGCGCGGCGATCGCGAACCGATTGCCACCAATGCAACCGAGGAAGGACGCGCCCAGAATCGCCGAATTGAATTTGTGCGGTTGCAGTGACAGGGATTGAACACAGAAAAAGCCCGACGAATGCCGGGCTTTTTTTTGTGCTAAAATTAAATTGGGGTAAAGGTGAAACACATTTGCCTGCAGAAGAAGCAACGTGTTTCAGATGTCACGTTTTATTTCAACAGCACCATTTTATGAACAGCCGTGCTCTCACCTGCCTGCAGTCGATAGAGATAGGTTCCTGAAACGACGTGTTGGTGAGTGTCATTCTTGCCATCCCATGTGATACGATAGCGACCCTCTTTCTGCTGCTCATTGACAAGCTGTTTCACCAATCTTCCATTCATATTATAAATGAATAATGTGACATGCGTCGCTTGCGGAATGCAATAGTCGATCTGCGTCGATGGGTTGAACGGATTGGGATAATTTTGCAGCAAAGCAAAGGTCAACGGTACCTGCTCCTCTTCGTTGACAGCAGCAGTGGGAGAGAGGG
>JAFGJB010000210.1 GCA_016929295.1 Candidatus Zhuqueibacterota bacterium | reverse complement strand
CGTCATAGCAATTGTGAGAATGAGAAAAATCGCTATACGAAGAGAATTGGCTCTTCTCATCTCAACGACCTCCAATTTAATGTGTTGTTGTTCTGTTGATTATCATACCACGTCATTTTCCCGCAAGATAGGAAATAAATTCCACAATGACGATTGCTTTTTCAGGTGCTATAAAAACGCCTGGCGGGGGTGAATTATTTCGCAAAGATAATTTTATCTGATGCTGAAAAATCATCCGTCGTCAGGGTGATGAAATAGAGCCCGCTCGCCAGCAGATCGCCGGCCTCATCCCGACCATCCCATACGACCGTGTGGCTGCCGCTATTTTCCTCTCCAGCCACCAAGGTGCAAATGCGCCGGCCAATCACGCTGTAGATGGCGATCTGCACATGACCGCCTCGGCCGAGCTCATACTGGATTCGAGTCCCCTGATTGAACGGATTGGGATAGCAGCGCGTCAATCGGGAATTTTGCGGCGGCGAGCTTTTACCCGATACGCCGACGAGCTCGGGATCAAAGATGTAGCGAAGCGATTTGTCCCGATAGGGATCAGCAAATAATGTCGTGTCCAGTTCCGCCTGGGCGTCCATCCCGACGCCGATGTAGCCGATGGGATGCCGCCCGCCGGCGAGATAATTCTTGATGGCAAAACGCAGGCTCGGCAGCCGGCCGGCCGGATCGAGGACGGCGAGCGCCAGTTTGTACTGACCGACCGGCAGATCGGCATCGAGCACAAAAGTGCCGTGCGCGGAGAACGGCTCGGCCGGAACCGTGTAGAGCGAGTCGCTCTTTTTCCATTTATCGCCCGGCAGCCAGGTTCGTATGTCGACATCGAAATCAGCGCTCCACACGACGGCGTTCGATTCATCCAGCAGCGACAGCTCCACCGGCCAGTCGTAATAAAAAGGCGCCGAGCCGGTGTTACGACCGCTGAAGGAGACGGCGAATTCGCCGCCCTTTTCTATCCGGCTCGGGTAGGTGACGTCGTCAATGACATAGCGGTAGCCGAACGCTTTTTGCACTTCTTCCGCGCCCGCCCGCGCGGCGGCATTGTTCTGATCATAGTCCGCCACCCAGCGCAGCTGCGCGCAGTGCAGCCAGCGAATGGTGTAGATGAAAAAATCGCGGTGAACCGGATCGACCATGGTGTCCGTCGGATCGTCGCCCGGCTGGATTTTCCAGTTCCCCCAGTTATAGGCTGTCTCGCCGCCGATGACCTCGGTCTTCCAGCGGTCGCCAAGATTATAGATCGCCTGGCCGTGCGACGACATCTGATCCTGATGCGCCCAGGAATCCCAGTAGATGCCGAATTGATACTCTGCAAACTCCCAGGGATGGCGCACCAGCACCTTTTTATGCGGGAACGCGGCGCGGAAACCGTCACCGAGAATCCGCTCCACCTCTTTGCTGGGACTCGGACTGTGATGCTCGCCCCATTTGCCGATGATGCCCATCTCGATATGGGCGACGCGCGGATCCGTGTCCCAGCATTCGCCGAGTTTCCAGATCATCTTGCGCAGGCGACGCACGAATTGTGGACTGGTGTAATCGTAGGTCTCCATATCGTCCGGCCAATAGGTCAGATCGCCATCCCAGTGCAGATAGACGCGCGGGATCACTTTCATGTTCTTGTTTTCCACCCCGGCCCAGTTGCTCGCGCACCACGCCTTGATCTCCGGGATGTCATCCAGCGAATCGCGTTCGATCTCGTTCCACTTGATATAGCTGTGCATGAGCGTCGCCCATTCGTTGTCCTCGGAACGGCCGCGGTTGGTAAAGCCCTTGAGCGGATTGCGCAGTGGCCGCGGGTATTCCTGCGGCTTGATTGTCACCATTACAGCAGAACTGATGCGCTGCTCGTCCTTCGACGCCGTCTGCGCCTCGAGGCATGCGACGGCGATGAAAATGAACGCGATGATCCATCGATGGGTGTTCATTCTGTCATCCTCCTCCGATGATCGTGCATCGGCATGTTGATACAAGTTTCGCTCTCATTTGCGCGGCAGCATTCTGATCGGACCGATTTCGTAGAAATGGCCGGCATCCATGCGACTCGGCTCGAGCGCCAGGAACACTGTCCGGTGCGCCTGGTTGGAATAGAGTTTGACGCTCAAGGTGTAATCGCCCGGGGTGAGTCTCTGCGGCAGGGAAATCGTGTATGGCTCCTTGTAAATCATATTCTCGACCGGCAGCCATTTTTCATTGACATGATTATCCGGGAAATGATGATACCAGCCCTTGTGCGGATTTTCCAGCGCCAGATGGTCATTCCAGTGAGGTCGCATATCGATTTCACGACAAAAAGCGGCCTCGAGGATGAGTGAGACTAAAAGAGAGAGAAGGTTCAGTCGCGCAAGGCGCAGGTTCAGCAGCCGAAGAGGCCACAATGCGCCGAGTGGTGCTGAAGTGCTCATACTTTCATTGCTCTTTTCTTTGGAGACGGACAAAAGTTACTTTTCTCTGAACTGCAAATCTGCAACGTCGCGAAAAAATTACTAAACCGCCGAGATCGCAAAGAGGCGCCGAGGAATGTTTAACTCTGTTTTTCTCGGCGGATCTCTGCGGGCTCTGCGGTTTATATTTCATGAGAGGTGCCTGTAATGCCACGTGCTGCAGTATATAGATTGCGGCTAAAAGCCGCGCCAAGTTTTCTGTGATTCTCATGGTCAATGCCAGTACAATAGAAAGGCTCACGCTGCAAAGCGCTCCTGCGGCCTCGCCACGCCACCAACTCCGCAGCGTCAACGAAGCAATACCATTTTACCAAAGGTCGAGCGATCGGCCATCGACAACTTGAAAAAAAAGGCGCCGCTCGGCCAGTCATCCGCTGCCACGGCGACGCTGTGCTCTCCCGCCCTCTGCCTGGCATCGACGATCGTCTCGACCAGACGGCCGCGCACATCGAATATGGCGAGTCTGACATG
>JAFGJB010000015.1 GCA_016929295.1 Candidatus Zhuqueibacterota bacterium | reverse complement strand
TATTCCGCTGTTCGGACAGCGGCAATTCATTCACCTTTGCCTTCATGACCGACATTCATCTGCAGCCGGAGCGACGCGCTGGCGAAGGATTTGCAGCAGCGATCGAGCGGGTCAATCAGATTGCCCCCGATTTTGTCATCACCGGCGGCGATCTGATCATGGATGCGCTGGAACAAACCTGCGAACGATCCGCTTCCCTCTATTCCCTCTATGGCGAGCTGACGAAAAATTTTGCCATGCCGGTCTATAACACAATCGGCAACCATGAAGTGTTTGGCCTGTATGAGAAGAGCGGAGTGTCGCCGCAGCACGCCGAGTATGGCAAGGTGATGTATCTGCAAAACATGGGCTATGATCAGGCCTACTATTCCTTTGACTATAAGAATTGGCATTTCATCATACTGGATGGCATTGGTCTGGCGCCGGAGCGACGATATTTCGGCCACGTCGATTCGTTGCAGCTTGCCTGGCTTGAAAATGATTTGCGGGCGGTCGGTCCGGCGACGCCCATTGTCGTCTGCACTCATATTCCGCTGGTCACAGCATATGGCCAGTTCCGCCATGGCGCGACCTATGGCCTGGGTCGAGGAGAAATCATCATCAATGCGGCCGAGGTGTTGAGCAGGTTCGCCAACCATCACATAAAGCTGGTGTTGCAGGGCCACCATCACATCGTCGAACATATTCATTTTCGCGACGCGCATTACATCAGTGGCGGTGCCGTGTGTGGCGCCTGGTGGCAGGGGCCGCGCGACGGCTTTCCCGAGGGCTTTGTCATGATTGATGTCAAAAATGATGATTTTACCTGGCGCTATGAAACTTTTGGCTGGATGGCAAAAAATGAGACTGAAAGTGAATAATTGATCGACAAATGCTGTTATTCTGAAAAAGGAATTTGATTTAAAAAAGAAGGAAAAGTATGATGAAAAAATCACTGTTGATCATTTTGCTATTAGCTCTTGTTTCCGTCTCTGCGGCGGACGTTAAATACGTTTCAACAACATCGTGGAAATTGGAGGGAGCAGTTGGAACAATGGTGAAGCTTTTTGGCGGCGGCAAGCCGGTCAAAACTGCCGACTATTACACGGATGATGTCAAACGCAGCGATACTTTCGACAAAAAGGACAAACTGGAAACCAGTCAGCTTGTCGATTTGAATAAAGAGCTTTTCATCACCATTGATCACAAGAAAAAGGAATACAGCCAGATGACCTTTGACGAGTGGAAAGAGATGATGAAATCGACGATGGCGCAGCTCAAGGGTGAGGAACAGGGCGAGGCCCCTGAAGAAAAAGAGGAACCGCAAGCTGAAGTCAAGTGGGATGTCAAGGTTGATGTCCAGGAGACGGGTGAAAAGGAGACGATCGCCGGCAAGAATGCTGAAAAGGTGATTCTCACCCTAGACCTCGATGCAGAGGCGACAGAGACAGAGGTGGCTGAGGGAGAAGAACCGGAGAGCGTCAAGGGCGGCATCATTGTCACCTCGTCGCAGTGGCTTTACAAGGGCGAAGATGCGGCGCAAAAAGAGATGAATGACTTTAACATGCGGCTGGCGGCAAAGTTGGGTTTTACGCCGGGCGAGGCTCAAGACATGATGGGGCAGGTAATGGAACAAAATCCGCAGCTCGGCGAGGCCATCGCGGCCATGCAAAAGGAGGCCGAGAAGCTGCAGGGCATGGCCATGCGCGTGGAAACCCTCTATGAGAGCAAGATCGATCCGGAGACGGTGAAAAAGATGGAAGAAGCAAAAGCCAAGGAGAAAGAGGAGGAGACAACGGAGATACCGACCTCGGTGGGCGGGCTCATCGGCGGTCTGGGGAAAAAGGTGATGAAAAAACAGATGGAAAAAAAGGATGAGGGAGTGAAGGAGCGCAGCACGCTCATGAATTCAAAAACTGAAGTTCTGGAATTCGACACCGCGTCTCTCAACGCCTCCCTGTTCGAGATACCTTCCGGTTACGATCTGGTCAAAGCAGAAGAAGTGGAGAAATCTGTTCCGTAAAATCGCCACATTGATCGTATAGAGTTGACAGATTATCGGGATGTTGTGGATCGCAGCATCCCGATTGTTTTTTGTGGTGACTGTGATCTGAATAAGCACGTCCGTGACTAAAACAGCAGCGCAGGGAAAGATATGAGAAAATTTGTCATCATCATTGTCGCGTTTTTCATCATCGCAACAGCATTGATCTATTTTAGCAGTGGCTTCGCCTTTGACTATGCGGCGAAAAAGGTGCTGCCGCGTCTGTTGCCGCATCTGGAAACGCGCGGCATTCATGTGGATGAATACGCCTATTCTTCCATCAGACTGGCGTCGCTGCGCACCGTCACGGTGCACGAGGCTTCGGCGACTGTGTCGTTCAAGGCGGCGACTCGCGATGAAAAATCATATCAAGGCCGGCTCTATGCGGAGCGGCTGAATTTCCATCTGGCGAATATCAAAGATCCCGCGGGATATGTATCGAGCGACAATTTCTTTCTCTCCGTCGATCAAGCGAACGTTCCGGGGACGACTTTTGGCCGATTCGAACACGGCTACATCCAGTTGCGCGATCCGATCCGACTGGGCGATCCGCGCGCCGGCTTGCGGGTCATGCTGCAAAGAGTCTCCGATCTGTTCAGCGGCAAAGAAGTGGACCCCAACATCATTGTACGGGTGCTGGTGACGCTCAATGTGAGAGGCAAGGAGGCGCAGGCCTACCTCTACACCAAACGCGGTGAGGGCGGCGCCTCGCTCTGTTTCGATGATCAGGATATCCGCAGCATGGCTGATACTTTCGAGCTCGAGCTGTCGAATGAAGAAGTATCGATCATCGCTGCCAATCCGGTACGCGCGCCGATCATCATGCGCCTCACCTCGGAGGCCAAGGAGACGTCGCGCGATGCGCGCAAGCGCGACAGCTCGGTGCCGGAGGATGCCTATCGCCATGTGCTGTGGAGCTATTTGCTGACGCAAAAATTTGGCGCCGAGTTTGCGGAAAAAGTCACCGACGCGCACGAAACCTTGCCGACCAACACCGCCGCCGAGCGCAAAATGGATTTCCACAACAATCGCATCGGCCGCGACTATGCCCAGCGCGGTGTGCCGCAGGAGCGGATTTTAGCACTGGTGACGAGCGACCCGGCGGTGATCAGAGAGCCTGGGGATGCGTGAGGCTGTATGTTAGACGTGGGACGTAGAGAGAGAGACGAAAAAGTTGAATCTTGAAATATATTTGGGGTAACATTTGCTCGCCTGCTTTAATGATATTGCACTAACTCAAGATCGAATACATCGCCATCCTCAAATCTAAAACACAATCTCCATCGTCCGCCTACCACTACAGCCCACTATGTTTGCCTGCATTCCAGAATTCTTCAAGAAAAGATTGCTTAAAAGTCTTTATCATTGTTAAAATAAAACATGTACCGATACTATTTGCAAGAAAAATAATTTTGTCTGGTTTGTTAATCCTGCCAGTCATCGCGCAGACACCGCGCCCCATCCCCAGTCATCGCGAAGATGCCCCGCCCGCTGAGTCAAAATGATCTTTATAAGCGAATGGATCTCGATGTCCTGCATCGCCTCTTGCTCAAACCTGCGGGGCATCTGTGGCGATCTCAGGAAAAAGAAGAGTGTCTGAGCCAATATCAAATGCGGTGCTCGTTGCTCTGGATTGCTTCGCGCTCCCATTGACAGGCAGTCTTGGACGATCTCCTAAAAAGAATCATTTCTTCCACTGCAGCCAGCTGAGGCTTTAGATGGGAGCGCTCGCAATGACTGAGGGATAAGTCATCGCGCAGACGCGCCGCCCCATACCCAGTCATCGCGCAGACGTCGCGCCCCATACTCAGTCATCGCGAAGATGCCCCGCCCGCTGAGTCAAAATGGTCTTTATAAGCGAACGGATCTCGATGCCCTGCATCGCCTCTTGCTCAAACCTGCGGGGCGTCTGTGGCGATCTCAGGAAAAAGAATTGTATCTCACGCTACGGCATTTCTCGACTTTATGTCGGAGCGCTCGCAATGACTCTTAAAAAGAAACCTTAAATTCTATCGTCGGCAAAAACGGCAGCGTATAAAAGGCCTTGCGGACGTGCTGGCCGTTTTCAATGCGATAATCATACAGCAGTACATTCTTGCGATTGTAGAGATTTTTGATCTCCAGGAATGTCGCCAGTTGCCAGTTCTTAAAGGTAAAGTTTTTCCCGACTCTCACATCCAGGCGATGATAGGCTGGATAGCGGGCCGAATAGTAATCACCATATTCCCAGATTGGCTTTCCAGAGCTAAATTGCGCATACAAAGGTGTATAGGGAATGCCGCTGAGATAGCGCCACTTGATATTGAATTCCCATGCTTTGGGCAATTGATAATTCAAGAAGAGGGAGAGATTGTGCGGCTGATCGGTGAATCGCGGAATCGTCTGTTTCTCTATCGTTAGCTCCTGCCAATTGACAAAGTAGGCCTC
>JAFGJB010000209.1 GCA_016929295.1 Candidatus Zhuqueibacterota bacterium | reverse complement strand
GCTGTCAATTTACTTGTAAAAAATTTGCAAACCTCGACAGCTTAATATTTTGCCAAAAAAACAAAGACTTGATCCGTAATACTATAATTCGCTGCAATTACATAAACGACCTTATCACCCTGCATTGAAATTCCGGCGGTTTGAATTTTCGGATCCCCATAAGGTCTATCCGGATGATCATTTATACTCGCAATTTGTTGACGTAACGTACCATCAACATTGATCTTATGAATAGTGGATACGGAATTCGGAAGGTCAGAATAGTAGATAAGGCGTGTTCCGTCCGGGAAAAAATAAAAGCCATGTACGAGTTCATGTTCAGTGGACAAACGCACTTTGTCCGTACCATCTTTGTTCGAAATAAATAGTTGCATATCCCTGAGGTAAGCAATTTTATCACCGGCAGGAGAAAATTGTGGTTTATCTCCCGCACAAATATATTTATTTATATCTCCAGTTATATTGCAGATAAAAATACTGCCAAAGGAGGTATAGATTATTTCAGATTCATCGGTTGATAGAGCGAAAGATGAGACCGGCACTTTAATAATGGCTTGGATTTGTGCATCATCCGGATGCAACAGGAACAGTCCAACTTGTCGCCGTACGGTTTTTTCGTCGAGGGTGTAATCATCATTGAATTCGTAAATCTGTTTTAACATGCAATAGAGAATATCCTGTGATGACAGCATGCAGGGCAATGAATAGTTAATAGCGATCCAGTTATTTTCGATCTTGCCGGTTTGTCCATGGAGTACAAGAGTGCGCTCGAGATTTGAGGATTTAATCAGCCATATCTCTGAGCGCATTCCTTGCTTTTCAAACGCGTCCGATCCGTCAGGATTAACAAACGGGACGAGATCTTGCTCAATTTGTAATAGATAGGCGCCATCTTTTGATAACGAATGATCATATGCAATCGTAGACGAGATGTCTGCTGCGACTTTAGTAGTCGTATTTATTCTGAATAATGAAAGTTCATTGCCTACCAGGATATGTATCCCGTCTGGAAAAAAGTCCGATACAGTATATTCATTGCTTGCATTAGTCTCTTCAGTAAATACAAGCTGACGTGACTGGTCATTTACATTATAAATCCAGGTGTCGACGATATACAACGGTCCCCCCGGTCCGCCACCTCCGAGGTCATCCAGATTGCAGGAGAGCCAGAAGAATGGGAACACGGTGTAAATCAGAATTTCAAATTTTCTTTTCATGATTTTATCTCGACACAGTCTGTAAGACATTACTTTATATTTTCGGTGATGAAAATGCGTGATTGTCTCTCGATAACAATCTAAAAAGGTGGAAATTGTCTCGGATTCGGTCTCCTTGAGTAGGAAATCGGCTGCTGTTCAAAATTCTCTCACTTTGATATTCCGAAAACGGATCCCGCCACCATGATCCTGTAGCATAATATGGCCGGCCTCAAGTTCGCCAAAATTTTTGCGATTTTTGAATTTACTTTTCGCAATGGCGGCGCGGAACAGTTCGCTGCCGCGTTCAAATTCCAGCACCTTGATGCCGTTCAACCAATGCTCGCAGTGAGCTCCCTGTGCGACAATGCGAGCGCTGTTCCATTCATCGAAGGAGCTGAGCTGCGCACCATTCGCCGGTAGAATATCATACAAATCAGCTATGGCATGCGGACCTTGCACCGCACCGGTCGTCGCATAGAGCTGATATTCCAGTCCCAGTTCTGTGCCCGGATAAACAAAATATTTCACGCCGCTGTTCGTGTCTCGCCCCCGTGCGGGTTTCTCCAGCTTGAACTCGAACGCCAATTCAAAATTTGAAAACTGCTCCTTGCTCACCAGACTGGCATGCGCGTTTGCCGGGCGGTCTTTTTGCCGTACGCTTGCCAGTTCTTCATTTTCGATTTTCCAGCAGAGGGGAATCAGCTCATCCTTCGTCGAACTCTGCCAGTGGTCGAGCGTAAGGCCGTCAAACAGCGATACCCAGCCGTCCCGGCTTTCTTCGAGTTTCGAGTCCTCCTGCGGACTAGCGAGTGTAAATAAAGAAGACATTACAATGAGAAATAATAGAGATTTACGTAGCATCTTTTCGAGCTCCATATTTTTCACAAATCGTTTGGGTCCAATAAAACATATTTGATCGTCTGCCGCTTCCAGGTGTAGGTGATATGCACCAGGCCATCGGACGATTGAATGACCGCGGGATAGGAGTATTCGCCGCGAGCATCTTCCAGCCGCAGCATATTCGTCCATTTTTTACTGTTTTTCGACAGCGCCACATTCAGCGGCGTGCGTCCTTTTTGCGTGTGATTGTAAACGAGCAGATGGCGACCGTCGGCCAGCGACACGCCATCGATGCCGGAATCGGGATTCGGCAGTTTGGTGCATTTCATCGGCGACCACTTTTTACCCATGTCTTTCGACCTCACCTCGGCAATGCATCCCTGTTTGGTGCGCGTCAAGGCGATGAGTGTTGTATCCTTTTTTTCAATATGAAGAAAGAGTGTCGGCTGAATGGCGGCGAACTCGTCTTTGTTATTGATCGGCCCGATGGACGTCCAGGTTTTCCCCAGATCTCCGGTGATTTGAAAATAGACCTCCCAACCATCCTCTTCACTGCTCGTTCCGCAGAGGAGCGCGCCGGGCAGTTGTAACGGTTTGTTTTTGATCGGTCCCCAGATGCCATCCGGCAAGCGAACGGGCTCGGACCATGTCTGACCAGCATCCATCGAGGTCATCAGCATGCCCCACCATTCGCGCGGATTCGGACCGACCTTGTAAAAAAGCAAAAGCGGTCCCGACGGCGCTTGATAAAGCACCGGATTCCAGCAGGGAAAACGGCCGTCCTGCTGCACGCCATTGGCAACCTCGACCGGCGTCGACCAGCCGACGCCGTCGTTCAGGGATGTCCAGATGCCGACATCGGGATGACGCTCCTCTGTGCCGCCAAACCATGCGACGAGAATGCCCCGCTCCGTTTCCGCCAGCGTCGAGGCGTGGCATTGTGGCGTGGGCCGTTCCGCAAGTGAATAGATGAATTCACTTTTCAGGAAGCCTCGCTGGTGTTCAATCTTTATGTCTTGTCCGGAGAGACCGAGTGTCATCACAATCGGCATGAGCAGCATGTAGCTATTCACAGCTTTTCTCCTCTTTTATCTCAGCTTTTGGTCTTTTCGATCGCCCTGGCCCAGCCGCGAAGCAACGCTGTTTTACGCTCTTTCTCCATGTTCGGCTTGAAAATTTTGCCCGTTTTTCGCACCGCCTGCAGTTCCTTTGCATCATGCCAAAATCCCACCGCTCGACCGGCTAAAAAGGCCGCACCGAGAGCGGTGGTCTCGAAAAGGAGCGGACGATCAATATCAACATCCAGAATATCCGATTGAAACTGCATGAGAAAGTCATTGGCTGTCGCGCCGCCATCCACGCGCAACTCTTTGATCGGCAGATGGGCATCCCTGACCATGGCCTGTAACACATCGTAGCTCTGAAAGGCGATGGATTCCAGCGCGGCACGGACGATGTGAGCGCGATTGGCGCCGCGCGTCAGGCCGACGATGGCGCCGCGCGCCTCCATGTCCCAGTGCGGCGCTCCCAAACCGACAAACGCCGGCACCAGATAGACGCCGTTATTGTCCGGCACCGACAGCGCCAGCGCTTCTGTTGCAGACGCCTTGTCGATGATCCTCAATTCATCGCGCAGCCACTGCACCACGGCGCCGGCGATGAAAACCGAGCCCTCCAGCGCGTAACACGGGTGGCCGTCCGCGTCGCAGGCCAGCGTCGTCAAAAGTCTGTTTTGCGAATGGATCGGCTTGTCGCCGGTGTTCATCAACATGAAACAACCGGTGCCGTACGTGTTTTTCACCATGCCAGGCGTCCAGCAATTCTGTCCGTACAGCGCCGCCTGCTGATCACCGGCAATGCCGGCGATGGGGATGGCCGTATCAAAAAGATCAGGTGCAGCGGTGTGGCCAAATATCCCGCTCGATGTTTCAACCGCCGGCAAAATCGCGGCCGGGATGTCCATGATGTCCAGCAGCTCCTCATCCCATTTTTTCTCAAAAATGTTGTACAGCAGGGTGCGGGAGGCATTGGTGTAATCTGTGGCATGTATCTGGCCTGTCAGTTTCCACAGCAGCCAGCTGTCGATCGTGCCGAACAGCAGCTCGCCATTCTCGGCCCGCTTGTGGGCACCCTTGACGTGATCCAAAAGCCATTTGATCTTGCTGGCTGAAAAATAGGCGTCGATGATCAGACCGGTCTTGTCGGCGAACTTATTTGCAAGACCATCTCTTTTGAGCTGGTTGCAGTATTCGCTCGTGCGTCGGCATTGCCAGACAATGGCATTGTGGATGGGCTCGCCGCTCTTTTTATCCCAGAGGAGGGTCGTCTCGCGCTGGTTTGTGATGCCAATGCCGGCGATCTCACGACTCTTCACCTGGCCGGCCATCATGGCCTGTTGAATGACCTGTGCGGTCGTGCGCCAGATTTCCTGCGCATCATGTTCGACCCAGCCGGGCCTGGGATAGTATTGGGTGAACTCGGAATAGCCTCGAGAGACGATCTCTCCATCTCTGTTAAAGATGATCGCCGTCGAGCCCGTGGTGCCCTCATCGATGGCAAGAATGAATCCTGACATGCACCTTTCCTGTCATGTTAATGCGAACTGACGTTGGTTATCACCCCACATGATATTAATTGTTACAAAGAATGGCAACAGATTTTTTCAAAATGTGGCGCAAAAAAGGGCGCATGGCTTGAGGTGAAGGAGGGTGGACTTGACAGGATTATCTTCCTGATCTCCGGCTGCAACAGGAACTCTTGTTGTAAAAACCGCCGCACATCGATTCGGCGCCACCCCAACGGATGGTCGAAATCGTGATACAATGAGAGATCGCCCTCGTAGAACGATCTCGTCGTATGCTCCTGCGATGCTTGACTGAACCGCGGCATATTGAACAGGGCGGGATTGAGATAATCGATGTTGTCGGCATGATCCAGGACAAATTGCAGCGTCTGGCGCGCCTGTGGCAGCGTCTCCCAGGGTGTTCCGAAGAGCAGATAGAGATAAACGGCAATCCCCGCCCTTTTCAGGTTCCTCAGGATGAGACTCGCGCGATCGAGCGCAATCCCTTTGCGCATTTTTGCCAGCACCTCTTCGCTGCCGGATTCCAGTCCGAGCTGCAGCATGACGCAGCCGGACTCTCGCAGCGCCCGGCAAAAATCTCTTTGCAAAAAGATCTCTGTGAAGCGGGCGTAACCATACCACGGCGCCGGCAGACCATGAGTCGCTATTTTTCTCAACAGAGCAGGGGAGAGGGCATTGTCGAGAAAGTGGATGAGCCCCGGGCGATGGGCGTTCAATGCCCGCAAATCGGCAAAGACCTGGACGTGCGGCGCCGGATCAAAACGGTTGCCCTCGGCGCATTCCGGACAAAAGGTGCATTTCCGCCAGTAACAGCCGTACGACGTCGAGTAAGGCAGGATGCGAAGTGGTGAAAAATAGCTTTGCCAATCCACATCGTCGTAATCAGGGGCAAAATGAATCGCTTTATCGGGCGATAGGCCAAAAGACTCGACGAGTTTCACTTCTCCTCGACCGGGAATCATCTCATCAATCAGGCTGGCGAAAGGATTGCTCCAGCCCGGCTGGCTCATCCAGGAGGTGACAAGGCCGCCGCCGAGCATCAACGTTGCGTTTGGCAGCGCGCGTCGCAGCAGACCGATGAGCGCAAATGCCGTGAGCGCCTGACTCAAATAGATGAGCGACAGGCCAATGACACGCGGCGAGAGTGCGTCGATACGGGGGAGGAGCTCAGCCTGAAAATAGGCGTAAAAAGGATTGCGCTCCGGTTCGGCAGCAGCGCGACGTAAGTCGCGGCTGCGCACCGGCAGCATCTCCTCTTGTTTAAAGTCGGTGAAACCGATCGCTGCCTCTGGTCGCCCCGCCTCGGCTAACAGCGTCCTTAGCTCCAGGACGCAGCGTTTATAGTCGTCGAAGGATTGATAGGCTCGCAGTGAGCGGATGGCGGTCAGATTTTTGTCGCGATTGCGCAGCGCCATGCGCACCCGCGGTCGTTCCGCCCGTTGAACGGCGCGTAGCAGATAGAGCTGCCCCTCGACGTTCGCATCAATGACCGCACACGACAGATGATGGGCGTGCAGCGCACTTTTGAGCTGAGCTACACCGGCAGGTGGTTCTGCCGGTTTAACCACGGGCGGATGAATTAAAACGACATCGTGACTGGACATGTTCTGGATGGGGAAGAGTTGCGGCCTTGCGAAATCCACCGCTCAGCCGCGCAAACCTGGTCAGAATATTATCCCAGGACCTCAAAATGTTCCGTGTACTTTGCCTTGTCCTTCAACTCCTGGAGCATGGCTTCGTAAGTATCGCGACGCTGTTTTTCTTTGAGCTGACTCTCCAGCTGCGCCTTGACTTCTTCAAACGGTCTGTCTTCTTTCTTACGATCGATAATCTTTATGATGTGATAGCCATGTGGCGTCTCGACCAGATCGCTGATCGATCCGACCGGCAGTGTGAAAGATGCTTCATCGAATGCCTCCACCATTTGGCCGCGCGGAAAATCTTCGTACAAACCGCCGTTCTCTTTCGAGCCCGGATCTTCAGTGTATTCGGTCGCCAGAGCGGCAAAATCTTCTCCGGCCTGCGCGCGGGCGAGAATTTCTTCCGCCTTCTTTTTTATCTCCGCTTTTTCCTCGTCCGATTTTCCCCGCGTTCTGAACAGGATGTGTCGAACCGTCGCCGATTTGTCCTCTGCGTAAGCGGACTGCATTTCTTCTTCGGTGATCTGAATGTGGTTATCGAGGTAGTCGTTGACATATTCCTGGATCGCCATTTGCGTGCGCACATCGTTCTCCACATAGTCCATGGTGAATCCCTGCTGCTCGATGAATTTGACAAAGTTTTCTTTGCCGCCGCGACTCTGATAATATCGCTCCAACTGGCCGTTGACGGCGCTATCAGTGGGCGCAATGCCCTGTTGTTCTGCCTGACGTGCCAACAGCTTTTTCTCCGCTTCGCTCTGTGCGCCTTGCTCGAGGGTCATGCGAAGCTGGTCAGCAGGGAAGCTGGTCAGGTTGTTTTGAAATCTTTTGAATCGGGTATAGAGTCCCGGCATGATATCAAACGTCCAGACGGAAAAATCCTTTGTGGTGATGAGTTCGACGGCTTTTTGCGGATTCAAATATTTCATGCCAAGAGAATCGCTCAAAGTCTGGAAGAATTGATACTGCTCTGAATCGGCTGGATACGGAAACTCTGGCGCTTTTTCACATCCCACGAACAGGGCGAGAAGGAAGGCGCTCAGAATCGCTACTTTTTTCATTTTTTTCTCCATGTTGATTTTGTGCCCACTGCAGAATTGCATAATATAGCTATATTATTTTTAAATTTCTATGATTTTCTGCAATACAGTCCTGCAATTTTTGAGGCTCTATTTTGCTTCAATGACGACTGCTTTATCTATCCTGTTGCGACACATCGTCGTGTCGAATCATCAGATAGTGATCGATGCCGGCCTCGTCAAAGATATCGCCATGGCGGACAAATCCGTGTGCCGCGTAGTAATCGACGAGTTGCGCCTGTGCATGCATTTTAAACGTGGTGTAACCGCGTTTTACACTCTCCTCGATCATATAGTCGACGAGTTGATGTCCCACTCCCCGGCCGCGCCACTCTTGTCGCACCGCGATGCGTTCCAGCTTGGCATAGGGACCGGGGAAACGCAGGCGTGCGGCGGCGATCGGTTCGCCGTCCAGCTCGCCCAGAATATGAATGCAGCTGTGTTCGTGCTCATCGATCTCCTCAGCGTAGCGACACTTTTGTTCGCCGATAAAGACGATGGCGCGCACCGCATACGCTTTGAGCAGCTCGTCCATGGTCGTCACGATTTTGAACAGGTTTGTTTGCATGGCAGAATCTTTGGTTTATAGAGTGAGATGTGAAAATTTATTGGATTCGAAAATGTAGACGAAATCGATGAGAAAAGCAATGAAGGAATTATACACTTTTCCGGCCCATTTTCACGATGAAGCGCTGGCAACGAGACGAATGCAAGGGATTCGCCAGAATCTCTCCCTTTTTCCGGATAAGCCTGATTGTGCGGTCAGGGCAGCACAACCATTTTTTTTGTCTCCACGAATGCATTTGTCTGCATGGAATAGAGATAGACGCCGGGAGGGAAACCACTGGCGTCAAAAGGCACGTTATAGTGACCGAGAAGCAGTGTTTCTTCCACCAAAGTTGTCAGCTCTCGAGCGTTGATGTCGTACACTTTGAGCGTCGTATAGCCGCTCATGCCGAGGTCGAAAGCGATCTTTGTCAAGGAATTGAACGGATTCGGATAGTTCTGCCGGAGAAAAAAGCCATCCAATCGGCGAATCGAACCCTCCTGCTGCACGCCGGCGTTCTCCATTATGATCGGCCAGCTGTCGGCATCCCAGTCCAACCGAGTAATGCGCAATGTCGGCACACCATTATTCTGCGCGTCATAGGCGTGGTAGACAAGCCAGTCGGCATCCTCCTGCAAAAATATGGCACAGTGACCGGGGCCGCGCCAGCGCTCGTCGCCGCGGAGCACAAGATGTCCGCCGCTGTTGAGCATCGTCCTCCTGTCACGATCGACAAAGGGGCCGGTGATTTTCGACGAACGGCCGACCATGATCCTGTAGGTGCTGTTGACGCCCCGGCAGCACAGGTCAAAGGAGACGAACAGATAGTAATAGCCGTTTCTGAAGATGATGTACGGCGCTTCGATGGCATCGCCGCCGCGACTGGCGATCGACTGCAATCGGTCATTCGGCGGCTTCCAGGTGCTCGAGTCGAGTTCGACGATCTTGATGCCGCTCCAGAAGGAGCCAAAGGACATCCATATCTTCCCCTGTGCATCCATGCAGATGTTCGGATCGATAGCGTTGTAAACATCAGAGGAATTGGATTCGATGACTTTGCCCGCATCGATCCAGTTATAGTCGGGATCATCCGGATCGAGCGTGCTGTTGGTCGCGAGACCGATGCACGAGCGATTGCTGCCAAAAGTGGACAAGGAATAGTACAAATAATATGTTCCTTTGTGATAGAAAATATCCGGCGCCCAGATGTTGCTGACCCCCGCCACTTCACGCGTGCCCCAGGCGGGAATTTCCCTGAAAACCTCGCCGACATAGTGCCAGCGCTGCAGGTCGCGCGATCTCCTGATGGCGATGCCGCCGCTGGTGGAGAAAATATAGTGATAATCACCACAGGTGATGATGCACGGATCGTGCACGTTGGTCACCTGGCCACTATGGGCGTTGGCCGGGCAGGACGGAAACAGAAATAACGATGCACACAAGAGTGCGATCTGCAGCCATTTGGCAAAATGATGTTTGTCTCCAGGAGAATTTATGTCGCTGCTCCTCATCAATCCCACGGATTTCTTTTATACAGACCCTTGAGCGGGTGCAACTCTCGCCGGCCATCTGCATACACTGCGATCCACTCGGCGAGACGTCTGCCCAGACGCTGACAGGCCTCTTTTTCCTTGGCTTCCCTGGGTTCACCCGCTTGCGTCGCACCATAGTGGGCGGTGAATTGATCTCCGACATAGTCGGTGACGCCAAACACCAAAAAGCCAAAATTCATCAAAATGGTCAGCAGCGCCTGACAGGTCAGTTCGGCGCCGCCGCCCCAGCCTCCCTGCGAGCTGAAGGCGCAGCCGATCCTGCCGTCCAGTTTCTGCCAATCCGGCAGCAGCTCTTCCCAGAATTTTTTCATCGCCGCGGCCACTGTGCCCAGTTGCGTCGGCGAGCCGAGCGCCAGGCCATCGCACCAGAAAATATCATCGCGACTGGCGTCGGCTATGGACTTGCACCTGACCTCTGTTTGTGTCACCTGGCCGGCCCCCTGAGTTACCAACCGCGCCATTTTCTCGGTGTGCCCGTCCTCGCTGTAATAGAGCACTAACACTTTTCCCATATGCAGTCATCTCAATTTATCATGTGAAATCGAGGTAATCGCACCCGCCGTCCTTGCCGGCAGCAGCAGGTCAATTTTCATTCAGCCCCTTTCAGCTTTGATATCTTGATCGTCCAGGCATACTGACAGGGCGGCTTGTTTTGCGCCGATGGCGGGATGGAGACGACAAAGCCATTGCCGACGCGCTCCCATTTCAGCGCACCATCGTGGCCGAGCAAGGTCAGTGTCGCCTCTGCAGCGGGAGCGAGGGAGGAGAGCCAGATCTTTGACGGCATCGCGCGCTCATTTTCATCCGCGAGGTAAATTGCATAGACCGTGCCATCTTCCTGCGCCGTCAGGCAGACTCTGCCCTCTTTATAGGGTGCGAGCGGTCTCGAGTTGTAGATGGCCTGCTGATTGATCTCCATCCAGTCGCCTATTTTCTCCAGCCGATCGTAGGCCTCGTCATGCCAGGTACCGTCCGGCCCGGGCCCGATGTTGAGCAAGAGGTTGCCGCCCTTGCTGACGATATCGACGAGCAGGTGCACCAGCTCGCGGGCAGATTTATAGTGCGCATTCGGCACATAAGACCAGCCGCCGCCCATGATGATGCAGGACTCCCACGGATAGGGTAGCATTTTTTCCGGCACGCTGTTCTCCGGCGTCAAGTAATTCTGATGCACGCCCGGCACGGCGCGGTCCACCACAATGAGCTGCGGCTGCTTCTCTCTGGCCTTGGCGACCAGCTCACCCATGCGGATGTCCTGATTCACTGTCCGGCTTTTGAGGAATCCCGATCCGATGCCTCGCATCTGCCCCAGGTAGCTATTCACAACCTGTTCGGCCGGTTTTGCAGCGACCCAGCCGCCGTCCAGCCATAATATGTCGACCTGGCCATAATTAGTCATCAATTCCATGATCTGGTTGTGGGTGAACTGGACAAATTTCTCCCATTTGTCCGGATACTCATGCGGATCATAGTTGACGTTTCTGTCCAGCGGCGGAAAATAGGGGTTCCAGTAGTATTCACTGTGCCAGTCCGGTTTGGAAAAATAAGCGCCGACCCACAAACCCTGCTCGCGAAACGCCGTAAAGATTTCTTTGGTGACATCGGCTCGCGGATCTGCGCTGAAAGGACATGCTGCGTCCGTGATTTTATAATCCGTCTCTTTGCTGTCGAACATGCAAAAACCATCGTGGTGTTTGGTGGTGAACACGACGTAGCGCATGCCCGCCTCTTTGGCCGCGCG
>JAFGJB010000208.1 GCA_016929295.1 Candidatus Zhuqueibacterota bacterium | reverse complement strand
CGCCCAGCAGTCCTGCGCATAGGAAAAGATAGAACCAAATTTTCCGACCATCGGCGACCACAGGGCGCCGAATATCAACAACAGAATGCCCGACAGCTGGGCGAAGATGACAAGATGGCGATCCGCAGCCTTTTTCTTTATCAGTCCTTTATAAATATCCATGGTGAGTAGGGAGGAGGTGGAATTGATCAGCGAGTCGATGGTGGATAAAATCGCACCAATGAGCACGGCGAACATAAAGCCGCGTAAGCCAACCGGTATCAGCGTCTTGATGAGATACGGATAGGCATCGTCCGGATGGGCGAGATGTGGATTGAGCGCATAGGCAATCATGCCCGGCCAGGTGACGCTGAGGGCCAGCGGTATCGCCAGAAAAGCGGCGAGAACAACGCCCATCTTGCCATGCCAGATATTTTTTGCCGCAAGACAGCGCTGGGTAATGAATTGGTTGGTCGAGTAATAATATCCACCCATCACAAATGCAACAGCGAGTATGCCGGTCCAGGGGAGCTCCGGGTGATCGGCTGGCAGGATCAGATGGGCGCGCGATCCACTGCCGATGATAGCCGGCAAGCCGCCGTCGACGGCATTCACGCCAAGAAAGAAGACGAGCAAGCCGCCGCCAATGAGAAGTACGCCATTGAACAAATCCACCCAGGCGACGGCCGAGAGACCGCCAAAGATCGTATACGATCCGGCGGCCAGCACGATGATCCATATCGCCGCCTGCAGATTCAAGCCAAAGACTTTATGCAAGGCAAATCCGCCAGAGTACAACACCAGCGGCAGATTGATGACGAGATACTGAATCATACAGACAAACGCGAAAGTTGAGCCGGCGAGACGACCGAACCGCCGGGTGAGATATTCTGGTATGGTGAAAATTCGATTTTTCAAATAGACCGGCAGAAAGAAAAAGAGCAACAATCCCTGCGCCGGCCACACCAGCCACTCCCAATTGGCGACCGCCATGCCGTATTTGTAACCCCATCCCACTTCGCCGATGAACTGCTCGGAGCTGATACTGGAGGCGATGAGCGAAAAACCGATGACGTACCACGGCAAACCGCGGCCGGCGAGAAAGAAATCCGCTGTGCTGCGCTTGCCCCTGCGGCCCGAGATGAAGCCGATGAGGATCACGGCCGTCAGATAAGCGATGAAAACGGCGATTTCAAATGTAGTGAGCGTCACATCCGTCTCCAGATTTTCAGATCAATTTTCACAACAGCGTAATTTTCATTGCAGCCAGCCATCTGTTTTTTTATGAGCCTCGTGGTCTTTGTACTACACGATGCCAAGATCGTCTTTTATTAGCAAAGTTAACATGAACACTCTACAAGGTTGCGAAAATTTTATTAAACCGCCGAGATCGCCAAGTTCCGCCGAGTTGTTTTGGAGAATAGGGATGACTGAGACAAGTTAATATTAGTTCTTCTCTGCGTGTTCTCTGCGAGCTCCGCGCCTTTGCGTTGAATGCTCACTATTTTTTTTGTGATACGAAACTACTTTGTTATTGTCTGTTCTTTAACATAGTATCTCTGCGGTTTATATTTTCTGAAAGGTGCAAGCAATGCTACGTGCCTGCAGTATACTAGTTGCGGCTAAAAGCCACGCCAGGATCTCTGTGATGAATTACACAAGCGCCTTATGGGAGATTGATCATCCGGGTTTTTACTCGTCTCATGAATATTGTGCCATTCATACTTGAGATTTTTGCAGTCCATCTCTCTGCTGCCCGACTAGAAGGCTGAAAAAAAGCTCGATAAATCTCAAATATTGTAGTAAATTATTATGGCATTGACTAGCCTGGAAAATACACCCGCACAAAGGCTAGAGATATAAAACGTTATCGAGTACGGCTTATAATAGTAAAATTTTCAATCAAATATAAGTTCGATATATAATTTGTCACCAGGACAAATGAGCAAGAAGAGGGAGAAATCTATGTACAACCAGCCGAAACATGCCAGCTTTATCACCACAATGCTCCTCATCTTCCCCCTGCTCACAGACGCATTCAGTCAGGGAATTTATCTAGATTTTGGCATCACGACCAGGGCGAAATATATGCAGAATGTCGGCAATAGTCCTGGCAGTGATGGGGAAATCATCGGCGGTCGTGTCGGAAACGAATTTTGTGTTCAAAGTGTTGGCAAGGCGATCTATTTTGCGATTGATAACGAAAAACTCTATCAACGCCCAAGCTATACATCCGATATCATTAACGTCGAATATTATGATGCGTCCGCAAGAGAGATTGTACTCATCTACG
Source organism: Candidatus Zhuqueibacterota bacterium (assembly GCA_016929295.1). Classification (GTDB taxonomy): domain Bacteria; phylum Zhuqueibacterota; class Zhuqueibacteria; order Residuimicrobiales; family Krinioviventaceae; genus Kriniovivens. Next base: position 4,958 of record JAFGJB010000208.1, on the reverse strand, counting down.
ATTCGATAGATGATGCAAATAAAGTATCCGAGGCGCTGATCAAAACCACCGGCTCAAATACCTGGAAATCAGCCATCTTTTACCTTGAAGACTCTTATTTCTCGGATAGACAAAAATATAACGCGGACTTTAGACTTGAATGTGCGGACACGATGACAATCAATGTCGTCCGTGTCGCGCCCGTCGACTATTATATTAATTTTGGTGAAATCAATGAAGAAGGATTGATAGCGCAAAAGATGATTCGGAGTGGTGACAGTATGACGGAAATTGTTGTCATTGATGATGAAGAATGTATTATCACCACAGAAGAATCTCAATACATTTATTGCGATATTGATGATGATGAAATATTTGAAGGGAATTTCCCGGAATATTTTATATCGGTGGAATATTATGATTCTGACTATCAATCGCCCATGCGTCTGCAGTATGATAGCGAAAATGAACCTTATAAAGACACGGCATGGATTCAAGGAAAAGGCTGGGATTGTTTCAGAACATATACATGGGAAGTATCCGACGGCTACATGGGCGGACGTCAGAATGACGGCGCTGATTTCCGCCTCAATTTTCAACATCCGGGTCCGGCCATCAATCGCATCATGTTGGGATTCCTCGATTATGGTCCATCGGCGGTGAAGAATTCACCGACTGTGTCCGCAACCGACTTTCTGCAGCAGAATTATCCCAATCCGTTCAATCCAGCAACAATCATTCAATACTCTGTCGGACATGACAGTCATATCAGTTTAAAGATTTATAACCTGCGAGGCGAATTGGTCCGTACGCTGGTTGATGGTGAGCGGAGCGCCGGCGTCTACAGTCACGTGTGGGATGGACGCGATAATAGTAACGCGACGGCTTGTAGTGGACTCTATGTCTATCGCCTCGTGATGGATGATTTTTCACAATGCAGAAAAATGATCAAGCTGCAATAAAAAACGCATTGGAAAAATACACCTTTTTCCCTCCGTGGTCTCGGCGTGCTCGGCGGTTCTACTTATTTTCCAGACGGACGATTTTTTTGAATATAGGTCGCGATCTCACTCACCGTGTCAATCCAGATACCATTGCTCGGATTCTTGGCGTAGTCACACAGCGCCTCAAGGGCGGATAGCAAAGTTGTCTGATGGCCGGCGTCATTCATCTCGTGTCCGGCGAGAATGAGCCATCGGCCTTCTGCCGCCGCTTTGTCGATGAGGATTTTTAATTGCTCAAAAGATTTGCCATCGCTCTCCATGCCGAGCAGTTGGGAAAAATCACCTTGCCAGGGATCGTTCGCGTCTTCGCCGAGCCAGCCGCGGCCGGTGAGAAAGCGACCAGCGACCAGCGGGACATAGCTCTTCACTTCCGTGCCGCGGCCGACAAATTTTTGTCCACAGGGATAAGCAAAGCTTTGTGCCTCGACACCCAGTTGTTCGAGGATAAATTTGCCGGCGTCATCCATTTCCACACCAATACGATCGAGGTCATATTCTTCCAGGGCATTGTCGCGCGAAAAGGCATAATTGCCGGTGCAGGGATGGGTCATGGTATGATTGCCGATTTCGTGGCCGGCGGCGACCGCCTTTCGCCAGCCGTCGAGTCGTTCGAGCAAGCCCTCCGGCGAGATGTAAAACGTTGCTTTGACGTCGTATCTATTCAATAGAGGAATACCAAGATCAATTTGTGAGAGACGGGCGTCGTCAAAAGTCAGGCTGACGGCGCATCGTTTGCCTTCGGGCCACGGAAAAACAGATCTCTCGGCGTCGTCTTTGATTTCATATTGAGCCATTAGTACGGTCATGTTAATGAATAAAACGAAAAGAATCAAGAACGCTTGTTTCATTTTCACCTCACATTTTGGGTTTCTCATTCAGACGCTGCCTGGAAATCTTCTTTGCTACAGTGATTGATACAAATTTGTTTCGAATCCGTCACTGTCATCTAATATGAGATTATCCTTGGTTTTGCTGATCTGATGAAGCAATCAAAGTTATTTCACCTGGAATCTCGAACCGGGGGTGTGGCTGTTTGAAAATCGGCAGTGATTCATGTTAAAAACACCCCCGGGATGAGAGGTCCCGGGGGCTGGAGGAGTAATGAGAAACCTGTTACTATTTCTCATTACACAGCAAAGAAAATGATTCTTAAAACGTCAAAATATTCCTAATCAGCAACCTTGACACACATCATCCGGCTTTGATCCCGGATCAGCAGTTTGCCGTCAGCTAGAGCCATAGGCGCCCAATTCTGGGTTGAACCGCCAATTCGTGCCGCTATGCCCTCACTGTTTGTCCCGGCTTCGGCCAGCAATTCCGAGGAGGCGAGCGGTTTGAATCCGGATGGATTCGGTTCGATCAAATACAATGTCCTTCTCCCATCGGTAGCCAGAATCAGCCCGTCGGCCAAAATCATGCTGCCTTTGTTGAAATCGGGATCGCGTTTTGTCTTCCACATGATCTCGCCGTCCATGCTCATGCACGCCAGACCGTCACGCCGACTATTGGTCCCGTACTGCGCGTAAAAATAGCCGTCGAGTAATAAAGGCGGTTTGGTTTGATCGCCAAATTCTTCGGTTTTAAAAAGTTCAGTCGTGCCATAACTGCCATCCGCCTTTTTTTCGACCTTAATCATAACGGTGCCGAGTTCATATCCGCCCACAACAAGCACTTTGTTATCGTCGGCATCAACCGCGCTTGGCACCGAAATGTGACAATGCCACTGGTCATATTCCCAGAGGATTTTGCCCGTGCCAGGTTCTATGCCGACAACTTTGCCCAGAGTTTGTGGCAATTCTCGATGTCCTATGGGATTGGTCGATGAAATAACCACGACAATATGATCTTTGCCGTCTATTTTAACAACTGCAGGACTGGCATACGATTCGTTACCCAGATTGGCTGTTTTCCATTTGACCGCGCCTGTGAGTTTATTGTAGGCGACCACGCCGGCATCAGGCGCCTGCGATAACAAGATGACCAAATCACCGTAGACAAGCGGGCACTGCGTGATAGCCCATATCGGCAGGCGATCACCGCCAAAATCGGTCCAGATGTTTTTATTCCACACAGGTTTGTGCGTATTGATGTCTATGCAATAGAGGTCGCCGTTGTGGCCACATGAATAAACAGAGTTGCCGTCCACAATCGGCACACTGCGCGAGCCGGGAAACATAACCGAGCCGGGAGCCTCGTATGCAAAATTCCACAGCTCTTTGCCTGTTGATAAATCAAAACAGCGCATGGTGTCGCCGACCTCATCGTCCCGGTCGAGAAAATAGACTTTGCCATCTTTAACCACGGGGCCGCCGTAGCCTCGCCCAACAGTGACGCTCCATAAAATCTCAGGGCCACCTGTCGGCCATGTGCGCAACAGGCTTTTCTGGGGCGATGTGCCATCCCTGTTGGGCCCAAGATACTGCGGCCAGTCTGCAGCAAAAACGACCGTCATAAAAACCAACAGGATCAGAGGAATTATCCTAACGCCACACTTCAAATTCATTGCTTCTCTCCTTACTTTAACAAACTTTACTGCAGCTCCTCCCTTGTGCATTTCCTCTTTCATTTGGCCAAATAACTTTCCCAAAATGTAATAGCGTATTCTATCCATCCTTCGGCATCGGTTCCTGTGCCAAGTCCAAAACCATGCCCTGCACTTTCATACCTGCGATATTCTACCTCCACGCCCGCACTACGAAGATTCTCTACACGCGTTTCCACCGTATTAACATTAACTATTCCATCGTTAGCAGCTACGGTAATGAAAGCCGGAGAGAAATCACTTGAATAGGTTGATTGTCCGGTGTAGGCGATGACGGCTGTAGCTGGTTTTGGGAGATTGCCGCCTCCATAAGCGGATACTCCGTCTAAAGCTATATCACCAACCATCCTGGCCCCGGCAGATCCGCCCCAGAGTGCATAGTCATTTGTGCTCACTCCAAGAGTTTCAGCATTGCGGAAGATATAAGCTATCACTGCCGCCAGGTCTTCGGTAGCCAGCTGCTCACTGCCAATGCGGTATCGGATAACAAAAGCGTTATACCCTTTGTTGCTTATTTCTAACGCAAGTGGAAATCCTTCATGAAGGGAACCAACATAGGAGAAACCTCCTCCGGGACAGACTAGGGCAAATGGAGCATCCGGTTTACCCCGGAAGAAAAATAGCCCGGTATTCTTTTTGCCCGGATCTTGCTGCTTTTGCTCATGGCTATAGAAATCGTAAAATACTGTTTTGCCATCGTTTACCTCGTCTATCATATGGTTTATTGCAGCAAGGACAATAAGCGGTTCCACATGGCTGTGATACGGCATGAGTGATCCCACATTTAAAAGTTGCGTGCCATAAAATGCAGCATTATTGTCACGAGTTAACAATAACTCACCAAATTCTTTAAATGCAGGGTGATTTACAATATCGCTGATATAATTATCGGTTGTCAGATGGTCGACCATCTCATCAGTTTTTTCTGAATATTCTGATTCAATTATATTATTCGCTCCAATCGATTCCTTCGATTTACAACTTGTGATTAAAATAAAAAACAACAACATCAAGCTAAGGCAAATAGTCAAAACAGTTGTTTTTGACCAACTATGACCAGAATTGCGTTTTTTACATTTTAATTGCATGGCTTGTTTATTATTATAGGACTGTATCAAAAGTCGCTAATGTGATGACCTGTCATGCTGAGCGGAGTCGAAGCATGTTGTGATTGTGGGATTTAACATCCCTCGACTCCGCTCGGGATGACATTCGATTGACTTATGATACAGTCCCTCTTTTAACTTTATTGTGAATAAACACATCGCTGAATATCAGTATAATTCTCCGCTGTCAATTTTATGAAATATATGCCCGTGCTTTTTCCATTAGGATTCCATCTATACGTATGGCGTCCCGCGTTTTGTGTCTCTTTACAAATACAATCGACCAATTGCCCTTTTGCATTATAGATTGATAAATCGACAAATGAT
>JAFGJB010000207.1 GCA_016929295.1 Candidatus Zhuqueibacterota bacterium | reverse complement strand
TTCGGCACATAGTTGAGCAGAAAGGCCAATAGACCCCACAGCAGGGCGAAATCGATGCCGACGATCATCATGGAGATGGCGGCAAAGATGCCGGTGGCGAGGCTGATGAGGGTTTTCAGGATGATATAATTCTGCATGATATCGGCGAAACGATTCAATTCTTTCATGGTATGCGAATCGCGCCCCCAGATTTTTGTCACTTTGAGCGGCAATCCGACCGCTTCCATCAGGACGAAAACGACCGTGATCAACAAAAAAACAGTATCGCTCAGCATGCCGGTGAGGGTGGTGAGCGTGCTGCCCACCACATTCATGATCGTCCCGGGATTCAGCACCTCCAACACGGTCTCGCGCGGTATCTCAACGCCCCTTTCATTCAGATACCCAATCGTGCTGCTCACCACTTTGACAAACTTGTCCTGATAGACCGGCCAGGTTTCGGTAAAGTCGTTGACCGAGGAACCGATGAGAAGGCCGAGCACGCTTCCGAATGCAACGATCACCAAAAGCACGATGATGATGGAGAGCGCCTTTGGGACCTTTTTTCTGGTGAGCCAAAAAAAGAGTGGTCCAAAGACAAAAGCGATGAAAAAAGCCAGCAGCAATCGAACGACCATGGAACTGGCGGTCCGCAATCCCGCTACGATGATCATTAAAGCGGCGACATTGATAAGCACATTTCTGGCTAATGGTTTATGCAGGTTTGACATAGTTCATCCATTCCTTCATTTTTCTGCAAAGCTAAAAATAGTTTATCAACTATTCAAGTAATTCTTGTACTCTCTGACGCTTTTTGCCAATTTCTTGTTGCAATAAATGCGAAAAAAGTTAAATTTCGACTGAATTATAGTGCAGAGAGCGTTGTGGACAGGGTCATCATCGGAATACATGGGCTGCGAAACAAGCCGCCGGCGCGCGTACTGAAGGACTGGTGGGTCGTGTCCATACGCGACAGTTTTGAAAATATCGGGCAACCGCAACTGCCATTCCGCTTTGAGCTTCTATATTGGGTCGATTTGCTCTACCAGCAGCCTTCGAATCTTTTCCTCACCGATGCCGATGCGCCGCTCTATATGAAAAATCCGTACAAAAAAATCGACTATTCCTCTCCGGCCATCCCTGACATGAAACGGCAGAAACGTCTCGAGCGTTTGGAAAAACTATCGAATCAGCTTTTTCACAATGATCGCATTCTGCAGAGCTTTGAAGGCATATCGGATCGCTTCATTCACTCACGCTTTCACGATCTGGAGGTCTATCTGCGCAACGCAACCGGTTACAGAGAGGCGTCCGATCGGCCGATCAGGGATGTGATTTTGGAGAGGTTGGGACAGCTGCTGCTAAAATATCGCCGCAAAAAAGTGATGATCCTGGCGCACTCCATGGGCTCCATCGTCGCTTATGATCTGCTGACGCAACCGGACAATCCGTTTCACGTGCACACCCTGGTCACCATGGGCAGCCCCCTGGGCCAGCCGACTATCATGTCCAAGTTCACCGCTGCCAATCCGGTCGTCGATAAACTGAGGACGCCTGACAATGTGGAGCATTGGTATAATCTATCCGACCTCAACGACATCGTAGCGCTTGATCCAACTCTTGCCGACGACTATGCTCCCAATCAGAAGGGCGTCACCGCAGTGGATCGTTTTGTAGACAACCGCTACGTCTGGGAGGGCGCGACAAATCCGCACTCTATCTTTGGCTATTTGCAGTCACCAGAATGCGCGGACATTATCTACACATTCCTGACGCAGGATCGCAGCACATTTTCTCTGACAGTGAACAGGAATCTCTATCGAGCTCGGCAGCTTTTTGTTGACGAACGCAGGTGGCGTCTGCGGCGCAGTCCGGCGCGGCCGGAAAATACCCACCACCAGCGAGATTCGCTGCTCTACACCCATGCTAAAATCATTCTCTTTGACGGCGTCTGCAACCTCTGCTCCGCTTTTCTCCAGTTTGTCTATAAATACGATGAGAAGCAAGTTTTCAAATTCGCCTGGATTCAGTCCAGGCGCGGAAAGACGCTTTTGCAACAGCTCGGCATGCCGACCGATGACTATAAAACCATCGTCTATATCGAGGATGGACGTCCCTTCATCAGATCGACGGCCTTCCTGCGCATCGTCAAACACCTCAAAATGCCCTGGCCGCTGCTGCAGGCTGGCGCCATCCTGCCGAAATTCATGCGTGATTGGCTGTATGACCTCGTCGCGCGCTACCGTTACAGAATATTCGGCAAGAAGGATGCATGCTTGCTGCCGACGGGTGATTTAAAATCAAGGTTTCTATAACTTCTTTGCATCATTTTAATTGAAAGACAAGCGTCGGATCCAGCATGTAGCGTCCGAATCTCTCACCATAGAGGGCCAGGCCATGCGGCAAACTTTCATCCACTTCAAAACGGATGATGAACTCGCCCTGCTGCCGGGCGCGCTGCAGTACGGCCGGCGGTACATTGGCGCTGACGAGATAGCCGTAGGATCCGGCCTCCTGCAACTTGCCATCCTGTTTTTGCGCGTGCCAGGAGAGAACGCCGCGCGAATCGGCCGGATCATCCGCGAGATCGAATACACCGAGCGATTCTCCATTGATGCGAATGCGCACGGCTGAGGGGTAGCAGTATTCGTCGGTCATCGGATAGGCGTTGGCGTTGGCGCTGTTGTCAAAGGTGCCTTTGCCGCGCATATAGTCGCCGCCGACCCGGGCGCCCTTATCCTTGCCGAACAGCTGTTTTGCCGACGCCTCGAATTTGAGCGCCGCTGATGCGACCTGCTCGGGCGCCAGATCCGGCCATTTAATGCGGTATTCAAAATAGCCCGAGCCGGCGCCGTTCACTTTCAGTCCGTCAAAAACAGTCCACTGTTTCTCGGACCAGTGCGCAGCGGAAAAAGTGGCGGGGGCAAAGCGGATGAGCTTGACTCCCCTGTTTTGCGCGGCGCGCATCTCTTCGCGTTTGGCGGCGCCGCCGGAGACAACGTAGGTGGTGAAATTGCGCTGCAGGACGGCGCCGGCGCCGTCCTGCAGGGTCAAGCCCAGAATGCAGACAGCATTCTCCTCCGGTAAGGTGACAGCGACGGGCTCGAACTCTTTCTGCAGCCAGGGCTCGCCGGGGACGGAGATGAGTTGCCGGCTATAATTTTCAAATTCGCCCAGGTCGTCCCAGCCGGACAAATCGAGTTGCAGAATGAGCGTCTCCGCCACCCGGTCGGTCATGAAAGAGGCATAAATCGGCACGCGCACCGTCTCGCCGGGCGCCGCCTCGTGACAGATATCCTGGCCGGTCGAGATATAAAACTCGGAGTGCAAATCATTCAGACGCATGCCCGGCAGCAGCTCTTCAAAGCCGGTGTACTTGAGCGATCGGTCATATTTATAATAGCCGTTCCACTCGTTGATCACATCGTGGTGCTCTGTATAGAGCCAGCCGGCAATTTTCGGGTGGCGACGGAACTCGTTGAGCATGCGATGATAGTCCCAGCTCCAGTCCACATCGCCGGTGCTGCCCTGGTAGCCCCACACATTGCCGCACTC
>JAFGJB010000206.1 GCA_016929295.1 Candidatus Zhuqueibacterota bacterium | reverse complement strand
TGATGATAGTGAATGATCATACACATTTACATCCCTCGGCGACACTCGGCGTTCCCGGCGGTTGAGTACGCATTATGCGGATGAACCATAAATTTTATCATTCGACATTTGGCATGCAGATCATGCTATTTCGTGCGCGCCATCGACTCCACCAGGCTCTGCACGCAAAATCCGGGCATGAAATATTATCGGGCAGCGCATTGTTAAAATAAAATAATACTATTTTTCATTCTCATTTATCCCAGGAGTCTGCGATGGTGAAAAAAATTGTTGGCACCGTATTTCTATTGTTATGTGCAGTCGCGCTATTGACGTGTGACGGCAATGACTTGCCGATCAATCCGATCGAGGATTTTGGCCACATCATGGTGACGCACGCTTCACCCGATCTCGCCAACGTCGATGTTTACTTTGGGGAGAATTTCTTCATTGGAGATAAGAGCTATCCAAACTCGACAGCCTACATGCTGCTCGATGAAGGCGGCCACAAGGTTTCTCTCAAGCCAACGGGCACGTTCGATGCCGTCCTGGAAACAGAAATTGATCTGAAGGATGGCGATTACTACAGCGTCTTTGCCTGCGGCGCCAGCGCCAATTTGGCCGCTCTCGTCATCAAGGACGACTACCCGGAACTGCAGGGCGATGAGACGCTGATCCGCTTTGTGCATTTGTCGCCCGACGCCCCGGCTGTGGATGTCACCCTCGCCGATGGCGCCACGCTCTTCCAACGCATCGAATTCAAAGGTCACAGCGATTTTGTGGCACAGCCTTCCGGACTATATGACCTGACCATCCGGCTGGCCGGCACAGAAGAAGTGCTTGTAGAGCTGAAAGGAGTCGCCCTGCTGCCAAACGTGGCCCACACCGTGTGGCTGCGCGGATTTTTCCACGGCAGCGATGGCCAGGCGCTGGGAGGACAACTCATTTACAACCGGATTATACTGTAGCAAAGGCCAGTGCTCCGGGTAGGTGAAACGGACATACCCGGAGCGCAGCCATTCTTTCTCGCCAATTTCTCCTTCATCCTCGTAAGCTCCCAATGTGATAAATATATCTCAGTTGCAGGTGCCTTATTGCATTCGGCTAAAGCCTGCGGTTTCACCATTCATCTCGTCGTCGATGCCAACATAGAGAGGGCGTTACCCCTAAAGTTCCAAGAGGATTTCAGCCTCACGCAGAGACGCAAAGTCGCAAAGATACGCCAAGTTCTTGAAAAAAATGAAAATAAATTTCGTTAGCAAAGCTTGCCGAACATTGAAAGTTTTTTATTAATAAATACACGTCAAGCACGACAGGACAATCTGACATGTGCAGTAATTGTCAGAGCGCTTATCGCAAGAAAAAACTTGTTTTCTTTGCGTATCCTTTGCGGCTCAGCGACTTTGCGTGAGTTTGAACCAATCATGCAAAGTGACCTTTGTTTATTTCATATTCTTCAATTAAAAGTATATGAAAGAATATCTTGAAATTTTTCTCTGCGTGTCTCTGCGCCCTCGGCGGTCTTGGTTTTTTGGTTGCGGCCGGAGGCCGCGCCAAGTTGATCTTTATCTTTGGCAAAGTCCGACGTTTTGCGAATAAATTTCAATCGCTCTTGCATGTCACGATCAGTTTTGACTATATTTGGTAGGAATTCATTTTCATAAAGCCGCAGTTTAACAGGATGAGAGGTGCTCATGCAAGAACGTCCGATGTACATGGAGGAGAAACCGCGCGCGCCCATTCGCGCCCGGCGCGGCAGGTCACTGCGGGCAAGGAACTGGGAGGCGGAAGCCGCCCTGCGCATGCTTGAAAACAATCTTGATCCGGACGTCGCGTTGGCGCCGGATCAGCTCATCGTCTACGGCGGCGCCGGCCGGGCAGCGCGCAACTGGCGGGAATTCAATCGCATCACCCGATCCTTACTGTCCCTGGAGGACGATGAGACGCTGCTGATCCAGTCGGGCAAAGCCGTCGGCGTCCTCAAGACCTACGAGCACAGCCCGCGCGTGCTCATCGCCAACAGCAACATCGTGCCCGCCTGGTCGACGCCGGAAAATTTCGCCCGCTACGACGCGCTCGGACTGACCATGTACGGCCAGATGACCGCCGGATCATGGATTTACATTGGCACACAGGGCATCCTGCAGGGCACCTATCAGACGCTCGGCGCTCTGGCCGAGGAGCATTTCGGCGGCACCTTGCGCGGCAGGCTCGTCCTCACCGGCGGCATGGGCGGCATGAGCGGCGCCCAACCGCTGGCCGTGACCATGAACGAAGGCGTCATCCTCGATGTCGAGGTGCGGCGCGAACGCATCGCGCGCAAACTTGCGCAGGGATTCTGCCACAAAATGACGGCTGACCTCGATGAAGCGCTCGGCTGGATCGATCAGGCGCTGCAGCAAAAACGTCCCCTCTCCGTCGGTCTGGTCGCCAATGCCGCGGATGTTTTCCCGGAACTGGTCAGACGAGGGATCATTCCCGATGTTGTCACCGACCAGACATCGGCGCACGATCTTTTGGATTATGTGCCACAGGGCGATCTGGATGAGATCCTGCGCCTGCGCCAGATCAATCCCGACGAGTACAAAAAACGGGCCGCCGACTCTATCGTGCGCCAGACCCAGGCCATCCTTGACCTGCAAAAAGGTGGCGCCATCGCCTTTGACTATGGCAACAATCTGCGCGGTCAAGCGGAACAGGCCGGCCTGAAGGTGCGCGACGATGCAGGCCAATTTCTCTATCCCGGCTTTGTGCCGGCCTATATTCGACCGCTCTTTTGCACCGGCCGCGGACCGTTTCGCTGGGCGGCGCTCTCCGGCGAACTGGCAGACATTGATCGGCTCGACGATCTCGTGCTGGAGATGTTTCCTGACGACGTCTTGCTGAATCGCTGGATCACCCTGGCCCGGCGGCAGGTGCCGCAGATCGGCCTGCCGAGTCGAGTGTGCTGGTTGGGACTCGGGCAGCGCGCCGAGTTCGGCGAGCGCATGAACGCGCTGGTGAAAAAGGGCGACATCAAGGCGCCGGTGGTGATCGGGCGCGACCATCTCGACTGCGGTTCGGTCGCTTCGCCGAACCGCGAGACTGAAGCGATGCGCGACGGCAGCGACGCCATCGCCGACTGGCCGCTGCTCAATGCGCTCGCCAATGCGGTCTGCGGCGCGGACTGGATCTCCATACACAACGGCGGCGGCGTTGGCATCGGCAATTCGACGCACGCGGGACAGGTCATCGTCGCCACCGGCAGCAGCGAAAAGGGCGAACGGATCAACCGCGTGCTGACCGCAGATCCC